>NZ_JBEAID010000042.1:0-49624 GCF_040064585.1 Klebsiella sp. CN_Kp113 | reverse complement strand
TGCCCGGGCTACGGGTTCACCGCCGTCTGCCAAACGGTAGCCCGGACAGATGCGCAGCATCGCCTCCGGGAATGTCCCCTTCCCGACGCTAACCGCAGGCGCCCGGTCACGCTCATTTTGTGATCGAGTTAAAGTAAATCGCTCCCGGCGGTTTTATTTAGTAAAAGTTTTACTAAAATAAACTCCATCCGTTTAGTCCGTTCAGGGAGGCGATATGAATCGCTGGGAAAATCTTCAACTCACTCATGAAAACCGGCTGCCTCCGCGCGCCTATTTCTTCTCTTACGATTCGCAGGCCCAGGCGCGAACCTTCGCCCGTGAAACCAGCAGCCGCTTTTTGTCCCTTAGCGGACAGTGGAACTTCTGCTTCTTTAACAACCCGCTGCGGGTGCCGGAAGCGTTCACCTCGCAATACATGAGCGACTGGGGGCCGATTACCGTACCGGGAATGTGGCAGATGGAAGGCCACGGCCAGCTACAGTACACCGACGAAGGCTTTCCTTTCCCGATTGACGTTCCCTACGTGCCGACCGACAACCCTACCGGCGCCTATCAGCGCATCTTTACCCTCAGCGAGGGCTGGCAGGGCCAGCAGACCCTGATTAAATTTGATGGCGTCGAAACCTATTTTGAAGTGTACGTTAACGGTCAGTACATCGGTTTCAGCAAAGGCAGCCGCCTGACGGCGGAGTTTGATATTAGTCACGCGGTAAAAATCGGCGACAACCTGCTTTGCGTGCGCGTCATGCAGTGGGCGGACTCCACCTATATAGAAGATCAGGATATGTGGTGGTCGGCGGGTATCTTCCGCGACGTGTATCTGATGGGCAAAAACCCGCTTCACGTCCAGGACTTCACTCTGCGCACCGATTTTAACGATGACTACGTCGACGCCACGCTCTCCTGCCAGCTGGTGCTGGAAAATCTCGCCGCGCAGCCGGACGCAGCGACGCTGGAATACGCGCTGTTCGACGGCGAAAAGGTACTGTATGAAGGTGCAACGCCGCGCCTGAGCATCAGCCAGTTGCTGAACGTCGACTTTGCGATCGACGTGAAGGCGCCGCAGCAGTGGTCGGCAGAAAATCCCTGGCTCTATCACCTGGTGATGACGCTGAAAAACGCCGCCGGGGAGATTATCGAAGTTATCCCGCAGCGCGTCGGTTTTCGCGATATCAAAGTGCGCAACGGCCTGTTCTATATCAATAACCGCTACGTGATGCTCCACGGCGTTAACCGTCACGACAACGACCATCTGAAGGGCCGCGCCGTAGGGATGGATCGCGTTGAGAAAGATCTGCTGCTGATGAAGCAGCACAATATCAACTCGGTACGTACCGCCCACTACCCCAACGACCCGCGTTTCTATGAGATGTGCGACATTTACGGCCTGTTCGTGATGGCGGAAACCGATGTCGAATCCCACGGCTTCGCCAACGTCGGCAACCTGAGCGCCATCACCGATGACCCGGCATGGGAGCATATTTACGTTGAGCGGATCGTGCGCCACGTCCACGCGCAGAAAAACCATCCGTCGATCGTCATCTGGTCGCTGGGCAACGAGTCCGGCTACGGCTGCAACATTCGCGCGATGTATCACGCCGCTAAGGCGATCGATGATACCCGGCTGGTGCATTACGAAGAGGATCGCGACGCGGAGGTGGTGGATATCATCTCCACCATGTATACCCGCGTACCGCTGATGAACGAATTTGGGGAATATCCGCATGCCAAGCCGCGGATTATCTGCGAATACGCCCATGCGATGGGCAACGGTCCCGGCGGGCTGAGCGAATACCAGAACGTGTTCTATCAACATGACAGTATTCAGGGCCACTACGTATGGGAGTGGTGCGATCACGGAATCCAGGCCACCGACGACAGCGGCTCGGTATGGTACAAATTCGGCGGCGACTACGGCGACTATCCCAATAACTACAACTTCTGCCTCGACGGGCTGATTTTCTCCGACCAGACGCCTGGACCCGGGCTCAGAGAGTACAAGCAGGTTATCGCCCCGGTAAAAGTTCAGGCGACCGACATCGCCCGCGGCGAGCTGCGCATCGATAATAAGCTCTGGTTCTCGACCCTCGATGACTACACCCTGCGCGTGGAAGTGCGCGCCGAGGGGGCTACGCTTGCCAGCCAGCAGCTTAAGGTGCGCGATCTTGCGCCAAACAGCGGCCGCGATATCACTATCGACCTGCCGGAGCTGGACGATCGCGAAACCTTCGTCAACATCATGGTAACCAAAGATTCCCGTACGCCGTACAGCGAGGCTAACCATCCGATCGCCATTTACCAGTTCCGGCTAAAAGAACAGACGGCAACGAAATCAACGCTGATAAATGCCAGCGCAACCCCGCTACGGATAGCTGATGAACGACTGAGCTACAGCATCACCGGGCATAACTTCCGCGTGGTCTTCTCTAAAATCAGCGGCAAACTGAGCGAATGGCAGGTGAACGGCGTAGACCAGGTGACCCGTGAGCCGAAGATTAACTTCTTCAAGCCAATGATTGATAACCACAAGCAGGAATACGAAGGGCTGTGGCAGCCCAATCATCTGCAAATCATGCAGGAGCATCTGCGTGAATTCAGCGCCGAGCAGCGCGGCGATACGGTGATTATCACCGCCCGCAGCATCATCGCCCCGCCGGTTTTCGATTTCGGCATGCGCTGCACCTATCGCTGGCAGATTACCCCGCAGGGGCATATTAACGTTGAGCTTGCGGGCGAACGTTACGGCGACTATCCGCACATCGTGCCGTGCATCGGTTTTATGCTGGGCATTAACGGCCAGTTTGAACAGGTGGATTACTACGGTCGCGGTCCCGGCGAAAACTACGCCGACAGCCAGCAGAGCAACATCATTGACCTCTGGCGCACCACCGTGGACGACATGTTCGTGAACTATCCGTTCCCGCAGAACAACGGCAACCGCCAGCACGTCCGCTGGGCCGCGTTTACCGACCGTCACGGCAGCGGTCTGATGGTGGTCCCGCGCGATCCGCTCAACATCAGCGCCTGGCACTATACGGCGGAGAATCTGCACGCCGCGCAGCACTGTAACGAACTGCGTCGCAGCGATGACATCACCCTGAATATCGATGCCCAACTGCTCGGCCTGGGCTCTAACTCCTGGGGGAGCGAGGTGCTGGATAGCTGGCGGGTCTGGCTCAAACCGTTCAACTATGGCTTTACGCTGCTGCCGCTGGAAGGCGGGAGCGCTTCCTCGCAGACGCTGGCGAATCATAGCTTTGGCGCCGGTTTCTTTTCCTCCGATTCACACAGCGAGGCTGAAAAATGAGAATTCTCGATAACTTAGAACAGTTTAAGCAAATTTATCACAGTGGGCGTAAATGGCAGCGCTGCGTAGAAGCGATTAATAACATCGACAATATTCGGCCCGGGGTGGCCCACTCTATCGGCGATTCGCTCTCCTATCGCGTGGCAAGCGACAGCACCACGGATGCGCTGTTCGTTGGCAACCGCCGCTATTTCGAGGTGCATTACTACCTTCAGGGTCAGCAAAAAATTGAGTTTGCCGCCAAAGAGCAGCTGCAGACCGTGGCCTGCTATCGCGATGAAACCGACCGTGAATATTTGAAAGGTATTGGTGAAACCGTGCAGGTTCACGAAGGACAAATGGTGATTTGCGACACCCATGAAGCCTATCGCTTTATCTGCGACTCGCCGGTCAAAAAGGTGGTGCTCAGAGTAACTATCGAAGACGGCTACTTCCTGAATAAGTAAGCCCGCGTGAAGCAAGATGAGGCCAGCGGATCGACTCGCTGGCCTTCCCGGCCCTAACCCTCAATGCGGGCCAGATAATTTTTCGGAGGACTTATGTCCGAATCAGTTCGTGCCAAAATAGGTAAATTCGCCCTGCTGTCGATGGCGTTTGCCGCCGTATTTAACGTACGAAATATTGTCAATAACAACATCGAGTTAGGGCTCAGCTCCGCCCCTATCTTTCTGTTTGCGACGGTGGTCTATTTTATTCCGTTTGTGTTTATCATCGCCGAATTCGTGTCAGCGAATAAGAATTCCGAATCAGGTATGTACGCCTGGCTGAAGCAGCCTTTAGGTACCCGCGCGGCCTATCTCGGCTCGTTCCTGTACTGGTTTGTGAACCTGTTCTTTTTCCTGTCGCTGCTGCCGAACGTGGTGGCCTACGCCTCGTACGCCATTATGGGTTACGCCATTCCTTTCTCGCCGATGGTCACGTCGCTGATCTCTATCGTCCTGTTCGCCATGGCCACCCACATTTCCACTAAAGGCGCGACCTGGCTGGGGAAAATCTCCGAATGCGTGGCGTATGGCGTCTTCGCGCTATTTGCGATTTACGTGGTCGGCGCTTTTACCGCGCTGGGCGCGGGCCATGTCCCCGCGCAGCCGATTACGCTGCACGCCATGGCGCCTACCATCAACTGGGCGACGCTGGGGATCATGTGCTGGATTTTCCAGGCGGCAGGCGGGGCTGAAACCGTCGCCGCGTACCTGAACGACACCAAAGGTGGGCAGAAATCGTTTATTAAAGTCATCATCACCGCCGGGATCCTGATTGGCGGCATGTACGCGCTGGGCTCTTTGCTGGTCAACGTCTTTGTGGCACGTGAAGATCTGACCTATGCGGCCGGCATGGTGGAAATCTTCACCGGCCTCGGCGCCTATTTCCATATTTCAGAAGCGCTGATGGGCCGCTTCGTCGGCATCATTCTGTTTATCGCCATTTTCGGTAGCATGATGATGTGGACCGCCGCACCGGTAAAAATTCACTTCTCTGAAATTCCTGCCGGCATCTATGGCAAAAAAACAACCGAGCTGAACGTCCACGGCGTGCCGGTGCGCGCCGCCTGGTGGCAATTTGTCTTCGTCTTTCTGATGCTCATCGTAAACGGTTTCGGCTCCGCCAGCGTTCAGCAAATGATGAACACCGCTATCAACCTGACCGCGGGTACCGCGATGCTACCACCGCTGTTTATCATGGCCGCCTACTTTGTTTTCCGCTGGAAACACGACGACACGCCGCGCGACTTCCGCATGGGGTCACGAAAGGTTGGGATGGCCGTGGTGTCGATGCTGATGGTGATTTTCCTGGTCAGCATGACCGCCTCGGCTTTCCCACCGGGCGTCGATCTGGTGAATGCCTTCTTCATTAACGTCTTTATGACCGCAGTCTTCTCCGGACTCGCGTGGTGGTGGATAACCCGCTTTGAGAAAAAACAGCGCAAGAGCCAGCCATCGGTGCTGAAATCAGCGGTAAATCCGGTGAAATAAGCGACCGTTCCTCCCGCCAGCGTTAAATCGTCTGGCGGTTTTTTTTACCCGCCAGCCAGGATCTCGCGCTCAACCATTTTCGTGATCGAGTTAAAGCAATTCATTTTTACCGCTTTTATTTACTAAAATTTTTACTAAAATTAACCGCAATACTTAACTACCTCTACCCTACAAACAACACAATCCCCTTCGGCCATTCTCTGAAGGACAATGTGTGGAGATGTGTTATGTCTGATATCAAACGTAATACCATCGGCAAGTTCGGCCTGCTGTCGCTGACCTTCGCCGCCGTCTTCAGTTTTAACAACGTGATCAATAACAATATTGAGCTGGGGCTGGCGTCGGCACCCATGTTCTTCCTCGCAACCCTGCTCTACTTCGTTCCTTTCTGCCTGATCATCGCGGAATTCGTTTCGCTGAATAAAAACTCCGAAGCGGGGGTTTATGCGTGGGTAAAAAGCTCCCTCGGCGGGCGCTGGGCCTTTATTACCGCCTACACCTACTGGTTCGTGAATCTGTTCTTTTTCACCTCGCTGCTGCCGAGGGTCATCGCGTATGCCTCCTACGCCTTCCTCGGCTACGAGTACATTCTGACGCCCGCCGCCACCACGATGTTGAGCATGGCGCTGTTCGCCCTGTCGACCTGGGTGTCCACCAACGGCGCAAAAATGCTGGGTCCTATTACCTCGGTGACCTCGTCGTTAATGCTGCTGCTGACGCTCTCCTACATTCTGCTTTCCGGCAGCGCGCTGGTGGGCGGTATTCAGCCAGCGGATCCGATTACCGTGGATGCAATGATCCCGAACTTTAACTGGGCGTTCCTCGGCATCACCACCTGGATCTTTATGGCGGCCGGTGGGGCGGAGTCCGTCGCGGTGTACGTCAATGACGTGAAAGGCGGATCGAAATCATTCGTTAAGGTCATTATCCTCGCCGGGATCGTGATTGGCGTGCTGTACTCCATTTCCTCGGTGCTGATTAACGTGTTTATCAGCAGTAAAGCGCTGAAATATACCGGCGGATCGGTACAGGTCTTCCACGGCATGGCGGTCTGGTTTGGCCTGCCGGAAATCGTGGTCAACCGTTTTGTCGGCCTGGTCTCCTTTACGGCCATGTTTGGTTCGTTATTAATGTGGACCGCGACGCCGGTCAAAATCTTTTTCTCCGAAATCCCGGCCGGCATATTTGGTAAAAAAACCGTCGAGCTCAATCAAAACGGCGTACCGGCGCGCGCGGCGTGGATCCAGTTCCTGATTGTGATTCCGCTGATGATTATCCCGATGATGGGCTCCAGCACCGTGCAGGATTTAATGAACACCATCATCAACATGACCGCCGCCGCCTCGATGCTGCCGCCGCTGTTTATCATGCTGGCGTATCTCAACCTGCGCCGCAGGCTCGATCATCTGCCGCGCGATTTTAAAATGGGCTCACGCACCACCGGCATTACGGTGGTCTCGATGCTGATTGTTATTTTCGCTATCGGCTTCGTCGCCTCCACCTTTCCCACCGGCGGCAATATTCTGACCATTATTTTCTATAACGTCGGCGGCATTGTTATCTTCCTCGGATTTGCGTGGTGGAAATACAGCAAATACGTGAAGGGATTAACGGTAGAAGAAAAAAGAATTGAAGCGGCGCCGGCTTCCGACGCGTCATAAGCCATTTTCCCTAAAATAATAAATTACAATATCTCTTAATAATGCGATGAAAAAGAATAACTTGATTTACGGGGCGCTTGCCGCTCTGGCCTTCTGCACACCTGCCGTAGCGGCTGATGTTGCTCACCCGGCGGAACATGATGATATGAAAACGCCTGAACTGAGCGCCACTTCCTATCGTTTTTACGGTGAACTGGGGGTCGGCGGATATATGGATTTAGAAGGCGAGGATAAACATAAATATAGCGATGGCACCTATATTGAAGGCGGGCTGGAAATAAAGCACGGTAGCTGGTTTGGCTTAATTTATGGCGAAGGCTGGACGGTCCAGGCCGATCGTCAGGGGAATGCCTGGGTACCGGACACAGCTGGGGCGGATTCGAAGGTGGAATAAACCGCCTCTACGGCGGATATAAAACCGATAGCAGCACCGAGATTATGCTCAGCCTGCGCCAGGATTCATCGCTCGACGATCTGCAGTGGTGGGGCGATTTCACACCCGACCTCGGCTACGTGATCCCCAATACGCGCGATATTATGTACGCGCTCAAGGTGCAGAACCTGGCGGGAGATTTTCGCTACAGCGTGACCGCCACGCCCGCCGGGCACCACGATGAAAGCAAAGCGTGGCTCCATTTCGGCAAATACGACCGCTACGACGATAAATATACCTACCCGGCGATGGTCAACGGCTACGTCCAGTACGATATTGCCGAAAAGGTCACCTGGATGAACGGTCTTGAGCTAACCGACGGTACCGGTCAGCTCTTGTTAACCGGTATTCTCACCCCCAACCTCGCCGCCCGCGCCTGGCACCATACCGGGCGCGCCAGGGGGCAAAACGTGCCGGGAACGGAGACCGGCTTTATGGCCAGCGCCATGTATGAAGCGCTCAAGGGCGTGTATCTCTCTACCGCCTATAGCTACGCCAAACATCGCCCGGATCGCGCCGCCGAGGAAACCACCTCGTTTATGCAGTTCGGCATCTGGTACGAATACGGCGACGGACGGTTCGCGACCGCCGCGGACAGCCGCTTCTACATGAAAAACGCCTCCGGAGACCCGAGCGACCAGGTTTTCCTGATGCAATATTTCTATTGGTAAAAAGGGATATCAATACCGTGAAAATCATCACCACTCTGACGCCGCTGGCCTGCGCCCTGCTGCTAAGCTTTTCCGCCCACGCGCTGACCGCGGATGACTTTAAAAATGTTATCAACCGCAGCGGCGCGCCGCAGGCGATGCAGGATTTCGATGGCGACGACCACCAGCGTTTCAACCCGTTTTTCGATTTGGGCGCATGGCATGGGCATCTGCTGCCGGACGGTCCGGCCACCATGGGCGGCTTTCCGGGGCCCGCGCTGCTCACCGAGGAGTACATCAACTTTATGGCGACCCATTTCGATCGCCTGACGGTGTACCAGAACGGCAAAAAAGTGGCCTTCACCATGCAGGCCTGGAGCCTGCCCGGGGCGCTGGTGCAAACGCTCTCCGCGCCCGGCGTACAGATCGAGATGACCCTGCGCTTTGCCAGCGCGCACACGTCTTTACTGGAGACTAAAATCACCAGCAGCGGTCCGCTTAAGCTAGTCTGGGACGGCGAGCTGCTGGAGACGCTCTCCGCCAAAGAGGGGAAACCGCAGTCAACGCAAACCATCGACCAGGCCTTCCCGGACTATCAGCGCCGCCTGAGCGCGACCCACGACGGACTGACGGTCAGCTTCGGTAAAGTCCGTTCCGCATCGGATTTAATGACCTCCGGCGAATCGCAGTATCAGATCCATCGCTCCCTGCCGACGGTCACCCAAATCGATGGCCATCGATTCACCAGCAGCGCGCAAATCAACGGCTCGACCACGCTTTATACCACCTACTCGCACCTGCTGAACGCCGAGCAGGTGCGCCTTGAGAAAGCGCAAATCCGCGATATTCTGGCGCGACCGGCGCACTATCTGCGCGCTTCCGAGGCGCGCTGGAACGGCTATCTGCAAAAGGGGCTGACCAATCCGGATGCCACGGCGCACCAAACCCGGGTGGCGGTGAAAGCGATCGAAACCCTTAACGGCAACTGGCGCGCGCCGGGCGGCGCCGTTAAGCACAACACCGTCACGCCGTCGGTAACCGGGCGCTGGTTCTCCGGCAACCAGACATGGCCGTGGGATACCTGGAAGCAGGCCTACGCCATGGCCCACTTCAACCCGGAAATCGCGAAAGAGAACATCCGCGCCGTCTTCTCCTGGCAGATTGCCGCCGACGATAAAGTGCGGCCGCAGGATGCCGGGTTCATTCCGGATCTGATCGCCTGGAACCTGAGCCCGGAGCGCGGCGGCGACGGCAGCAACTGGAACGAGCGGAATACCAAACCGAGCCTGGCGGCCTGGTCGGTGATGGAAGTCTATAACGTCACCAAAGATAAAGCCTGGCTGGCGGAAATGTACCCGAAGCTGGTGGCCTACCATGACTGGTGGCTGCGCAACCGCGACCACAACGGCAACGGCGTGCCGGAGTACGGCGCGACCCGCGATAAAGCGCACAACACCGCCGATGGCGCGATGCTGTTTACCGTGAAAAAGGGCGATAAAGAACGGACGCTTTCCGGCCTGAAAACCTACGAGCAGGTGACGGCGAAGGGCGATTACGACAGCCTGGAGATCCCGGCACAGGTGGCAGCCTCCTGGGAGTCGGGGCGCGACGACGCGGCGGTCTTCGGCTTTATCGATAAAGATCAGCTGGATAAATACATCGCCGACGGCGGCAAACGCAGCGACTGGACGGTGAAATTTGCTGAAAACCGGGATAAAAGCGGCAATCTGCTCGGCTATTCGCTGCTGCAGGAGTCGGTCGATCAGGCCAGCTATATGTACAGCGACAACCACTATCTGGCGGAGATGGCGACCCTTCTCGGCAAGCCGGAGGAGGCAAAACGCTACCGGGCGCTGGCGCAAAAGCTCGCCGACTATATCAACACCTGCATGTTCGACCCGCAGAGCAAATTCTATTACGACATTCGCATTGAAGCGCAGCCGCTGGCAAACGGCTGTGCCGGTAAGCCGATCGTCGAGCGCGGCAAAGGGCCGGAGGGCTGGTCGCCGCTGTTCAACGGCGCGGCCACTCAGGCGCATGCCGATGACGTCATTTCGGTGATGCTGGACAACAAAGAGTTCAATACTTTCGTACCGCTGGGTACCGCCGCATTAACGAATCCGGCGTTTGGCGCGGATATTTACTGGCGCGGCCGCGTGTGGGTGGACCAGTTCTGGTTCGGCCTGAAAGGGATGGAGCGCTACGGCCACCGCGAAGAGGCGCTGCAGCTGGCGGATGCCTTCTTCAGGCACGCCCGGGGGTTAACCTCCGATGGCCCGATTCAGGAGAATTACAATCCGCTCACCGGCGCTCAGCAGGGCGCGCCGAACTTCTCATGGAGCGCGGCGCATCTGTACATGCTGTATAACGAGTTTTTCCGTAAGTAGCTACGATGTCCCCTCACCCCGCCGGGGTGAGGGCTCGTCTTACACCTCCGGCAGCAGGCCGATAAAGCTGCGCTTCTGCCGCGGCTGCGACATCAGCGCCTCCAGCTTCGCCACGCAGGCCAGATAGTGCGGGGTTTTCTTGTGCGCCAGCACCGCGTCATCGTCGATATAGGCTTCATAGATAAAAAAGCGCGTCTTCACCTCCGGGTCCTGCAGGACGTCAAAGCGCAGATTGCCCGGCTCCTGCAGCGCTCCTTCGTGGTTGGCGCGGAACACCTCAAGAAACTCGTCGACCCGTTCCGGTTTGATATTGATTTCCACCAGCGTTACGTTCATTGCAGCTCTCCCTGTTTTTCCTCCTGCCAGAACTGATACGCCTCGCGGGCGCTCAGGTTCTCATGCACCACTTTTTTCACCGCCTTCAGCATCGCGCGCGGCGCGCTGGACTGGAAGATATTCCGCCCCATATCCACGCCGGAAGCCCCCTGGTCGATCGCCCGCCAGCACATCTCCAGCGCCTCCTGCTCCGGCAGCTTTTTGCCCCCGGCGATGACGATCGGCACCGGGCAGCTGGCGGTGACTTTCTCAAAGCCTTCCTCAACAAAGTAGGTTTTCACGAACTGCGCCCCCATTTCGGCGGCAATGCGGCTGGCCAGCGAGAAGTAGCGGGCGTCGCGGGTCATCTCTTTGCCCACGCCGGTTACCGCCAGCACCGGCATACCGTAGCGGTTGCCGGCGTCCACCAGCTTGATAATGTTGTTGATCGACTGATGCTCATGCTCGCTGCCGATATAGACCTGCGCCGCCACCGCGCAGACGTTCAGGCGCAGCGCGTCCTCCATCGCCACCGCCACGCACTCGTTGGAAAGTTCGCTGAGGATCGAGTTGCCGCCGGAAGCGCGCAGCACCACCGGTTTGTTGGTCGCCGCCGGGACCTGACTGCGCAGCACGCCGCGGGTGCACATCAGCACGTCGGTCTCTTCGAACAACGGCGCAATAGAGAGATCGATACGCTCCAGCCCGGTGGTCGGCCCCTGAAAATAGCCGTGGTCGAACGCCAGCATCACCGTACGGTTGCTCTGCGGGTTGAAGATACGCGCCAGCCGCGACTGCATCCCCCACTCCAGCGACCCGCAGCCCTTCAGCGTATAGAGCGTATTCTGCTGCGGACGGTCTAAGCCGAAGTTTTTTCCCTCTTTGATATCGTCTAAATCAGCCATCTCATCCTCCATCAGAAATCGTAGTTATTGATATTCTCTTTGGTGAACACCACCCGCTCCGGCAGCAGCACGATGCCGTTGCCTTTCGCTTCATACTGATAGCCCTGCACGCTGTTGGGCTCGACTTTCAGGGCGCCGAGATCTTTCACATCAACGCTGTCGCCGACGTTAAGATCGCCCTTTTTCAGCAGACGATCGGCGACGTTAACCGCGATCTTGCCCTGCTGCACCACGTCCCACAGGCCGAAGGCTTTTACCGTGCCGCGCTCCACGTAGGGGCGCATCACGTTCGGGGTACTAAAGCCGACAATCGCCACGCCCTGGCGCTTGAGGTTCTCTGCCGCCTGGGCGGCCGCCGGAAGCGCGTTGGCGTCCGGGGCGATAATGGCGTCGAGATCCGGGTACGCTTTTAAGATCCCCTCGGCGGTTTGCAGCGATTTAGTGGCGTCGTTATAGCCAAACTGCGTGGTCACCACTTCCCACTGCGGATGCGCTTTTTCGATTTTGGCCTTCGCCTCTTTTACCCACTGGTTCTGGTCGGTCACCGTCGGGCTGGAGTAGAAAAACGCCACTTTGGCGCCAGGCTTCGTCACCTGCTTTTCCGCCATCTCCACCAGCAGGCCGCCGAGCTGCTGCGGCGTCCCCTGGTTGATATAGATGCTGCGGCACTCTGGTTTGGTATCGGAGTCCCAGGTCAGGACCTTCACCCCGCGCTGCATCGCCCGCTTCAGCGCCGGGCACAGCCCGTCCGGCGATACGGCGGAGACGATAATTGCGTTGTAGCCCTGGTTGACGAAGTTGTTGATCAGCTGCACCTGGCCGGAGACGCTCGGTTCGGTCGGGCCGTCGTAGGTGACGTCCACGCCGAGCGCTTTGCCCGCCTCTTTCGCGCCGTTACCGCCGCTGGTAAAGAAGCCGACGCCAACCAGCTTAGGAATAAAGGCGATACGGTCCGCCGCCTGGGCCGATGCCATACCCAGCGCCATCGCCAGCACGATCAGTTTTGTTTTCATTTTATGCTCCGATTGTTTTACGCGAGAAAAGACGCCGCCAGCTCATCCGCACCCATTCACGGTGCAGGCTCAGCGAACGCCCCATCACCACCACAACCAACAGCGCCCCTGACAGCGCGCTCGACACCTGGTTGGGGATGCCGACCATTTGCAAACCTTGTTGTAAATAGCCCACCAGCAGCGCGGCCAGCGCCGTGCCGACGATCGAGCCGGAACCGCCGTAGATATTGGCCCCGCCGAGCACCGCGGCGGTCAGCGCCGGCATCAGCAGGTCGCGTCCTAAGTCCGAGCGCGCCGAGCCGAAATAGGAGACCATCACCAGCGCCGCTACCGCCGACGCCACGCCCACCAGGCCATACAGCGCGTAGGGCATCCCGTTAACGGAAAGCGCGGCGTAGCGCGCGGCGCGCGGGTTCTGCCCGAGCAGAAAAAGGTGCCGCCCAAAGCGCCCGCGGTGGGCCAGCAGCCAGAAGAAAAAGGTGATAACGGCGAACAGCACCAGCGGTATCGGCAGGCCGAACAGGGTCAGGTTGGCGAAGGCGGTAAAGCTATCCGGGAATCCACCGATGCCTTCGTAGCCGGTTGCCCCGGCCATACCAGAAAGCAGCAGCGCGCCGCCGCCGTAGAGGTACAGGGTGCCGAGCGTAATCACCAGCGGGCTAATACCGGTGTAATGAATCAGCGCCGCGTTCAGCAACCCGCACAGCAGGCCGAGCAGCAGCGTCAGGGGGATTGCGAGGCTCATGGGCCAGCCCGCCTGCATCATCACCCCCAGCGCGATGGCGCACAGGCCGATGGTGGAACCGAGCGAAATATCAATCCCGCCGCTGATAATTACCAGCGTCAGCGGCAGCGCCACGATGCCAATGCAGATAAAGTCGCTGGTGCTGAACAGCAGCATATTGAGATCCAGCATGCGCGGATTCAGGGCGCCAAACAGCAGGATCTCCAGCACCAGTAGCGCCAGCAGCGCGCTTTCCCAGTTGAGCTTCATTTACGCCACCTCTTTGTTTTTGCGTTCGGGAAACGGGGCCACGCGCTTGCCCCCTTTATTACCGGGCTGAAAGCGGCTGTACTTCAGCGCCCGCTGATGGCGGGCCAGCGCCTGACGCAGACGCCCGTCGAGCACCAGTACGCCGAGCAGCACCAGGCCGGCGATGAAGTCGTTCCACCACGCCGGGAGACGGAACAGCACCAGCACGGTGTCAATTTGGGTGAGGAAGAAGGCGCCGAGAAAAGCGCCCAGCAGCGTGCCGGTACCGCCAAGCAACGAGATCCCGCCGAGCACGCAGGCGGCGATGGCCTTCATCTCCAGGCCGCTGCCGGTCTGATTGGGCACAAAGCCAATCTGCGCGGCGAACACAATCCCGGCGCAGGCCGCCAGCATGCCGTTAAGGGTAAATGCCAGCATCCGCGTGCGGTTCACCGCCACCCCGAGCTGGCGGGCCGCGGCGAGGTTATCGCCGACGGCGTAAAAATCACGGCCAAAGGCGGTGCGCGACAGTATCCAGCCGCCTGCCAGCAGCAGCGCCAGCACCAGCCAGCCCAGCGGCGAAATACCGATGAACGCCGGTTCCGACAGCGCCTTCAGGCTGTTCGGTAAACCTTCAATCCACTTACCGCCGGTCCACAGCAGCATCACCCCGCGATAGAGCCCGAGGGTGCCGAGGGTGGCGACAATCGCCGGGATGCGCAGCCCCACCACCAGCAGGCCGTTAAAGGCGCCGGCCAGCGCGCCGATCGCCAGCGCGAAAGCGATGGCGGTCATCAGGCCATACCCGCTATTCAGCGCCACGCCTGTCGCGATAGCGCTCAGGCCGACGGTGGAGCCTACCGAAACGTCGATATTGCGGGTCAGCATCACCAGCGTCGCCCCCAGTGCCAGCAGGCAAAGGATCTGCGCGCTGGCAAAGATCATAGCCAGGGTTTGCAAACTGAAATAAGCCGGGTTGAGCGCCACCAGCCCGGCAAACAGCACCACGATGGCGAGAAAGGCGCTCAGTTCACGATTCTTTAATAACGTTTTCATGCCTGTCCTCCGAAGGCCAGGGTCATCATCCGGTCAACGCTGACCGCCTGCTGCGCCAGCTCGCCGCTCTGCCTGCCCTGATGCATCACCAGCACCCGATCGGCCAGGCCAACGAACTCGTCGAGATCGCTGGAGATCATCAATACCGCCACGTTCTGCGCGGCGACGCTTTTCAACAGCTGATAGATGTCGGCGCGGGCGGAAACGTCCACGCCGCGGGTCGGCTCATCGACGATCAGCAGCAGCGGGTTAGCCTCCAGGCAGCGCGCCAGCAGTACCTTCTGCTGGTTACCGCCGGAGAGCGTGCGCACCGGGCGATCGCCATCGGCCATTTTGATCCCCAGCGCCCGGTGATAGCGCTCCACCACCGCCGCTTCGCGCCTGTTCTGCTGCCACAGCGACGGCTGGTTAAACATCACCGTGTTCCAGCGCACCGGCGCATCGAGAAACAGCCCGGAAACCTGCCTGTCCTCCGGCAGATAGACCAGCCCGCAGGCCAGCCTGGCGCGCGTACTGTCGCGGCTGATATCGCGGTTTTCCAGCCATACCCGCCCGGCGCGCGCCGGTCGCAGACCGTAGAGCGTTTCGGCAAATTCGGTGCGCCCGGATCCGACCAGCCCGGCGAGGCCGACGATCTCCCCGGCGCGGATCTCCAGGTTGAGATCGATAAAACCTTCTCCGGTCAGATCTTCTACTCTAAGGACCGGGAAATCCTGCGCCTGAGTGCGGCGATTGCCCGGCAGCGCCAGCCACAGCTTTTGCGTGTCGCTCAGCGCACGATCGCGGCTGACGGGCGTCATTGCGCCGATTAGCTGGTTGTCGCCGTAGTGCGCGGTTTCCCCGCTCAGCACCACCGCGCCGTCGCGCATCACCGAGACGTGGCTGGCGACCTGGCGGATCTCCGGCAGCTTGTGCGAGATAAACACGATCCCGACGCCGAGCGCCTGCAAAGAGCGGATCTGGCGAAACAGGCGCTCGGTTTCCCCCGGCGTCAATGAGGCGGTGGGTTCATCAAGGATCAGGATCTGCGCGTCACGCATCAGCCCGCGCAGGATCTCCACCATTTGTTGGTCGGCGACTTCCAGGGTGCTGGCCGCCGCCTCAAGGTTAAGCTGGCAGCTAAGCTGCTGAAGCTTTTCCTGCAGGGGGGCCTCGGTATCCGCCCGCTTTGGCAGACGAAAAAGAATATTTTCCCGCACCGTCAGATTGGGGAATAACATCGGTTCCTGCGGCACCAGATACACGCCCTGCTGATGGGCCTGGGCGGGAGTAAGGCGCGCAAATGTACGTTCGCCGAGGATGAGCTCACCGCTGTCGGGGGTCTCTACCCCGGCGATAATCTTCATCAGCGTCGATTTTCCGGCGCCGTTACCGCCCATCAGCGCGTGCACCTGGCCGGAAAGCAGCGTGAAATCAATCTGCTTCAGCACGGTGACGCCGGAGAACTGTTTGCCGATTTGGCGAGCTTCAAGCAGTGGCTTCATCATCGCGCCTCATTTTGAACAAAAGATTTTTTAAATTAATAATGTTCAAAAGCGTAGACGGTGAACTATATTTACAACCGTGCAACGATCACAGTTTTATGCTTTCGATCGTTTGAAGAAAACCAGCGGACAACGAAAGATCCGTTTTGCCAGTCGGCTCACATTTTCCGACCGCGCAATAACGAACATATGATCTAAATTTTTATAAGAGTTCACTTTATGAGCGAAAAACGCATTACGGAAGAGAGCCGCTACGCCGGGCTGGCGTTAGCCGAGGAGGAGCTGGTGGCGCGGGTGGCGTGGTGTTACTACCACGACGGCCTGACGCAGAACGACATCGGCGAGCGTTTAGGGCTGCCGCGGTTAAAGATCTCCCGCCTGCTGGAGAAGGGCCGCCAGTCGGGGGTGATCCGCGTCCAGATTAATTCGCGCTATGAGGGCTGCCTGGCGCTGGAAACCGAACTTCAGCAGCGCTTCGGTCTGAAAATTGCCCGCGTGCTGCCGGCGCTGAATACCCCGCCGATGAACACCCGCCTGGGGATTGGCGCGGCGCAATCGTTAATGGGCGTGCTGGAGCCGGGACAGCTGCTGGCGGTGGGCTTTGGCGAAGCCACCATGAGCTGCCTGCAGCACCTGAGCGGGTTTATCGGCTCCCAGCAGGTTCGGCTGGTGACGCTTTCCGGCGGCGTAGGTCCGTATATGACCGGCATTGGCCAGCTGGATGCCGCCTGTAGCGTCAGCATGATCCCCGCGCCGCTGAGGGTGTCATCGGCGGATGTGGCGGAGATCCTGCGCCGGGAATCGAGCGTCCGCGACGTGATCCTCGCCGCGACGGCGGCGGATGCGGCGGTGGTAGGTATCGGCGCCATTGACCAGCGCCGGGACGCCACCATCCTGCGCTCCGGCTATATCAGCGAAGGCGAACAGCTGATGTACGCCCGCAAAGGCGCGGTCGGCGACATTTTAGGTTATTTCCTGCAGGCCGACGGCAAACCGGTTGAAGGGCTGGAGATCCATCGGGAACTGCTCGGCGTCACCCTTGATGAGCTGGCGCAGCTGCCGACCATCGTGGGCGTCGCCGGGGGCACAGAAAAAGCGCAGGCGATTTACGCGGCCCTTATCGGCAAGCGGATTAATGGCCTGGTAACGGAAGAGACAACAGCACGCGCGGTGCTGACGCTGGCCTCATAACGGCCCTGCGCCGCGCAACACGAGCGAGGCGCATGTCATGAGTTACCTGTTAGCGTTAGATGCCGGGACCGGCAGCATTCGGGCGGTCGTATTCGATCTCCAGGGCCGTCAGATAGCGGTCGGCCAGGCCGAATGGAAGCACCTGAGCGTGGACAATGTCCCCGGCTCGATGGAGTTCGACCTTGGCACCAACTGGCAGCTGGCCTGCCAGTGTATCCGTCAGGCGCTGGCCGCCGCCCATCTCTCTGCGGCAGATATTCAGTCCGTGGCCTGCTGCTCGATGCGTGAAGGCATCGTGCTTTACGACCGCAACGGCGAGGCCATCTGGGCCTGCGCCAACGTTGACGCCCGCGCCAGCCGCGAGGTGGCGGAGCTCAAAGAGATCCACGACGACCGTTTTGAATCCGAAGTGTACGGCGTGTCCGGGCAGACCCTGGCACTGAGCGCCATGCCGCGCCTGCTGTGGCTGGCCCATCATCGCCCGGATATCTACCGCAAAGCGGCGACCATCACCATGATCAGCGACTGGCTGGCGGCAAAGCTTTCCGGCGAACTGGCGGTTGACCCTTCTAACGCCGGAACGACCGGCATGCTCGATCTCTTCAGCCGCGACTGGCGCCCGGCGCTGCTGGATATGGCCGGGCTGCGGGCCGATATTCTCTCGCCGGTCAAAGAGACCGGCAGCGTACTGGGAGCGGTGACCGACGCGGCGGCGGCGCAAAGCGGGCTGCGCGCGGGCACGCCGGTGGTGATGGGCGGCGGCGACGTCCAGCTCGGCTGCCTGGGCCTCGGCGTGGTGCGCGCCGGGCAGACGGCGGTGCTCGGCGGCACTTTCTGGCAGCAGGTGGTTAATCTGCCGGAAGTCCGAACTGACCCGGAGATGAATATTCGCGTTAACCCGCACGTCATTCCCGGCATGGCGCAGGCGGAGTCCATCAGCTTCTTCACCGGCCTGACCATGCGTTGGTTCCGCGACGCGTTCTGCGCGGAGGAGAAGCTGATTGCCGGGCGCCTCGGCGTCGACGCCTACAGCCTGCTCGAAGAGATGGCCAGCCGCGTGCCGGCGGGTTCCCACGGGGTGATGCCGATCTTCTCTGACGCCATGCACTTTAAGCAGTGGTACCACGCCGCGCCGTCGTTTATTAACCTCTCCATCGACCCGGAAAAATGCAATAAGGCCACCCTCTTCCGCGCGCTGGAAGAGAACGCGGCGATTGTCTCTGCCTGTAATCTGGCGCAAATTTCGCAGTTTTCCGGCGTGCAGTTTGACAGCCTGGTCTTTGCGGGCGGGGGCTCAAAAGGCGCGCTGTGGAGCCAGATCCTCAGCGATGTCACCGGCCTCCCGGTGCGGGTGCCGGAGGTCCGCGAGGCGACGGCGCTGGGCTGCGCGATCGCCGCCGGCGCCGGTGCCGGGCTGTACGGCGATATGGCGGCGACGGGCGAGAAGCTGGTGAGCTGGCACCGGGAATTTACGCCCAATCCGGCGCATCGCGAGCTATATCACGAGATGATGATCAAATGGCAGTCGGTGTACGCCGAGCAGCTCGGTCTGGTGGACAGCGGATTAACGACCTCGATGTGGCAGGCGCCGGGGCTGACGCGCCGTGCCCCTGTTGCCCCCTCACCCTAAGCCTCTCCCCTACAGGAGAAGAAACCGTCCGGGCATAACTGGCCCCGGCACCATTCCGCCCTTCTCCCTCTCCCGGAGGGAGAGGGCCGGGGTAAGGGAGAACCTTCCGCCGTTCTTTGAATCCCATCACAATCGCCGCACTCCCCTTTTCCCTTTTCGCCCGCGGCGGCTAAATTAGTAACTCATCCGACCACATAACAATAATTTTACACTGGAAGAGATTATGAGCCGCTACCCGTCGCTTTTCGCCCCGCTTGACCTGGGGTTCACAACGCTCAAAAACCGCGTGTTGATGGGCTCGATGCACACTGGCCTGGAGGAGCTGCCGGACGGCGCACAGCGGCTGGCGGCGTTTTACGCCGAGCGCGCCCGCCACGGGGTGGCGCTGATCGTCACCGGCGGGATTGCCCCGGCGCCTTCCGGCGTCACCATGGCGGGCGGCGCGGTGCTTAACGACGCCAGCCATCTCGCTCATCACCGCCATATCACCGATGCGGTACACGAAGAGGGCGGCAAAATCGCGCTGCAGATCCTGCATACCGGGCGCTACAGCTACCAGCCGCAGCTGGTGGCTCCTTCCGCGCTGCAGGCGCCGATCAACCCCTTTACGCCTCACGAACTGAGCCACGAAGAGATCTTACAGCTGATCGATGATTTTGCCCGCTGCGCCCAGCTGGCGCGGGAAGCCGGGTACGACGGCGTCGAAGTGATGGGCTCGGAAGGCTATCTGATTAACGAATTTCTTGCCGCGCGCACCAACCTGCGCGACGACCAGTGGGGCGGCGACTACGCCCGACGCATGCGTTTTGCCGTAGAGGTGGTCAGAGCCGTGCGGGAGCGCGCGGGCAGCGATTTTATTATTGTCTACCGCCTGTCGATGCTCGACCTGGTCAGCGGCGGCAGCACCCTGGCGGAGGTCACCGCGCTGGCGAAAGCGATTGAGGCCGCCGGGGCCACGATTATCAATACCGGCATCGGCTGGCACGAGGCGCGCATTCCCACCATCGCCACTCCGGTCCCGCGCGGCGCGTTTAGCTGGGTCACCCGCAAGCTGAAAGGCGCGGTGTCGATCCCGCTGGTCACCACCAACCGGATTAACGATCCCGCCGTGGCGGAGGCGATCCTGGCCCGCGGAGACGCCGACATGGTATCGATGGCCCGCCCTTTCCTCGCCGACAGCGAATTTCTCTCTAAAGCACAGAGCGGGCGGGCGGATGAGATCAATACCTGTATTGGCTGCAACCAGGCCTGCCTCGATCGGATCTTCGCCGGTAAAGTCACCTCGTGTCTGGTCAACCCGCGCGCCTGCCATGAAACCCTGATGCCGATAGCGCCCGCGACCGCACCGAAGCGGCTGGCGGTAGTCGGCGCCGGTCCTGCCGGCCTGGCCTTTGCAGTTAACGCCGCCTCGCGCGGGCATCAGGTGACGCTCTTTGACGGGCACCATGAGATTGGCGGCCAGTTTACTATCGCCAAACAGATCCCCGGCAAAGAGGAGTTCCATGAAACTCTGCGTTATTACCGTCGGATGCTGGATCTTACCGGCGTCGCGCTGCGGCTTGAAACCCGGGTGACGGCCGACGATCTGCGGGCATTTGATGAGATAATCCTCGCCACCGGGATCGCCCCGCGGATGCCGGATATCGCCGGGATCGATCATCCGAAGGTGCTGAGCTACCTCGATGTCCTGCGTGATAAAGCGCCGGTCGGCGAGAAGGTGGCGATTATCGGCTGCGGCGGGATCGGCTTTGATACCGCCATGTACCTCAGCCAGTCCGGCATCGCCACCAGCCAGAATATTGGCGAGTTCTGTGCGGAATGGGGGATCGATACCAGCCTGCAGAGCGCGGGCGGATTACGCCCGGAGGGGATGCAGCTGGCTAAAAGCCCGCGCCAGATCGTGATGCTCCAGCGCAAAACCAGCAAGCCCGGCGACGGGCTGGGGAAAACCACCGGCTGGATCCATCGCGCCACCCTGCTGGCCCGCGGCGTCCAAATGATCCCCGGCGTCAGCTATCAACGGATCGATGATGCCGGCCTACATGTGACGATCGGCGGCGAATCTCAGGTGCTTAACGTTGATCATGTGATTATCTGCGCCGGTCAGGATCCCCGCCGCGAGCTTGCCGATCCGCTGCAGACGGCGGGTAAAACGGTGCATTTGATTGGCGGCTGCGACGTGGCGATGGAGCTGGACGCCCGGCGGGCAATCGCTCAGGGCACCCGGCTGGCGCTGTCGATTTAGGGAAAGAAAACCCGGCCGGTAGTCCGACTAAGGTATCAGCCGGTAGCCCGGCTAAGGCGTCAGCCGCAAGCCGGGGAAACCGGGAAAGCCGATAACGCTCAGCGCTGTTTGCGCACCTTTGTCGCTTTCAACACCACAAATTTATTATTGGTGGCGATCGTCGTGCAGTTACCGAACGCGCGCTTCAGCTTGCGGAAATAATCGAGATGGCGGTTACCGACAACATACAGCTCGCCGCCGTACTTCAGACTGCGGCGGGCGTCGTTAAACATCTGCCAGGCAATATGATCGGTGATCGCATGCTGCTGATGAAACGGCGGGTTGCAGAGGATGGCGGCGAAGCGGTCCGGCTCAATATCGGACAGCGCGTTATTCACCACAAACTCGCAGCGCTCGAGGTCATCCGGCATATTGGTTTCGACGTTCAGCCGGCTGGAAGCGACCGCCATATAGGACTCATCGGTAAACATCACCCGGGCGTCCGGATTTAAAGCCAGCGCTTTCAGGCCAATCACGCCGTTGCCGCAGCCAAGATCGGCGATCTCGCCTTCAATATTTGCCGGCAGATGCTCCAGGAAGAAGCGCGCGCCAATATCCAGGCCGCTGCGGGCGAACACGTTGGCGTGGTTGTGAATCGTCCACGGCGTACCGTCCAGCGGCCAGCTGTAGGTTTGCGGCGCATCGGCCACCTCAGGCGCGGTAAAGGTACAGAAAATCAGCCGCGCCTTTTTCCATGCCAGCGATGTGGTGGTGGTGCCCAGGATCTTCTCAAACAGCGCCAGGGTGGAATTGTGGACATCCCGCGCTTTCGCGGCGGCGATGATGCGGGTTTCCGGCGTGACAACCTCGCGCAGCGCGCGCAGCTGCTGCTCCAGCAGCGCCAGCTGCTTCGGAACCTTAATGAGCACCAGCGCCGGCGCGGCAGGCAGTTCGCTCAGGGGATCCTGAAAACGTACGCTCTCTTCATCAATGCCGTTCATCCGCAGGTTGTAGCGGGTCGCCAGCTCAGATACGTAGGAATCGTTGATGCTGACCGGGTTGCGTTCCGCCAGCGCGCAGCCCAGCGCGCCAAAGCTGTCATTGAAAATGAGCGTCAGGCCGTCGACGTCATTCACCTGTTGCAGCAGATATTCATCCGCCGCTTCCCACGCCTGAAGCGCTTCCTCTTCAGCATTCGGCGGGAACCGCTCTAATGTGAATAACTCACCGTTTAACTCTACCTGGCTCATCGCCTTTGTGCCTCCGGAACACTAAAACCCGCGAGTTTATACGCAAACTTCGCCCAGTAGAATAGAGATGCGCCGATTATCTCCATCTGCCGGGCGACAGTCCGTTACGCCGGGAGGTCGTCCTGCGCCAGGCGCGACAGGCGTTTATCGTCCAGGCTGTACTTGCTCATGATAACAATCAGCAGCGCCACCAGCACCCCGGGGAAGACGGTGAACAGCAGCGCGATCATCTGCAGCGCGGAGTCGGTTTGCTGCGCTGCGCCGCCAACGTAGTCGCCCCATGCCAGCATATAGCCCACCAGCGCGCCGCCGATGGCGATCCCCAGCTTGATGGCAAACAGGTTTGTTGAAAAAACGATCCCGCTGAGTTTTTTACCGCTGCGTTTCTCTTCCGCATCGATAATATCGGACAGCATGCTCCACTGCAGCGGCGTGGCGGCCAGCTGAATAATATTGATGATAATCACCAGCGCAAAGATAGCGGCCACGTTCCCCGCCGGGACGAAGTACATGCCTATCAGCAGCGCCGCCTCAATGGCCATCGAGATTTTAAACCCTTTCACTTTATCAATATTTTTAAAGATAAACGGGGAGAGCATCGCCCCCAGCACGCCGGAAGCCAGGGTGGTGGTCAGCAGCAGGCTGCCCAGATCCGCCCGCCCCATAATGTTGTTGACGTAATAGAGCGTGGTCCCGCCTTTAAACAGCACCGCAATCAGGTTAACGACGTTGAGCGCGAAGAGGATACGCCAGTCCTTGTTGGCGAGCAGGGTTTCCAGATCATCAAGAATGCTGCTTTGATTGTTGACCGCGATATCCGTGGTGTAGCGCTCTTTCGTCAGGCCGAAGCAGATAAAGAACAGAATGATGCTCAGGCACCCCATCACAATCATGGTGTAAAAATAGCCGTTTTGCACATTACCCTGACCCAGCCAGGCCACCAGCGGCAGCGCGGTCAGCGAGACAATCAGACCGCCGAGCGTACTGAGCGCAAAGCGCCAGGACTGAAGCGAAACGCGCTCGCGGGAATCGTTAGAGATATTATTGATCATCGCGCAATACGGAACGTTAATCGCCGTATAGACCAGCGATAATAAGGTATAAGAAACATAGGCGTAAATCAGCTTACCGGTATAGCCGAAATCCGGCGTATAAAACGTTAAGCAGCAAAGTACGCCAAAAGGAATTGCGAACCATAAAATATAAGGGCGGAATTGCCCATATTTAGTCCGGGTACGATCCGCCACCGCCCCCATTAATACATCGGTGACCGCGTCTAATACCCTGACTGCGAGAAACATGGTCCCCATATGCGCCGGACTTAAACCAAATACGTCGGTATAAAACCAGGCCATAAACAGCATCACCGTCTGCCAGACTAAATTACAGCCGGTATCCCCTAACCCATAGCTAAATTTTTCTTTAATACTGATACGGGCAGTGTTCATCGCGCCTCCGCCAGAAAGATCGTTAATATTTGTCCTCTGTACGTTATTGCTTAGGGCTTACCGATTATGTATAAATCATCCTGTTAAATATAAGAAGAGTGTACCCGATGAGTGATGAATCTCCCGTTTTCGAAAAGATCCCCGTGGGCGCCGGCGAGCTATTTACCCTGCGGCTAGATAACATAAACGATTTCAATGGCATAAACGTAGTCCCGCATTTTCATATGATGGACGAACTGATGTGGTTCCGAGAGTCGGAGGGCAGCTATTCGATTGGTGATGAGAAATTTACGATAAAAAACAATACTCTGATTTTTGTCCCCGCCTTACTGATCCATGAAATGACGCTCCCAGCCGCCGCCAGCCACAAGCGTTATCTTATGCAATTCGAAAAAGAGTGGCTCGAGGGATACGACCTGTCGCTCCCCGCCGCCCACTGCGGCGCGGTCGCTTACCTTTCCGGCGAGGAAGCCGAGCGCCTGGAGCTGCTGCTGAGCTGGTGCGGCGAGTTCAGCGACTTTACCGATTCGCTGTTTCGCTCCCTGATGCAGAGCGTACTGCTGCACGCCTTTAATAGCCTGAAAGATTCCGTCCCCATTACCGAACGCACCAACCATCGCTATCTGAGCGAGCTGATCGAACTTCTGCAATCTATTGATGAAAATGAAAATTTTGAGATGACAACCGAAGAAGCCGCCCGCCGCTGCCGGTGGTCGAAATCCTGGTTTTCCCGCACCTTTAAATCCGCCTTCGGCATCAGCTTCAAAAAATTTATGCTGCTGCGCAAACTGAATATCGCTATCAATCTACTGACCAACACCGACCTGAAGATTAGCGATATCTCGCAAAGCGCCGGCTTCACCGACAGTGCCTACTTCTGCCTCAAGTTTAAAGAGATGATGAACGACACCCCGCTGGCCTTCCGTCACAAAGTCAGAAGCACCGATGCCGTAGGGCGTCAGGCGGAGAAATAACGCGTTTTTGTGAGCCGCATCACCGGAGAAGTAGACGTTTATTATATAAATAGCCAGAGTCTATATATCCCCGTCGCCATCGCCTATTTACAATCATCGCTATATTTTGCGCATTAAGGGTAAATACGATGATTCAGAATCCTGTTTTTAAAGGTTTTAATCCTGACCCCAGTATCTGTCGGCGCGGCGATGATTATTATGTGGCGGTCTCTTCCTTTGAATGGTTTCCCGGTCTGCCGGTTTATCATTCGAGGGATTTAAAACATTGGCAATTACTTACCCACGTTCTTACCGATGATAATAATCCGGATTTAAAAAAGCTGCCCTCCGCCAAAGGCATTTGGGCACCGAGCCTGACCTGGTGTGAAGAGGAAAAGCTGTTCTACGTTATTTATGGCGTGATGAATTCCATGAATTCACGTTATTTCGATGTAGATAACTATCTTATTACCGCCAGTGAAATCACCGGCCCGTGGAGTGAGCCGGTTTATCTCCACTCTGCCGGGTTCGATGCCTCCATTTTGCACGACACCGACGGAAAAAAATGGATCGTATCCCTGGAGTGGGAAACCCGCGAAGGTTACGAAAAACCGGGCGCCATTTGCCTGGTGGAGTATTCGCCGCAAACGCGAAGCGTTGTCGGCTATCCGCAGCGGATCTGGCGCGGAGGTACCGATCGCGGCTGTATTGAAGCACCGCATTTGACGCGCCGCGGCGACTATTACTACCTGATGGTCGCCGAAGGCGGCACCGGCTACGGCCATGCGGTCACTATGGCGCGCGCAACGCAGGTCGCCGGCCCCTATGAAGGCGATCCGCAAAACCCCATCGTCACCTCCTGGCCGGAGAACTATAACGCGCGCCACGACGCAGACCATCTCAAACCACACTACTTCAATCCGCAAACTTATCTGCAAAAAGCCGGGCACGGCAGCTACGTCGAGACCCCGACGGGCGAAGTCTGGTTAACCCATCTTTGCAGCAGGCCCTTCCGCCAGGCGCTGCGCTGCCCGCTGGGCCGCGAGACGGCGATACAAAAGATGGTATGGAGCGACGATGGCTGGCTGCGCATGGCGGCCGGGGGGAACCTCGCTCAGCACCAGGTGGAAGAGTCTAATCTGCCTTCTCAGCCGTTTCCGGCTAAACCAGACAGGGATGATTTTGATGGGCAGACGCTGGATAACGCCTTCTATGCGCCGCGGATCCGCCTTCAGCGCTTTACCAGCCTTGAACGTAAAGCAGGCTACCTTGCCTTACGCGGCCAGGAGTCGCTGAGCTCGCTCAATAAAGTCAGCCTGCTGGCGAAAAAGCTCACCTCGGTATACGCCACCATCGTCACGAAGATGGAGTTCAGCCCGGAGATTTATCAGCACAGCGCCGGCCTGACGCTCTATTACGACAACATGAACTATATGTTTTTGCATAAAACCTGGGATGAAGCCTCCGGCGCAGCGCAGCTGGCCATCATTTATATGGATAACGGCGAGCGTCACGACGACCCGCAGAAAATCCGCCTTGCGGAGGGAGAAGTCTATCTGGCGATGGCGATTAACGGCCGGGAGATACAATGCTCGTGGTCCGCGGATGGCGAAAAATACCAAAACATCGGCGCGGTCTACGACACCTCGCATTTTTCCGATGAATACAGCCGCTACGGCGAGTTTACCGGCGCGTTTGTCGGCATGGCCTGCGTGGATAGCATGCTGCATCGTAAAGAGGCGCTGTTTGACTTCTTTAGCTACCGGGCGGTAGAAGACGCGATAATCGAGTAACGCCGCCTTTCTGGCATCCTGCCCGCGCGGGGTGCTAGAATCCCCGGCAGTTGTCGCTGAATGACCCAAACAGGCTGCATGAGCACTTTAACCTATCTCCAGGGCTACCCTGAATCCCTGCTTGCGCAGGTCACCGCGTTAATCGAACAGAACCGTCTCGGCGAGGTGCTGAAAAAGCGCTATCCGCAGGGTCACGATATCAACAACGATAAAGCGCTGTACCAGTATACCCAGGATCTGAAGTCCCGCTATCTGCGCGGCGCGGCGCCGATCAATAAGGTGATGTACGACAACAAGATCCACGTGCTCAACAACGCGCTCGGCCTGCATACCGCCATCTCCCGCGTTCAGGGCGGCAAGCTGAAGGCGAAAGCCGAAATTCGCGTCGCCACCGTCTTTCGCGATGCGCCGGTGGATTTTCTGCGGATGATCGTGGTGCACGAGCTGGCGCACCTGAAGGAAAAAGAGCACAACAAAGCGTTCTATCAGCTGTGCTGCCATATGGAGCCGCAGTACCATCAGCTGGAGTTTGATACCCGCCTGTGGCTGACCCAGCTTTCGTTAGAGCGCCAATTGCCGTAACGCATCAGCAAGAACCACTACCGTAGCTTCGCCTGTCGCAGCCAGCACAGTGAGTTCTTCCAACCGGGTATCTTCATCAGCGATAAGATACCCATTGCGGGCCAGGAACGTCATGGTGATAAAAAAAGCAGTCCTCTTATTACCATCATTAAAAATGTGCCCACGCGCGATAGCGACCCAATAGGTTGCAGCCAGTTCAAAAATGTCGTTCACCCCTTCATAGTGAAAGCGGTTCTGTACACGATAAATTATGGCTTCCGCCCGACCAGGATCGGACATACCTTTAACGCCGGGGAGATGTTGTAAAATGCGATCATGAAAGGCAATGACTTCGCTTGCGCTCACCCATTTCATCGATCGGTCAACGCCTTAACTGTGCGGCCGTGTCGCTGCATAATAAAATCAAACTCCGCATCAAGTTTGGCATTCATAAACGTTTCATATTCCGCCTTACTGATCAAAACATTAGACGTTCCATCACGCCGTGTAATTTCAATCGGTTCTCCGCTGGCAGCGGCGTCCATGACGGCCGCAATATTCTGTCTGGCTTCAGATGTACTGTATGAGCGCATAAATCTCTCCCGGCTTGAATTGTACACATTAATTGTACGCTTTATGCGTACATCAGACAACACACCACTCTTCAAGCTTCTGCGCCATAGCGCACTGGTTTTGTCATGATGGCGTGCTACAGTGACGAAAGGTCCCTTTTACGGAGTTCGTCAACGTTTATGATACGTTTCGCAGTTGTTGGCACAAACTGGATAACCAAGCAGTTTGTCGATGCCGCCCATGAAACCGGCAAATATAAACTCACCGCCATCTACTCCCGCAGCCTTGAGCAAGCCCAGGCCTTCGCCAGCGACTATCCCGTCGAACATCTGTTCACTTCGCTGGAAGATTTAGCGCAAAGCCCTGACGTTGACGCGGTCTATATCGCCAGCCCAAACTCGCTGCACTTCCCGCAAACCCGCCTGTTCCTGCGCCATAAAAAGCACGTGATTTGCGAAAAACCGCTGGCCTCGAACCTGCAGGAAGTCGAAGCCGCGATCAAAACGGCGCGGGAAAATAACGTGGTGCTCTTCGAAGCGTTCAAAACCGCCAGCCTGCCAAACTTCCTGCTGCTTAAACAGTCGTTCGACAAGATCGGCAAGCTGCGCAAAGCCTTTATTAACTACTGCCAGTACTCTTCCCGCTATCAGCGCTATCTCGACGGCGAAAATCCCAACACCTTCAATCCGGCCTTCTCTAACGGTTCGATCATGGACATCGGCTTTTACTGTCTGGCCTCCGCGGTGGCGCTGTGGGGCGAGCCTCGCGCGGTGCACGCAACCGCCAGCCTGCTGGAGAGCGGCGTCGATGGCCAGGGCACAGTCGTTCTTAGCTACGGGGATTTTGATGTCACCCTGCACCACTCGAAGGTCAGCGATTCCGCCATCCCCAGCGAAATTCAGGGCGAAGCCGGCGCGCTGGTGATCGAAAAAATCTCCGAATGCCAGAAAGTGTGCTTCGTGCCGCGCGGCGGCAAGCCTCAGGATCTCACCCAGCCGCAGCATATCAATACGATGCTGTATGAAGCGGAGGAGTTCGCTCGTCTGGTCGAAGCCAACGAGGTGGTTCATCCGGGTCTGGAAGTGAGCCGCATCACGGCGAAGCTGCTGAGCGAAATTCGTCGCCAGACCGGCGTGGTCTTCCCGGCGGATAGTCAACCGGTGGCGTAAAGCTGTGTAAATGGTCCGTCGGCCTCCATTGACGCCATTTATAACCTGTAATACTTTGTTACGCGCAAAGGGGAGTAACTTCCTTGCCGGCCGATCGTCATTACGATGCGTGAAAAACCGCATCCGGTCGCCGGGCAACAGATTCTTGTTGTAAGTGAGACCTTGCCGGAAGGCGAGGTCTATGCATAAAAGCGCAGCGGCTGCCGTCTTCCGACGTCAGCCGTTTTGTTTTTATGTAAGGAAAATAGTAATGAATACTGTCGGCACACCGTTGTTATGGGGCGGATTCGCAGTGGTCGTGGTCATCATGCTGGCTATCGATCTGCTGCTGCAGGGACGGCGTGGTGCGCATAGCATGACCATGAAGCAGGCCGCTGGCTGGTCCATTCTCTGGGTTACCCTCTCGCTGCTGTTTAACGCCGCTTTCTGGTGGTATCTGGTGCAGACCGAAGGTCGCGCCGTGGCCGACCCGCAAGCGCTGGCGTTCCTCACCGGCTACCTGATCGAGAAAGCGCTGGCCGTGGATAACGTCTTCGTCTGGCTGATGCTGTTCAGCTACTTTGCCGTTCCTCCTGCGCTACAGCGTAGAGTACTGGTTTACGGCGTACTGGGCGCGATCGTGCTGCGTACGATCATGATCTTCGCCGGCAGCTGGCTGATTTCTCAGTTTGAATGGCTGCTCTACGTCTTCGGCGCATTCCTGCTGTTTACCGGCGTGAAGATGGCGCTGGCGAAAGAGGACGATTCCGGGATCGGCGATAAACCGCTGGTGCGCTGGATCCGCAATCATCTGCGCATGACGGATAAAATCGAAGGTGAACGCTTCTTTACCCGCAAAAACGGCGTTATCTACGCCACGCCGCTGCTGCTGGTGCTGATTCTGGTCGAGCTGAGCGACGTTATCTTTGCCGTCGACAGCATTCCGGCCATCTTCGCCGTGACCACCGATCCGTTTATCGTGCTGACCTCAAACCTGTTCGCGATTCTCGGCCTGCGCGCGATGTATTTCCTGCTGGCGGGCGTCGCGGAGCGTTTCTCCATGCTGAAGTACGGCCTGTCGGTGATTCTGGTGTTTATCGGCATCAAGATGCTGATTGTCGATTTTTACCATATTCCCATCGGCATTTCGCTGGGCGTGGTCGGCGGTATTCTGGCGTTGACGCTGCTTATCAACGCCTGGGTCAATAAGCAGAACGATCGGAAAAAACAGCTGCAGTAAGACGTAAACGGCCGGGTGAAGACCCGTTTCACCCGGTCGGCAACGTTTGCCGCGCATTATTCTTACTCATGTCACAAAATAGTTAATACATAGTTAAAAAATAAGATCTCAGCGCAATAAACAGCATTTTACCCTTCCCCAGAAGCGTTCTTTCCGTATACTCAACCAGGCAAACATCTATTTACATCCGGACATAAACGTTACAAATAATACGTAGCCGGGACGGACAGCGACATCACTGGAAGGAATGAATTATGGCAACCCCATCACCCCGATCGACCCTGCTACGGCGACTGGCTCAGGGCAGTCTGGTCAAACAAATTTTAATTGGTCTGGTACTCGGCGTGCTGCTGGCGACGGTCTCAAAACCGGCCGCCGTGGCGGTTGGACTGCTGGGTACGCTGTTCGTCGGCGCGCTGAAAGCGGTGGCGCCGGTGCTGGTACTGATGCTGGTCATGGCCTCTATCGCCAACCATCAGCAGGGGCAGAAAACCAGCATCCGCCCGATTCTGTTCCTCTATCTGCTGGGGACTTTTGCCGCCGCGTTAACCGCGGTGCTGTTCAGCTTCCTCTTTCCGTCAACGCTGCACCTGAACGCGGCGGCAGAGAGCATCACCCCACCGTCGGGTATCGTCGAAGTCCTGCGCGGGCTGCTGATGAGCATGGTTTCTAACCCCATTGACGCGCTGCTGAACGCCAACTATATCGGGATTCTGGTATGGGCCGTCGGTTTAGGATTCGCGCTGCGCCACGGCAATGAAACCACCAAAAATCTGATTAACGACATGTCCCACGCGGTTACCTTTATCGTTAAGGTGGTGATTCGCTTTGCGCCGCTGGGTATCTTCGGCCTGGTCGCTTCCACGCTGGCGACGACCGGTTTTGAAACCCTGTGGGGCTATGCCCAGCTGCTGCTGGTGCTGGTTGGCTGTATGCTGCTGGTGGCGCTGGTGATTAACCCGCTGCTGGTGTTCTGGAAAATCCGCCGCAACCCGTATCCGCTAGTGATGACCTGCCTGCGCGAAAGCGGCGTATACGCCTTCTTTACCCGCAGCTCCGCCGCCAACATTCCGGTGAATATGGCGCTGTGCGAAAAGCTGAATCTGGATCGCGATACCTATTCGGTCTCTATTCCGCTGGGCGCGACCATTAACATGGCCGGCGCGGCGATTACCATCACGGTTCTGACCCTGGCGGCCGTACACACGCTGAATGTTCCGGTCGATCTGCCGACCGCGCTGCTGCTGAGCGTGGTCGCCTCGCTGTGCGCCTGCGGCGCTTCCGGCGTGGCGGGCGGGTCGCTGCTGCTGATCCCGCTGGCCTGTAATATGTTTGGTATCCCGAACGATATCGCCATGCAGGTGGTCGCCGTGGGCTTCATCATCGGCGTTCTGCAGGACTCCTGCGAAACCGCGCTGAACTCCTCGACCGATGCGCTGTTCACCGCCGCCGCCTGTATCGCTGAAGACGAACAGCTGGCGAAAAACGCCCTGCGCAGTTAATCTCACCTCTCCCCTCCGCTAACGCGCGGAGGGGTTCTCTTTCTGCCCCGCCTTTTCCGCTTTAAACGGATCGATACCGCGCTTTTGCATCCGCCGGAATCGGATGATATTCAGACCGTTCATCAACAGGAAGCTGCCTTCAATCAGGGTGCCGCCGAGCGAGCCCAGCCAAAAGTTGTGGATCACCCAGCAGGCGGTCGAACACCACATGACGCAGCGGACGGTTAGACCCGAGCAGCGAAAGAGCGCCCAGGTACTGGCCAGGGTGCCAATAATCGGCAGCAGCTCCATGGCGTGCTGCAGCTTCGCCAGCCCCAGCACCAGGGTGAGCACGATAAACAGGGCCATCACCCACAGCCTGCGGGTGCGCATGGAGATCAGGGTGCGGACGGTATTCAGCTCGGCGCTCATTCCCGCCGGCCAGGCGCCCATCAAAAAGAAATGCACGCCAATAGTGGCGCTATAGACGGCCAGCTGTAGCTTAAAGCGACGCTCATCGCGGTTGAAAAAGGTCGTAATACCGATCAGAAAGGCGATAACGCCGACGCCCTGGGCAAGCCAGTATGCGGTCATGAAAAGTCCTTATATACCCGTCATACTTCAAGTTGCATGTGCGTTAGCTGCGTTCGTTCACCCCGGTCACTTACTTCAGTAAGCTCCCGGGGATTCGCTCACTTGCCGCGTTACTCGGCCTGCGGTCTCGCCCCTTCGGGGCCAGCGCCAGCGCTGTTCAAAGCACAAGTGCTTTGTCCTGCAACTCGAATTATTTAGGGTATAAGACAAAACGGCGCATCATACTCTGAAACGCCGCTTTTGAAACGACTCCCTTTATTACTCAACAAGGTTTCACGCCGCAGCTGTGGCGTGAAAGATAACGAGTAATTAAAGGGTGACGCCGCTTTTGAATATCGCCAGCTCACGGAAATCATTACGCTCATTGCAGGTCTGCTTACCGTTCGCAAAGGCCACAATGGTATCGACAAACTCCTCCAGCAGCTGCGGCATCGCTTTACCGTGAATCAGCTGACCGGCATCGAAGTCGATCCAGTGTTTTTTCTTCGCCGCCAGTTCGCTGTTGGTGGCAATTTTCACCGTTGGCACAAAACCGCCGTACGGCGTGCCGCGACCGGTGCTGAAGAGCACCATATGGCAGCCCGCGCCGGCCAGGGCGCTGGTCGCAACCGCATCGTTGCCCGGGGCGCTCAGCAGGTTCAGGCCGTGCACTTTTAGCCGCTCGCCATAGCGCAGGACGTCGACCACCTGGCTGGAGCCCGCTTTCTGCGTGCAGCCCAGCGACTTATCCTCCAGCGTCGTGATACCGCCCGCTTTGTTGCCCGGCGATGGATTCTCATAAATCGGCTGGTCATGAGCGATAAAGTACTGTTTGAAATCATTAACCATCGTCACCAGCTTGCCAAACGTCTCTTCATCGCGACAGTGGCTCATCAGCAGCTGCTCGGCACCGAACATTTCCGGCACTTCGGTCAGCACGGTGGTGCCGCCGTTGGCAATCAGATAATCCGAGAAGCGGCCCAGCATCGGGTTTGCGGTGATGCCGGACAAGCCGTCAGAGCCGCCGCACTCAAGACCAAACTTCAGTTCGCTCAGCTTACCCGGCTCGCGCTTGTCGTGGCGCATCACCTCATACAGCTGGCGCAGATGCTCCAGCCCGGCTTCCACTTCGTCATCCTGGTGCTGGCAGATCATAAAGTGGACGCGGTCAGGGTCGAACTCGCCCAGCGTTTCGCGGAAGGCATCAACCTGATTGTTTTCGCAGCCCAGGCCGACCACCAGTACCGCCCCGGCGTTCGGGTGGCGCACCATATTTTGCAGCATGGTACGGGTGTTGATGTGATCGTCACCGAGCTGTGAGCAGCCGTAGGTATGGCTGAAGAGATGAACGCCGTCGATACCTTCCGCGTCGTTGGTTTCCTTCAGAAAACGGTTCTGCATCTGGCGCGCCATGGCGTTGACGCAGCCGACGGTCGGCAGGATCCACAGCTCGTTGCGCACCCCGACTTCGCCGTTGGCGCGACGATAAATCTGGATGTCGCGATCCGCCGGCTGCGCGGCGGGTTCGATCAGATCCGGTTGATAGCTGTACGCGTCGAGATCGCTTAAGTTAGTACGCGTATTATGGGAGTGTATATGTTCCCCCGGCGCAATATCCGCCAGCGCATGCCCTATCGGCAGACCATACTTAATGACGTTGTCTCCCTTCGCAATGCCGCGCAGCGTAAACTTATGCCCGCGCGCAATATCCTGCGCCAACGTGACCGTATCGCCGTCAATGGTGACTACCGTGCCTGCCGCCATATCCGCCAACGCTACCGCGACGTTATCGTGCGAATGGATTTTAATGTATTGCATATCAACCGACCTCTGGTCTTAGTTCAGTTCAATGGCGAAGTAGTCACGCGCATTGTTAAAGCAAATGTTTTTCACCATCTCGCCCAGCAGCTGAATATCCGCCGGCGCTTCTCCCGCTTCAACCCAGCGGCCAATCATCTGGCACAGGATGCGGCGGAAGTATTCATGACGGGTGTAGGAGAGGAAGCTGCGGCTATCGGTCAGCATCCCGACAAAGCGGCTCAGCAGGCCAAGCTGCGCCAGCTGGGTCATCTGACGTTCCATACCGTCTTTCTGATCGTTGAACCACCAGCCGGAACCGAACTGCATCTTGCCCGGCATGCCTTCGCCCTGGAAGTTGCCGATCATGGTACCCAGCACTTCGTTGTCGCGCGGGTTCAGGCAGTAGAGGATCGTTTTCGGCAGCAGGTTTTCTTCGTTCTGTTTGCTGAGCAGTTTGGACAGCTCTTCCGCCATCGGGCGGTCGTTAATGGAGTCAAACCCTACATCCGGCCCTAACAGTTTGAACTGGCGCAGGTTGTTGTTGCGCAGCGCGCCGATGTGGTACTGCTGCACCCAGCCGCGACGGGCGTATTCCGCGCCGAGGAAGACCAGAACCGCCGTTTTGAACTGCGCGACTTCATGCTCGCTGAGGGCTTCACCCGCCAGACGACGCGCCAGGATGCTATCCAGTTCGCTTTCGTTGGCTTCGGCGAACAGCACCACGTCGAGCGCGTGGTCAGACACTTTACAACCGTGAGCGGCGAAGTGATCCAGACGTTTGGTCAGCGCGGACTGGAGGTCGGCAAAGCGGCGAATGTCGGTGTCAGACACTTCACCCAGCTTCGCCATGTAGTCGTTGAAGGTGGCCTGTTCGATGTTGAAGGCTTTGTCCGGGCGCCAGCTCGGCAGTACTTTCACGGAGAATGAACTGTCTTTAGCGACGGAGGCGTGATGCTCCAGCGAATCGACCGGATCGTCGGTGGTGCCGACCATTTTCACGTTCATCTGCTGCATGATGCCGCGAGCGGAAAAGCTATCCTGCGCCAGCAGATCGTTGCACTGATTCCAGATTTCATCCGCCGTCGCCGGAGAGAGAACCTTACCTGTAATACCAAAAGGACGGCGCAGCTCAAGATGCGTCCAGTGGTATAACGGGTTACCGATGGTATGCGGTACGGTGGCCGCCCAGGCGTCAAATTTCTCGCGATCGGAAGCATCGCCGGTGCACAAACGCTCGGCTACGCCGTTAGTACGCATCGCGCGCCATTTATAGTGATCGCCTTTCAGCCAGATGTCATACAGATTTTTGAAACGATAATTCTCCGCGATCTGCTGCGGCGGCAGGTGGCAGTGATAGTCAAAAATCGGCTGGTCTTTCGCGTAATCGTGGTACAGGCGGCGGGAAAACTCGGTATCAAGCAGAAAATCTTCGGTCATAAACGGTGTCATTTTCGTGTCCTCTTCGCCCCCTGGGGAGCCCATCAGATGATTGACTATAATGCTGACAAAGTTATCACACCAATTTCCACAGGCCGAAGTATTTTTCGTGAGTTAGATCAATAAACGATGACAAAAAAAGTACCATCAAAGGAGTAAACGCCCCGCCAGAGCGCGCCAGCTCTGGCCTTTTTCGCATGAACGAATGCCCACACAAACTTTCCCACTTTTGTGACGTCACTCAACTTTTGAAGTTGTATGACAAGTTATCTTGCTGCCGTCGAAACATATAAACCGACGGAATGCATTACCGACGAACTATCACGTCGGATTTACCGGTATGGACACCGAATTAGACACAACAGTTAATGGCAAGGTTCGGGCCATACGAGGTTTCCTCTCCTGAACCCTCCGTTTCACCTTCTTCGCCTCAGTTACAGGGCTGGAAGATAGCCGCACCCGCTGCGGATATATAACAAACGATGAGGTTTACATGCGTAAAATTAAAGGGTTACGTTGGTACATGATCGCACTGGTGACGTTAGGTACCGTGCTGGGGTACCTGACGCGTAACACTGTGGCGGCAGCTGCGCCGACTCTGATGGAAGAGTTACACATCTCCACCCAACAGTATTCCTATATCATCGCGGCCTATTCCGCTGCCTATACCGTTATGCAACCCGTTGCCGGCTACGTGCTGGATGTTTTAGGCACTAAAATCGGCTATGCCTTCTTTGCTATCGCATGGGCAGTGTTCTGCGGCTCTACGGCGCTGGCGGGAAGCTGGGGCGGTCTGGCGCTGGCGCGCGGCGCGGTGGGTGCCGCCGAAGCGGCAATGATCCCTGCGGGCCTGAAAGCCAGCTCCGAATGGTTCCCGGCAAAAGAGCGCTCTATCGCCGTTGGCTACTTCAACGTCGGCTCCTCGATCGGCGCCATGATTGCCCCACCGCTGGTGGTTTGGGCCATCGTGATGCACAGCTGGCAGATGGCGTTTATTATCTCCGGCGTTCTGAGCTTTGCCTGGGCGATGGCGTGGCTGATTTTCTACAAACACCCGCGCGATCAGAAAAAATTAACTGAAGAAGAACGCGACTACATTATCGGCGGCCAGGAATCTCAGCATCAGACCAACAACGGCAAGAAAATGTCGCCGTGGCAGATTCTGCGCAACCGTCAGTTCTGGGGTATCGCCCTGCCGCGTTTCCTTGCCGAGCCGGCGTGGGGGACCTTCAACGCCTGGATCCCGCTGTTCATGTTTAAAGTCTACGGCTTTAACCTGAAAGAGATCGCGATGTTTGCGTGGATGCCGATGCTGTTTGCCGATCTTGGCTGTATCGTTGGGGGCTATCTGCCGCCGCTGTTCCAGCGCTGGTTTGGCGTAAACCTCATCGTTTCGCGCAAAATGGTCGTCACCCTGGGCGCGGTGCTGATGATTGGCCCTGGGATGATCGGTCTGTTCACCAGCCCATTTGTCGCTATCGCCCTGCTGTGCGTCGGCGGCTTTGCTCACCAGGCGCTGTCCGGTGCGTTAATTACCCTCTCTTCCGACGTGTTTGGGCGTAACGAAGTAGCGACGGCGAACGGCATGACCGGTATGGCCGCCTGGCTGGCGAGCACGATGTTTGCCCTGGTGGTTGGCGCGCTGGCGGACACTATCGGCTTTAGCCCGCTGTTCGCCGTGCTGGCGGTTTTCGATGTGCTGGGCGCCGTGGTTATCTGGACCGTGCTGAAAAATAAATCGGCGGATGACGACACGACACCGCTGGAAACGAGTAAACCCGCCACGCAAAGCTAGAGGCACGCGAGTTATCCCCTCCGAAAGCCGCCTTGATTAAGGCGGCTTTTTCGTCTCTTCTTATGGTGAGAAGCGCGTAAAAGTGGTATAACAAATCCAATATTGTCGCCATCTCCCGGGAGCGAATATGGAAATCACTGAATCGCGTCGTCTGTATCAGCAGCTTGCTGCTGAGCTTAAAACGCGCATTGAACAAGGTGTCTACCTTGTGGGCGATAAGCTACCCGCAGAGCGGTTTATCGCTGATGAAAAAAGCGTAAGTCGTACCGTGGTTCGCGAAGCCATCATTATGCTGGAAGTTGAAGGCTACGTTGAGGTCCGCAAAGGCTCCGGCATCCACGTCATCTCTAATCATCCAAAACATCAGCAAATTGCCGACGAATCGCTGGAATTTGCCAATTATGGTCCTTTTGAGCTGTTGCAGGCCCGTCAGCTGATAGAAAGCAATATTGCCGAATTCGCGGCGACTCAGGTGACCAAGCAGGACATCATGAAGCTGATGGAAATCCAGGAAAAAGCGCGTAAAGAGAAGTGCTTCCGCGATTCCGAATGGGATCTTCAGTTCCATGTCCAGGTCGCGCTGGCGACGCAAAATACGGCGTTAGCCGCTATCGTCGAAAAAATGTGGACCCAGCGCGTGCATAACCCGTACTGGAAAAAACTGCACGACCATATCGACTCACGTACCGTCGATAACTGGTGCGACGATCATGACCAAATTCTTAAAGCGCTGATTCGCAAAGATCCACATGCGGCTAAGCTGGCGATGTGGCAGCATCTGGAAAATACCAAGCTGATGTTGTTCAACGAAACCAGCGACGACTTTGAATTCAATGCCGATCGCTACCTGTTTGCCGATAATCCCGTGGTTCATCTCGATACGGCCGCCAACGGCGTAAAATAGACGTTCTCCTTCTGCAGGGCAGCGATTCCTCCGCTGCCCGTAAAGCCTCAGGGTAAGCAAAGCATATATAGTGTCAGCCTGTGTAAATACACTCGCCACCCTCCTTCGCAATCAGCAAAATCAGAATGCAACAAACTGCAATTTCTATGACGTAAAGTCAGCGGGTTTGTTACAATTAGATGCATTTTGTCGTTCTGAGAGTTAGCTTTGGCTTACTTCACTTTTAAACAGGGAACCGTTCAGAGCGCAGTAGCGACCATAATCTAATAAAAAGCTATGTCGCCGTGCATATACCGCGTTCAGACGTGCCGTTAACCGATGTACCAGGAATCGTGAATGGAACTATTAACCCAATTATTGAACGCCTTGTGGGCTCAGGATTACGAAACTCTCGCTAATCCCTCCATGATTGGCATGCTGTACTTTGTCTTATTTATGATTTTGTTCCTTGAGAACGGTTTGCTGCCCGCCGCCTTTTTGCCCGGCGATAGCCTGCTTGTGCTGGTCGGCGTCCTGATAGCCAAAGGCGCGATGGGCTTTCCGGAAACGCTGCTGCTGCTCACCGCGGCGGCAAGTCTCGGCTGCTGGCTGAGCTATATTCAGGGCCGATGGCTTGGCAATACGCGAATCGTACAAAACTGGCTATCGCACCTCCCTTCGCACTATCATCAGCGCGCGCATCACCTGTTCCATAAGCACGGGCTTTCCGCACTGCTGATTGGCCGCTTTATCGCTTTCGTTCGTACGCTGCTGCCGACCATCGCCGGGCTATCAGGCCTGAGCAGCGCACGCTTCCAGTTTTTTAACTGGATGAGCGGGCTGCTGTGGGTTCTGATCCTGACCTCGCTGGGATACCTGCTGGGGAAAACGCCGGTATTCCTGAAGTATGAAGATCAGCTGATGTCCTGCCTGATGCTGCTGCCCGTCGCGCTGCTGGTGTTTGGCCTGATAGGTTCGCTGATTGTCCTGTGGAAGAAAAAATACAGAAGCCGGGGCTAACAATGGAGATGACACGCTCCTCTCTGCGTCAGATAAGCTGGGTGCTGGGCGGTTCGCTACTCCTGTGCGGCCTGTTCTGGCTCTGGCTCACCGTGCAACAGCAGGAATCCACGCTGGCTATTCGTCCCGTTAGTCAGGGTATCAGCATGCCGGACGGTTTTTCCGTCTGGCACCATCTCGACGCTAACGGTATCCGTTTTAAAAGCATTACGCCGCAGAATGACGGTTTGCTTATCAAGTTTGACTCCAGCGCTCAGGGCGCTGCGGCAAAAGAAGTTTTGGGCCGCGCTCTACCGCATGGTTATATTATCGCTTTAGTGGAAGACGATGATTCGCCTACCGCCTGGATTTCGCGCCTGCGCGATACGCCGCACAGATTCGGGTAATCCACGAAAATTCCGAATATATTCACCCTGTTTGGTGATTTCCCGGTTTACTTACTATCATTAAGTTTGCGGGCGTCACCAGACTCACGTTACTCAACTGGATAGGGGATATCCTGAGATATTCCCCCACACAATGGAAGGTCGTATCCATGAAACACCGCATCGCTTTGATCCTGGTTCTGTCATCACTGAGCGCCAGCGCCTTTGCCATCTCCCCTTGCCAGGAAAAAGAGCAGGATATCCAGCGGGAGATCAGCTACGCAGAAAAGCATCATAATCAGCACCGTATTGACGGTCTGAAAAAGGCGCTGAGCGAAGTAAAAGCACACTGCAGCGACAGCCAGCTCAAAGCCGATCACCAGAAAAAAATCGCCAAACAGCAGGAAGAAATTACCGAACGTCGGAACGACCTGCGCGAAGCCGAACAGAAAGGCGATGCTGACAAAATCAGCAAGCGTCAACGTAAACTTGATGAAGCGCAGCAGGAACTGAAAGAGCTGCAGTCTCGCGAGTACTAATCGATTAAGCAAGACCAATATGGACCACTTTAACAGGAGATAAACATGGCTAAAGATAACGTTGCAGAAGACCTGCGTGCGGAACTGAAGACGCTGGCTGATACCCTGGAAGAAGTGCTGAACTCCTCCACGGATAAGTCGAAAGAAGAGATTGGTAAGCTGCGCAGTAAAGCCGAAAGCGCGCTGAAGGAAAGCCGTGTTCGCCTGGGTGAAACCAGCGATGCTCTCCTGAAGCAAACGCGAGAAACCGCTGCGCGTGCAGATGAATACGTCCGTGAAAACCCCTGGACCGGCGTGGGAATTGGTGCTGCCGTCGGGCTGGTACTGGGTGTCCTGCTGACGCGTCGTTAATTATGGCGAACTCTAAAAGCACGCAAGGGCCCGGGCAAAGCGTTTTCGGCATCGGACAGCGAATAGTCACTTTGCTGGTCGAGATGGTGGAAACGCGCCTGCGCCTGGTCGTCGTGGAGCTGGAAGAGGAGAAAGCCAATCTCTTCCAGCTGTTCCTGATGCTCGGGCTGACGCTGCTGTTTGCCGCGTTCGGGCTGATGAGCATGCTGGTGCTCATCATCTGGGCCGTCGATGCGCAGTATCGGCTCAACGTGATGATCGCCACCACCGCTATCCTGCTGCTGGCAGCGCTCATTGGTGGTATCTGGACCTTACGCAAAGCCCGACGTTCAACGTTCCTGCGCTTCACGCGTCAGGAGCTGGCTAATGACCGCGCATTGCTGGAGGACGATAAGCCATGAGCCGCGAACGGCAGGAACGCGAACGACAAAAAGCGCTTTTGCTGCGCCTGATCCAACAGCAGCGGCTGGACCTTAGCGCCAGCCACCGCCGCTGGATTGAAGCGACCGCGCCCATTGATCGCGGCTGGAACACCTTCCTCAATCTGCGTTCATGGGCAATGGTCGGCAGCGGCATCGTGGCAATATGGTCCGTTCGCCATCCGCGCTTTTTGATGCGCTGGGCAAAGCGCAGCCTCGGTATCTGGAGCACCTGGCGGATGGCACGCAATCTGCTGCGTCAGTCCACCTCGCGCTAAGGCTAATGACCGGGTCCGGCGCCAGCCGCCGCCCGGCATCCCTCTCGCCCCACTGTCCCCGTCAGGTTTGCCCCTCTTCTTGCTCACCAGCAGAACGCTTTCGCCTTTCAGCGTCTGCCATCATTTTGCGCAGCACCGCCTGTACGACCCGTTACATCCCCTCTTACATTCATGTCCTTTATCAATAATTACTCAGAAACTTTGAAAAAGATCTACAGTTTTCCTTGCTAACAATCACATCTCATCCTCGCTAATATCCTCTCCATCGACAGCAAGCCCGCGTAACTACGCAGGATTGCACCAAAAAACAAAATCGCCGCCCTTTGGGTTTTCTGGAGTAAGAAATGAAAAAATTAGAAGATGTTGGTGTACTGGTAGCGCGCATTCTGATGCCCATTCTGTTTATCACCGCAGGTTGGGGAAAAATCACCGGTTATGCGGGTACTCAACAATATATGGAAGCCATGGGCGTCCCTGGGTTTATGCTGCCGCTGGTTATCCTGCTTGAATTCGGCGGCGGTCTGGCGATTCTGTTCGGTTTCCTGACCCGCACCACCGCGCTGTTCACCGCAGGCTTCACCGTGCTGACCGCGTTTCTGTTCCACAGCAACTTTGCTGAGGGCGTGAACTCGCTGATGTTCATGAAAAACCTGAGCATCGCAGGCGGCTTCCTGCTGCTGGCTATCACCGGTCCAGGCGCCTTTAGTATTGACCGCGTCCTGAATAAAAAGTGGTAAGCGCACTATACTAGTAAATAAAAAAGCGAGGGGACTTCTCCTCGCTTTTGCTATCTGAAGGAGGAAATAATGGGACAATTAGTTGACGGCGTCTGGCACGATACCTGGTATGACACCAAATCCACCGGAGGGCGATTTAAGCGTTCTGTGTCCGCCTTTCGCAACTGGCTAACCGCCGACGGCGCGCCGGGCCCAAGCGGCGAAGCCGGGTTCGCTGCGGAAAAAGACCGTTACCATCTGTACGTTTCTCTGGCCTGCCCATGGGCGCATCGCACCCTGATCCTGCGCAGCCTGAAAGGACTGGAGCCGTTTATCTCCGTCTCCGTGGTCAACCCCCTGATGTTCGAGAACGGCTGGACTTTCGACGATAGCTTCCCGGCAGCGACGGGCGATACCCTCTACCAGCACGAATTTCTTTATCAGCTTTATCTGCATGCCGATCCCCACTATAGCGGGCGCGTCACGGTGCCGGTATTGTGGGACAAAAAGCAGCAAACCATCGTCAGCAATGAGTCGGCGGAAATCATCCGCATGTTGAATACCGCGTTTGACGGACTGGGTGCCCGCGCTGGAGATTACTACCCGCCTGAGCTGCGCGCGCAAATTGATGAGCTGAACGGCTGGATCTATGACAACGTCAACAACGGGGTCTATAAAGCCGGATTCGCCACCAGCCAGCAGGCCTATGACGAAGCGGTCGATGCGGTATTTACGTCTCTGGAGCGTCTGGAACAAATCCTTGGCCAACACCGCTTCCTGACCGGTAACCAGCTGACGGAGGCCGATATTCGTCTGTGGACCACCCTGGTTCGTTTCGACCCGGTGTATGTGACCCACTTTAAATGCGACAAACGCCGCATCAGCGATTATCTCAATCTTTATGGCTTCCTGCGCGATATCTACCAGATGCCGGGCATCGCGGAAACGGTGGATTTTGCCCATATTCGCAACCATTACTACCGTAGCCATAAGACGATCAACCCAACCGGGATTATCTCCGTCGGCCCGCAGCAGGATCTTAACGAACCGCACGGCCGCGATCTTCGCTTCCGCTAATCCGTTGGGCGCCATTTACCGCGCCCAATAATTCACAAAACAAATATTTACCAGCATTTCATTCACGTCTATTCTTATTTCGATCGCTTTAAAAACAAGTGATTGACGGTTAATCGAGGCGTAAAAATGGACTGGTATCTTAAAGTATTAAAAAACTACATTGGATTTGGCGGCCGCGCCCGGCGCAAAGAGTACTGGATGTTTATTCTGGTCAACATCATCCTGACCGGCGTACTCAGCATTATTGATAAAATGCTCGGATGGCAGCGCGCCGGAGGGGAAGGCATTCTGACGACCATCTATGGCGTGCTGATATTCTTACCGTGGTGGGCGGTGCAGTTTCGTCGATTGCACGACACCGACCGCTCGGCATGGTGGCTGTTATTACTGCTGATCCCCGTGATCGGCTGGCTGGTGATCCTGGTCTTCAATTGCCAGAACGGCACTCCAGGCAATAACCGCTTCGGGCCGGACCCGAAACCGACCTCTTACTGACCATGCGCCCCTCGTCAAAAAGGGGCGCATTTTGTTTTATCTTGCCATAAATAGCTTCGGGATTTCCCGCAGACACCATGATTTTGCCTCACCCATGCTGTCCCGGCGCCAGGCCATAATAATGTCGATCTCGTTGCTGTACTCCGGGCTGACCACCCGCAGGCGCCCTTCGGCAATATCCCGCTCAACCAGCGGATAGGGCATCGTGGCGACGCCCAACCCTGCCAGCAGCGCCTGGCGTTTATCTTCGATCGAGCTCACGGTTAATCGCGGCTGTTTATCAAGCAGCTGCACCGTCAGCACCGGACGTTCGCGGGCGGTGTCCGCCACCGCCACGCCGCGATACTTCACGCGCGTGACTTCAGAAAGCGGCTCAGGCTCGAGGTGAATGGGATGGTCGGGGGCGGCAACGTAGACGCTCATAACCGAATAGAGCTTACGGGAGTTAATTTCCGAGGAGGAACGAAAATGCATATCCGGCGCAACGACAATATCCGCCCGCCCCTGCTCAAGGCGCTCCCATGCCCCGGCCAGCACTTCGGTAATAATCGACAGCTGGGTGTTCGATTTGGTCGCGAGCTTTTCAATTAGCGGAAACAGGTCGGTGGTGGGTACCAGCGCCTCGGTGACGATGGTCAGGTGCGTTTCCCAGCCGCGCGATAGCGCTTCGGCATCGGTTGTCAGCTTATCCGCCGCTTCCAGCAGAACGCGCCCGCGCTCGAGCAGCATTCGGCCTACGTTGGTGAATTTTGTTCGATGACCTGAACGGTCAAACAGAACGACATCCAGCTCTTCTTCCAGCTTTTGCATGGTATAGCTGAGCGCTGAAGGCACCCGACCAAGCTCATCAGCCGCCGCCGCAAAGCTTCCGCGCCGGTCAATCGCATCCATAACGCGTAACGCTTCCAGCGTTAATGCTCTCTCTTTAGCCATCGTTCTCTCATTCAGGAAATTTGAACATACCGGGCAGAATATCTGGCTAACAATACAGCGTCCATACCTTTACCATTGATTTAGTGTAAAGAGAGGTCAAGAAGATGATTACAACCCGAACAGCCAAACAGTGCGGTCAAGCCGACTTCGGCTGGCTGCAGGCCCGCTACACCTTTTCCTTTGGCCACTACTTCGACCCGAAATTGCTAGGTTACGCGTCGCTGCGCGTGCTCAACCAGGAAGTCCTGGCGCCCGGCGCGTCGTTCCAGCCGCGTACCTATCCGAAAGTCGACATTCTGAACCTGATACTGGAAGGTGAAGCGGAATACCGCGACAGCGATGGCAACCATATCCAGGCTAAAGCTGGCGAAGCGCTGCTGATATCCACCCAGCCCGGCGTGAGCTACAGCGAGCACAACCTGAGCAAAGAGAGCTCGCTGACGCGAATCCAGCTGTGGCTGGACGCCTGCCCGCAGCATGAAAACCCGCTGGTGCAAAAAATCGCTATCGCCGAGGGAGCGCAGCAGCTGCTGGCTTCGCCGGACGGCAGCCAGAACAGTCTCCAGCTGCGCCAGCAGGTATGGATCCACCATATCAATCTGGCGAAAGGCGAGCAGCTTAACGTGCAGCTCCACGGCCCGCGCGCCTACCTGCAGTCGATTCACGGCACGGTACATGCGCGAGTGCAGGAAGAAGAGAAACAGGCTTTGACCTGCGGTGATGGCGCGTTTATTCGTGACGAAGCTAACATTACCCTCGTTGCCGATACGCCGCTGCGCGCTTTGCTGATAGATTTACCTGTGTAACAACGGCAGTAAGGGAGTGTGTCAGTGGGCAAGAAGAAAACAAAAAAAGCGGTGCTGGCAGCATCGCAGCCGCAGCCAGAAACCATAACAACGGTTAGCTTTGGTTATGAAGAGATGTTGAGCGAACTGGAGGCGATCGTCGCAGAAGCGGAGATACGGCTCCAGGAAGAAGAAAGCGTCGCCTGACGTCAATATCGGCCCCGGCCGGGGCCGATAGATTTACTCACTCAGCGCCTGAGCTAAATCTTTTTGGACCTGCTTACGCTGTTCTGGCGTCAGGACCTGATTCACATCAAAATAGTACTTCACGCGATAATAGCGGACCTGCTGTTCGACTTTACTAAACGCCGCCAGCTGATCTTTGACCGCTTTTTCATTCCATTTTCCGGAATCAATCACATCAAATAATACGCCGTCTTTAATATCTTTCTGGGAGATCTGCTGAACGTTTTTTTCCAGCTGCTGGTGCAGGCTTTTAATTTTCGTTACCTGATCCTGGGTCAGTTTTAAGTGTTGGACAATCGGATCCTGCGCCGGGACTGGCGCAGCGTTAACATCCGCAGCCTGTGCCGCCATTGAGAAGCCCGTAGCGAGGACGGTTGTCACTGCAATGCGAGTCATTAATTTCATTTTTTGTTTTATCCTGATTAATTATCACCGATGTGGCTGGCTATTATTTTTCATAAGCCGATGACGAAATGTAAAAAATAGTTCGCATAAATGTAGTTAAATCAGGAAATACATAACAAACATGAATACTACAATTGAAGTCATTTATTTTAAATATATTAATTAAGCAAGAAGGACGCATAACCGTATGAGTCATAATGCGGTTGATGGCAAATCTGTTTCCCCCATTGTGCCGCTTTCTTGTCAGGTGGCGGCTGACGCCTTTCCTGATCGACTACACCCGCGCCGTTGCTACAACCCAAAGCAAAAGCCCCGCTATTGCTGGCAGGGGTTGTCTAATAAGTTGAAACGGACCGCTCAGCCGGCTTCGTTCAACCATACGTCAGGTATCTGCGGCGCTGGGGATTGTGTCGCAGACCGTATCTCACTTTGTATGGCAGGGTAAAGCCCGCCAGGTACGTGTCTTTCACACCCAACCGTGTTTTATCGCCAGCATCAAAATCCCTGCAATTACAAAAAATACTATACTAACCAGACCAAGAAGTGCCTCTACATAAAATGGCCTGATAATCCGTTTCGGTAATCCCCGGATGAAATCTTTATCATCATTTTTGGTCAGTATTGAGCTTTTATTCCACAATAGCGGCATAAATATAAACTGCGTTTTTATGCCGTATGCGCCCTTGAAGTAAAGTGAGTTAACGTTCTCGAACAATAATACGGCATCGGGAAGGCTGCCGAACTTCTCTTTGTATAGCTGGCAGATCTCCTTAAATCTCTTTCTGTTCAGAAGTGAGACAATGACACTGGCTCGGGGGCACTCCAGTGCGTTGTCTTACCACCAACGCGTATTAGGCTTGTATTGTCTAAAAACAGGGAAAAGGGGAAAGGCTGGATCTCTCCAGCCTTTGACGGTCATCTCACTTTCTTGAAGATAAGCAAGACTAAAACAAGACAAATGGCGCTACCGACAAATGCAGTGATTAAGAGGCTATCCACTGAACGCGCTAAGTCATCTATGATCGCTTCACATAAACGGGCTTCCATCTGACCTGTTGAAGGGGGGCCGTTGTATTTCCGGGTTAGTCCAAAATCAAGCACAGGTATCATCAAGGCGATAGAGTAAATTGCGAATACTAAAGCAATGCCTCCCCATCGAAGGATAGCCTTTGCTCTATTCGTCAATGTCATACGAACCACCTAAAACGCCGCCAATCGTGCCACCAGAATAGCCCGAAGATGATCCAACCGTTGACGCACTGTTAGTAAGCCCTTCCTCCACTCGTCCTGTGAGGCTTTCAGAGTTAGGCTTGAATTGTTCGATGTTCGGATACTGTTCTCTGAATGAGCTGGTGACTTCCATAACGTTCATTGAAGACAGATCGCCGCTCTTTTCCGTCAGGTAACGCTGTAAAGATACAGGGATAGTGAAATCTTCTTCATTGTCGATACGAAGCTGCGTTGTTGTCGATGTGTAACTGGTGTCAAAGATTTTAGTCCCTGCTTCTCTGATCACTTGTACCGTGTGAGTTGTGCAGTTGCTGCCGGTTAAATCGTAAACGTCTATCACCTTTCCGCGCCGCTTAGTACGGTCTCCCATCGCCTCCGTGAAAACGGGTGTTTTACCGGAGTTCCATAGAGATTCAAAAATTCTGCGGGTTTCCTCCGTAGTAACATCGTCGATCTGAAAAACTCTCGCTTGGTATTTGTACAGTTCTTCACGATAGTAAAGGCGTGCATCATCGCCAGTCAGGAAGTTAAGAATCCCATCACCTGTTAATGTGGCCGGGCCTTTCCGACCAAAGCGCCCGTATGTGTAAACATAGATCGAATTATTCTCGTGTACAGAAACATAAGCATGTCCTGCGTCGGTGGTTTCAGTCCAGATGTAAACGCCGTTCAGAAGTTGGTTATCTTCTGGCTTGCAGGTGTCAGCAAAACTGTTTTGCTTCTTCGCTACTTGGGCATGCTGATCTGGTTCTTGTACTGAATCAGGTGTGGCTTTCGCTGCCGCTGGTGTGGATGTTGCCCGCACTGGAGCCTGATAAGGGCCGTGTCGCATAAAAGTATGGGTGGCGATGAAAAATGACTTACACGGACAGGTAGAGCGGCTGTAGAGCGTACTGGCGGCTAACTGACCATGAATATACTCTCCAGGATATCCACCTGCCACGCTGTAAATACCTGGGTGTTTACCGCAGGATACCTGGCAGCCCACTGTTGCCTGTCTGTTTAGATTCGGGCCAATCTGCTTCCCTTTCGGGTGTCCGGTCAGTACCGATCCCCCGCATGTTGTTTTATCGCCTTTCACAACCCAAAAGCCTGTAGCCATTTTCTGGACTCCTTTTTTTTAGAGCGCCGATGGAGCGAGAAAATCGGCTGGCATTGCTGGGCTGTTGTCTAACTGGCAGAGGAGGGCATAATCTTGTGGGGTGCTAACAATCACATCACCGTTATCAAGCTGGCTTCCTACGAGAGCATAAGAAACGCCGTTGCCGTTGGTATTGACTGACCCCGATCCGTTGATGATTTTCGCGCGTGTTCCGTCAGGATAAACAACGTCATCCCCAACCATTGCCCGAGTAACCTCGCTCCCATCCTCAAGAATAAAAGTGTCGTTGGCGCTGGCTTTCTCAATCTTTCCACCGTTTCGGGTGAGCGCTCCAGTCGTAGCAAAACGCCAAATTGCCATTAAAGAACGATCTTTCATTTCTTCAATATGGGATTTGAAAATCTGGCGTTGCTCTTCGTCTGCGTTTGCCAGTTGCTCTGCGCTGAATGGATGATTGAATGATGCGAGTACTGATGGCGTGAGTTCGTTGGTGTATTGCTTCATAAATCCCTCTACTTACTGTGAATTTATCTTGTCCAACACTCATTGTACAAATAACAACCACAAGCAGAAAGTTGTTTCCCCCTTAAAGTGAAACTATGTTTTAAAAAAATTCATATAATGAATACCTCCTGTTTTTTCATTCGCTTTGTGAAGTATCAAAGCTTTTGCTGTGCCTGCCCGTTCGCCGTGTTTGTCTGTTCCGGGTTACGTTGCCGGATATACCGAAGGAAGGAGTGACTGTCAGACACTCCTTCGTGAAATCATCGACCTCGTCTACGTTTAACACCCAGGCCGCTGAGATGATAAAGGCGGTAAATAATCATCAATGTCTTTTTGTTCTAATTTCTTCATTTTCTGCACTATGTCCAAAAGTTGGGCTGGCTCCATCCTGGACGCTTTTATAAAAGAAATGATCATAAAGAGTGGGAAGATATAAATCTTGCTCTACTCGCTGAATCGCAGCCCAGAGACACACGAAAAAAACGCCTGACGGGAGTCTGAAATAAAGGCAATAGCGGTTGTCGCACTTGAGGGTATTAGGGATGGAACAGCCGTTGGTATGCCTCGTCTGTATCACAGTTTGCGTCGCATTTTCACCTTTAAAGGTCTGAGACATGCCAACGTATTGCTTTAGAAGTAGTTGAAGCTGACCGTTAAGCCGCTTTCTTTTGGGGTATAGCGTCGTGGACAGGCATTCATCTGTCCTGTGTTTCAACCTGCCGTATGAAGCAAAAACCCCCGCCATCGCTGGCAGGGGTTTTCTGAAAAGTTGAAGCTGACCGTTAAGCCGCTTTCTTTTGGGGTATAGCGTCGTGAACAGTCATTCATCTGTCCTGTATTTCAACCTGCCGTATGAAGCAAAAACCCCCGCCATCGCTGGCAGGGGTTTTCTGAAAAGTTGAAGCTGACCGTTAAGCCGCTTTCTTTTGGGGTATAGCGTCGTGAACAGTCATTCATCTGTCCTGTATTTCAACCTGCCGTATGAAGCAAAAACCCCCGCCATCGCTGGCAGGGGTTTTCTG
>NZ_JBEAID010000041.1:0-50799 GCF_040064585.1 Klebsiella sp. CN_Kp113 | reverse complement strand
AAGCCAGCTGCACCCCGGCTCGCGCTGCGCTTAGCCGGGCTACGGGTTTACCGTCATCTGCGGACAAGTAGCCCGGATAAGACGTTTACGTCGCAATCCGGGAATAATGAAAAGCTTAAGCCAGCTGCTTCGTCTCTGCATCTTTGCTGCTGTTCAGCGCCAGTGAGACCGCCAGCGTTTGGGCCAGGCACAGCGAGGCCACCTGCGAGCGGAAACCATCAACCTGCGCCTCGCGCACCACAAAGCAGACGTCGCTGAAGGCCGCCAGCGGGCTGACCTGGCTGTCGGTAATCGCTATCTGCCGTGCTTTACGCTGCGCGCCGAGCTCCACCAGTTCAACCACTTCCCGCGCATACGGAGAGAAGCTCACCGCCACCACGACATCTTTCGGCCCGACCAGGCTCAGTTGCTCGGTAAACATGCCGCCCAGACCGTCAATCAGGAACGCTTTACGGTCCAGATGGCGCAGGGCGTAGGTCAGATAGGAGGCGACGCTAAAAGAGCGGCGCAGGCCAATAACGTAGATATTCTCCGCTTCCGCCAGCAGCGCGACCGCGCGCTGCAGATCGTCGCCGGAGGTCTGCATCGCCAGCTGCTGCAGCGCCTGGGTATTGACCATGGTGAACATGTTCAGGATTTCGGTCGGCGTTTCCGGCGGGGTTGCGTCATCCGTCGTGGTCTGGCGGAACAGACGCGCGCGCTCGGTATAGTTAGCCGTCTCTTCCATCAGATGCTGCTTGAACATCTGCTTCATTTCGTTGAAGCCGCTAAAACCAAAGGCGTTAGCGAAGCGGATTAGCGTGGAAGGGGGGACGTCAGCTTGTTGCGCGATAGAGGCCACGGTGTCGAAAGCCACGCTATTGCTGTTATCGAGAATATAGCGGGCTACCTGTTTCAGGCGTTTGCTTAACGTGTCGTAGCGACGCCTGATTTCATCCTGCAAGATGGTAAGTTGGGTCGGATTATTGGCCATAGATTGCGCTCTGAGAAAATGAAAGGAATATAATTTCCAGTGTATCAAATGAAGCGAATTTTTCATTTACTACGATGAAATACGCGATTCATTTCACGAAGATCCAGAAAAAAGCCCGCATCTTCTGAAGAGGATGCGGGCCTGGGCCGAATCAGCCGCGGGCTTCTCGCCAGTAGCCGATGAGCGTGAGGTAGTTGCGTTTCACTTCGTTAATCAGCGCCTCGTCGCTGAGCTCTCCCTGCATCCAGCGCCGTGAAGGCTGGCCAAAAATGGTGCGTCCTACGGCAAAACCTTTGATCATCGGATGCTTCGCCGCTTCGGCAAAACCGGCGCGCAGACGGTCCGAAGGGGCGTCCAGGCCGAGGATTAAGATCCCGCGGCACCAGCTATCTTCGCGCGCGATCAGTTTGCCAATCCTTTCCCATTCCGCGCTCGACAGCGGCGGCAGCTTCCACCAGTCCGGCTGGATGCCCAGCTGATAGAAGTGCTCCAGCATGTCGTGGTAGTGGCGTTCATCTTTATCCGGGCCGTTTTCCGGCAGGATGATTTCCAGCAGCAGCTCATGCCCGGACTTGTTGCACGCCTGCCAGACCTCCAGCAGCAGCGCATCCTGTTCGGCGCGCAGCTCGGCCGGATCGGCCGGATGATAGAAGACCAGGCATTTCACCACGTGCTCCAGCGGCCAGTCGATCAGCTGGGAACCGATGTTGCCATGTTCCAGACGCAGCGGGCGAGAGCTCGGCATTTCAATCGGTCGACCAATCCACCAGCCCTTGCCGGTGATGGCATTGAGCGAGCGCTGGCCGTAGGTGCCATCGGCGAGGATGCCGCTGCGACCGTCAAGACCGGCTTCGTCTGCGGCGGCTTCCGCGGCCGCCAGCAGCAGCAGCTTCAGCTGCGGAATGCAGGATTCATCACGCCCGGTTTCCAGCGCCAGATCTGCCAGCTGTTTACGGTGGTCAAAGGCGAAAATGCACAGCTCCGGCCACGCCTGGCGGCGGCTGGTGACGCGATGGAGATGGTTGAGACGATCGTCGATATCCGGACGCGGCACCGATTCTGCCCGCGACAGATAGTCGTCAAGCTCGGCTTTGGTCGGCATTGCGGGCGCGCAGCCGTGGCGTGAAACCACCAGCGCGCCGCAGGCGTTAGCGTAGCGGCAGGCCTGCTCCCAGCCTTCATCGTTAAGCCAGCCGCGCAGCAGGCCGGACATAAAGGCATCGCCCGCGCCCAGGACGTTAAGCACGTCTACGCGTACGCCCTGCTGCAGCGGCACGCTATCCCAGCTGTCGGGAATAGCGCCTTCCAGCACCACGCAGCCCATCGGACCGCGCTTGCAAACCAGCGTCGCTTTCGTGGCGTTACGCACGTTTTTCAGCGCGGTCAGGGTATCGGTGCTGCCGCCGGCAATATGAAACTCCTCTTCTGTCCCCACCACTAAATCGAACAGATGCAGGACTTCCTGCAGCTGGCTGGTCACCTGGCCGGATTCAATGAAACGCGTTTCACCGTCGCCTAAAGACGTTAACCCCCAAAGTACCGGACGATAGTCGATATCCAGCGCGGTACGCAGGCCGTGGCGGCGGGCGTACTCCAGCGCCTTCAGCACCGCTTCGCGCGTGTTGGCGTGCGAAAGGTGGGTGCCGGTTACCGCCAGCGCCCGGGAAGAGGCGATGTACTCTTCCTTAATATCTTCTGGCGAAAGGGCCATATCGGCGCAGTTATCGCGGTAAAAAATCAGCGGAAACGTCTCCTGATCTTTAATCCCCAGCATCACTAACGCCGTCAGGCGCTGCTTATCGGTGATCAGATATTCGGTATCGACGCCGGCGCGGCTCAGGGTTTCGCGTAGAAAACGACCATTATGCTCATCGCCCACGCGAGCGAGCATTGCCGATTTTAATCCCTGAATGGCGGTGCCGAAGGCGACGTTGCCGGAAGAGCCACCCAGGTATTTAGAAAAACTGGCGACATCTTCCAGCCTCGCGCCAATCTGCTGGGCATAGAGATCGACTGCCACCCGGCCAATACAGATGACGTCGAGTCGCTTTACTGCTGCATTCATAGCTAGGGTTTCCTTTTGCATTTCTGCTGTACGGAAGAGTCGGGATACCGACAGCGTCTCCGAAAACAGCCTGAGGGTTATTGGTTATCTCTAGTTTGAGAAATAAATATTTCATTTGCAAACTAGATCGAAATTAAAAAACCAAAAATGTGAGGGATATACCACTATGCCGCGCTGAGCCTCATTCTGCCTCGGATCCTGGGCTGCGGCTGAAAGTTGAACTGGAGCCCGTTTAGACGCGGTCTTTACCTATGATTTTAAAAGGGATATTAAGAGGTGGGCCGCGTAATTTGCGCGTTATCCCGTATACAGGATGCGAATGAAACGGGTGAAATGCATAGAGAGTTTGATCGCTCTCGCAAAATGAAATATTTCTTCTGTATTTCTATTTAATGAAAAAAATGTTTGCCTATAATCCAGAAGTATTCCAGTGACGTTAACGATTTCCCTGACTCATCGCTGTATCGCTGTGCAGGGCAAAACGCGAACCCACACGCAAATACTGAACAATAAGGATTGGGCAACATGGGCAAACTGAGACTGACAATGGCGCAGGCGCTGGTGAAGTTCCTGGATAACCAGTATCTGGAAGTCGATGGCGAAGAGCATAAGTTCGTCAAAGGCATCTTTGCTATCTTTGGCCACGGCAACGTGCTGGGAATGGGCCAGGCCCTTGAACAAGATAGCGGTGAAATGCGGGTCTATCAGGGGCGTAACGAGCAAGGGATGGCGCATGTCGCCACCGGTTTTGCCAGACAGTCCCTGCGTCGTCAGATTATTGCCTGCACCTCCTCCATTGGCCCCGGCGCGGCGAACATGATTACCGCTGCCGCGACCGCGACCGCCAACCGCATCCCGCTGCTGCTGCTGCCGGGCGATGTGTTTGCGACCCGCCAGCCTGACCCGGTGCTGCAGCAAATCGAACAGAGCCACGATCTCAGCATTACCACTAACGACGCGTTTCGCGCGGTGAGTAAATACTGGGATCGCATCACCCGTCCGGAACAGCTGATGAGCGCCTGCATCAACGCCATGCGCGTGTTGACCGACCCGGCGGAAACCGGTGCGGTCACGCTCTGTCTGCCGCAGGATGTCCAGGGCGAAGCCTGGGATTATCCGGAATCCTTCTTTACCCGCCGGGTACACCGCCTTGATCGCCGCCCGGCCAGCGCCGCGCAGCTGGCGGATGCCGTGGCGGCGATTAAAGCCAGCCGTAAGCCGCTGATCGTCTGCGGCGGCGGGGTGAAATACTCCGGCGCCGGCGAGGCGTTAACCCGTTTTGCCGAGCGCTACGGCGTGCCGTTTGCCGAAACCCAGGCGGGTAAAGGCAGCGTTGTCTCTTCGCATCCGTATAACGTGGGCGGCGTCGGCGAAACCGGCTGCCTGGCGGCGAACCTGCTGGCGAAAGAGGCGGATCTGGTCATCGGTCTCGGCACGCGTTTCAGCGATTTCACCACCTCGTCAAAATGGATTTTCCAGCATCCGGGCGTGCGCTTCCTCAATATTAACGTCAGCAACTTCGACGCCTGGAAGCTGGATGGCATCCCGATGCTGGCGGATGCTCGCGAAGCCCTCACTGCCCTGGACGACGCCCTGTCCGGCGAATCCTGGCAGGCTGGCTGGGGCGAGCAGATTGAAAGCGTGCAGAGCCGCCAGCTGAAAGAGACCCAGCGCGTTTACCAGGCGGTGTGGCAGGAAACCGCTTTCGTCCCGGAAATCGACGACCATCTGGATCGGGAATCGGTGTATCGCGAATTTCGCCAGATAACCGACTCCACCCTGACGCAAAGCAGCGTCCTTGGCGTACTCAACGAAACGCTGCCGGCGGATGCGGTGATTGTAGCGGCGGCGGGGAGCCTGCCGGGAGACCTGCAGCGCGTCTGGCGCAACCGGGCCACCAACACCTATCACGTGGAATACGGCTACTCCTGCATGGGGTACGAAGTCAGCGCCGCGCTGGGCGTGAAGTTAGCCCAACCGCAAAGCGAGGTCTATTCGCTGGTCGGCGACGGCTCGTTCATGATGCTGCACTCCGAGCTGGTGACCTCCCTGCAAGAGCGCGCGAAGATCAATATCGTGCTGCTCGACAACATGGCCAACGGCTGCATTAACAACCTGCAAATGGAGCACGGTATGGACAGCTTCGGCACCGAGTTCCGCTTCCGCTGCGCCGAATCGGGCCAGCTGCAGGGCGGCCTGGTGCCGGTAGATTTCGCCACCGTCGCTGCCGGCTACGGCTGCAAAACCTGGCGCGTCACGACGCTAGAAGAACTACGCCACGCGCTGGACGCCGCGCGCCGCGAAACCGTCAGCACCCTGATAGACATTAAAGTGCTGCCGAAAACCATGGTGCACAAATACGGCAGCTGGTGGAACGTCGGCGTCGCGCAGTCTGCGCTCTCCGAGCGGATCCGCAAGGTGGCGCAAATGATCAATGAAAAACGCGCTCAGGCGCGGGATTACTAAAACAGAACACAAACCCTGAACCCTACAAATCTCGGGAGAAAACCAACTATGTCACTCAAATTAGGTGTCATCGGTGCCGGCGCTATCGGTAAAGAGCATATCCGTCGTTGCACTCAGGTACTGCAGGGAGCCACGGTAGTGGCGGTTTCGGATATCAACGAAGAGAACGCCCGCGCCGCGGTTGCGCTGCCGGGCGTGCATGCCGAAGTGTACGCCGACGGTCATGACGTGATTAAGGCCAGCGACGTGGACGCTATTCTGGTCACCTCATGGGACCCCACCCACGAAGAGTACACCCTGGCCGCCATCGCCGCCGGGAAGCCGGTGTTCTGCGAGAAGCCGCTGGCGATGAGCGCGGAAGGCTGCCGCCGCATCGTTGATGCGGAAATGAAGGCCGGTCGCCGCCTGGTGCAGGTTGGATTTATGCGCCCTTACGACGAAGGCTATCTGGCGCTGAAAAAAGTGATCGATGACGGCGACATCGGCGCGCCGCTGATGCTGCGCTGCGCGCACCGCAACCAGTCGGTGGGCGAGGATTACATCACCAACATGGCGATCACCAACACCCTGATTCACGAACTGGACGTTCTGCGCTGGCTGCTGAATGACGACTATGTTTCCGTACAGGTGCGCTTCCCGCGCTCCACGTCCCACACCCACGCGCGCCTGAAAGACCCGCAGATCGTGTCGTTTGAAACCAAAAAAGGCACGCTGATCGACGTGGAAGTCTTCGTGAACTGCCAGTACGGCTACGACATCCAGTGTGAAGTGGTAGGGGAAACCGGGATTGCCCGCCTGCCTGAGCCGTCGGCTGTGCAGATGCGCAAAGCCGCTAACCTGTCGACCGCTATCCTGACCGACTGGAAGGATCGCTTTATCAAAGCGTATGACGTTGAACTACAGGCCTTTATCAATGATGTTCAGGCCGGCCAGCTGCACGGCCCATCGGCGTGGGATGGCTACGCGGCGTCCGTTGCTGCCGACGCCTGTATCAAAGCCCAGGAAACCAGCGAGCCGGTTGAGGTGACGCTGCCGGAATGCCCGGCATTCTACAAACGCTAATCCCGCTTTGCTGACGGAACTTCTTTGCACAGGTAACGACGATGAAAATTGCTTTTGACGTTGATGTCATTAAAGACCTCGGGGTAACCCGAATGGTCCATCAGGTGGCGGAGTGGGGCTACAAGTACATTGAGCAATCGCCGCATCCGCAGATCAACCCGTTCTACAAGCACCCGCGCGCCAGCCGGGAAATTATGGCTGAGTACAAGCAGGCGCTGCGCGATACCGGCGTGGAGCTCTCCTCGTTTATCTGCGTCTACCGCTGGTCCGGTCCCGATGAGCTGCGCCGTCAGGCGGCAGTGAAAAACTGGAAACGGCTGATCGAAATCGCGGTTGAAATGGGTGTTCAGGTGATCAACACCGAGTTTTCCGGCGATCCTAACCAGCCGGAGATTTGCGATGAGATGTTCTATCGCTCCATGGAAGAGCTGCTGCCGATTTTTGAGCGCGAAGGCATCCGCGTTGAAATTCAGGCACATCCGTGGGACTTCTGCGAAGAGAACAACGAAACCGTCGATATCGTGAAGTCGTTCCGCAGCGATAACGTTAAGTACGTTTACAGCGTCCCGCACACCTTCTTCTATGACAAAGGCGTGGGCGACGTTGAGAAGATGCTGCGCTACGCGGGAAGCGATCTCTCCCATGTGCTGATCGCGGATACCCGCAACCATACAAAACACTGCCGCTATATCGTTAACCCACCGGGCGTAGATGCCGTCGTTCACCAGCACGTGGGCGTCGGAGAAGGGGATGTTGATTTCGACGCGCTGTTCCGCACTCTGCGCGATATGAAATTTGCCGAGCAGACCTTCAAGGTCGGCGGTGAGCCGATTGTGGCCACCTCGCTGTTCGGCTACCCGGAAAAGATGAAATACCAGGCAGTGGAAACCCGTGAACTCATCGAACGTGAATTGCTGCGCCGGTAAGGCGCAGCGGCAGGAGCCCCCTACTATGAACAAAGATAACGTAAAACTGGCTATCGCCCCGATTGGCTGGACTAACGACGATATGCCGGAGCTGGGCAGCGAGAATACTTTCCAGCAAATCGTCAGCGAAATGGCGCTGGCGGGCTTTACCGGCAGCGAAGTCGGCAGCAAATATCCACGCGATCCGGCGGTTCTCAAGCCGATGCTGGATATCCGCGGCATTCAGATTTGCAACGCCTGGTTCAGCACCTTTTTTGCTAACGGCCAGCGGGAAAAGACCATTGATGAATTCGTTAACCACATGAATTTCCTGCATGCTATGGGCGCGAAAGTGATCGGCTGCTCTGAGCAGAGCGGCAGCATCCAGGGGCTGGAAAAGCCCATCCTGGAGAATGCGAAACCGTGCTTTAGCGAAGAAGAGTGGCAGCGGGTGGCGGAAGGCTATAACACCCTCGGTCGTCTGGCGGCGGAAAAGGGCATGCAGGTCTGTCTGCACCACCATATGGGTACCGGTATCCAGACGACGGCAGAGATCGACAAGTTTATGTCGCTGGTGGATGACAAAGTCTTCCTGCTCTACGACACCGGACACGCCTGGTATTCCGAAGGCGGCGAAGAGCCGATGCTGGCGATTCTGAAAAAATATCTGCCGCGCATTAACCACGTGCACCTGAAAGACGTGCGTCCGCCGGTGATCGAGCAGGTGCGTCGCGAAGGGCTCTCCTTCCTGGACGGCGTGAAGAAGGGGACCTTCACCGTGCCGGGCGACGGCGTCATTGATTTCCGTCCGGTGTTCAAGCTGCTGGACGAGCATGGCTATAAAGGCTGGATGGTGGTTGAGGCCGAGCAGGATCCGGCGCTGGCCAACCCATTCGAATACGCCGTAAAAGCGCGCAAATATATCCGCGAGACGGCAGGAATCTAATCGTTGTTTTATTTTCAGGCCATACGTCGTATGGCCTGCTTTTTTTACCCCATCACTCAGCAGTAGCTCAAGACGTAGAACGAAAACAACACGTCGGTGAGGCCTCAGCCTCTGCATTCAGACTAGAGCAAATCTTCCCTCAAACAAGGCGGGTTACTGGAGTCTATTATGTCTAAGGAACAATATCTTACACTCAATAAAGCGTCGGGACCGAATAGCGAGACCCCGACAACGCCCTTTGTAAAAGTTGTCGCCCTGATCGCGACGCTTGGCGGTTTACTTTTTGGCTATGATACCGGGGTGATTTCCGGTGCCTTACTCTTTATGGGCACCGAGCTTCATCTTACTCCCTTTACCACCGGTCTGGTCACCAGCTCGCTGCTATTCGGCGCCGCCTTTGGCGCGCTGCTTTCTGGCAATCTGGCGAATGCGGCGGGCAGAAAGAAAATTATTCTGTGGCTGGCGGTGCTTTTTGCCATCGGCGCGATAGGCACCTCTATGGCGCCGGACGTTAACTGGATGATTTTCTTTCGCCTTATTCTCGGCGTGGCGGTCGGCGGGGCGGCGGCCACCGTTCCGGTCTATATTGCCGAGATAGCTCCCGCGAATAAGCGCGGACAGCTGGTTACTTTACAGGAGCTGATGATCGTATCCGGTCAGCTGCTGGCCTATATTTCTAATGCCACGTTCCATGAAGTCTGGGGCGGGGAAAGCACCTGGCGCTGGATGCTGGCGGTGGCGACGCTACCCGCCGTGCTGCTCTGGTTTGGCATGATGTTTATGCCGGATTCACCGCGCTGGTACGCGATGAAAGGGCGCCTGGCGGAAGCCCGTCGCGTGCTTGAGCGCACCCGGCATAAAGATGATGTTGAGTGGGAGCTGCTGGAGATCACCGAAACGCTGGATGAGCAGCGCAATCTCGGTAAGCCCCGGTTCAGCGAGATTATGACCCCGTGGTTGTTCAAGCTGTTTATGATCGGTATTGGTATAGCGGTTATCCAACAGCTTACCGGTGTAAATACCATTATGTACTATGCCCCCACGGTACTGACCTCGGTTGGTATGACTGATAATGCCGCGCTGTTTGCCACTATCGCCAATGGCGTAGTCTCAGTATTGATGACATTCGTTGGCATCTGGATGCTTGGCAAAATTGGCCGTCGCCCGATGACCATGATTGGTCAGTTTGGCTGCACCGCTTGTCTGGTCTTTATCGGTGCGGTCAGCTATCTGCTGCCGGAGACGGTTAACGGCCAGCCTGATGCGCTGCGTGCTTATATGGTTCTGGCAGGGATGTTACTGTTTCTGAGCTTTCAGCAGGGGGCGCTATCGCCAGTGACCTGGCTACTCATGTCGGAAATATTTCCAACCCGCCTGCGCGGTATTTTTATGGGGGGGGCGGTATTTTCAATGTGGATTGCCAACTTCCTGATCTCCCTGTTCTTCCCGATACTGCTGGCGTGGTTAGGGCTTTCAGGCACCTTCTTTATCTTCGCCGGTATTGGCGTATTTGGCGCGATATTCGTGATTAAATGCGTACCGGAAACCCGCCACCGTAGTCTTGAACAAATCGAGCACTATCTGCGGGATAAGCTGGACACCAGTGAAGAAGGGCAGGCCGCCAGGGCCCGGCGAATAGTGGCTGAATCGCAGGCGGATAAAGTGTAACGCTGATTGCCAACGGTATCTGCAATGCTGGAGCGGTGCTCAGCGGTCTGCACGGACCGGGCTAACGAGCCGTATCGAACGATCCCCTCCCCTTGAAAAGGGGGAGGGGGCACACTGCTTCCGTACGGTATTGCAGAAGATACCTCAGCTATCTGCAGAGATAGTGAGGGAAAGGCCTACTTCACTTCCGCCAGCGCGGTCTTATCGACGTAGGGCTTCATCAGCGCATCGGCTTCCTTCTGCGCCGCCTGCACCGCGGCTTCCGGGGTGACTTTGGCATCGTTCACCACCGCGGCCAGCTGGTTTTCCATAGCTTTACGCACGGCAACGGTCTCCCAGGTGGAGTACCACGGATGGGCATACTTCAGCTGTTCGAGGGCGATCGCCGCGCGCGGATCCTGCTGCAGATACGCCTTCATTTCCGGCGTATCGTAGGCGGCCTTACGCGGGGAGAAGTAGCCGGTAAAGCGGCTCCAGGCGCCGTTGACCTGCGGGCTCACCAGATACGTCAGGAACTGATACGCCGCTTTTTTCTGCGCGTCGTTGATGCCCTTGAAGCTCACCAGGCTGGCGCCGCCGATCGGTACCGCGCGCTGCTCTTTGGCCGGCAGCATCGCCACGCCCAGCTCAAAATCTTTGCTGTTCTCGCGCATAAAGCCCAGCGCGCCGGTGCTCAGCATCGCCATTCCGACTTTGCCGGAGAAGAAACTGGCGCCGATCTGTTTCGAATTCAGCACGCCGGAAGGCATGACTTTGTCTTTATAGACCAGGTTCTGCCAGAAGCGCAGGGCGCCGATGGTGGTTGGCGTGTTGTAATAGACTTCGCCCGGATAGTCCTCGTTAAAGTATTTCCCGCCGTTGGCGCGCACCAGCGCCGAGAAGATCCAGCCGCCGTAATCATCGTTGGTCGACGGCAGCATGATCCCCCACTGGCCTTTGCTTTCGTCGGTCAGCTTTCTGGCGTCCGCCAGCAGCTCGGCCCAGGTTTGCGGCGGCTGTTTGATCCCGGCCCGATCGAACATCGTTTTGTTGTAGTAGAGGATCGGCGTCGAGTTATGGAACGGGATCGCATAGGTGGTGCCCATCACCTGGGCGTTTTTATGCATTGCGGGCCAGAACGCCTTCACCAGAAAATCCCCCGCTTTTTGATCGCCATACTGGAACAGCTCGTCCATCGGCAGGATCTCATCCTTCAGCGCCAGATCGGTGGTGAAGTTAGCGGACATAATCACCAGCGCGGGCGGCTGCCCGGCCTTCTGCGCCGATTCGGCTTTGATCTTGGTGGTGTCGTAGTTGCCGGTAAAGATCCCGCGCACTTCGACATCCTGCTGCGACTCGTTGAATTGCTTAATGACGCGGGTCATCTCCATGGTCAGCTTGCCGTCCACCGGCGCCGGAAACATGAAGTCGATCTTCTCTTTCGCCAGCGCCGTGCCGCTCAGGGCAAGGCTGAGCCCAACCGCGAGAGCGGTGAGAGGTTTAAACATGGTCTGTCTCCATCAGTAAATTATGCTGTTTCTCAGCATGAAAAAGATGCACATCGGCAGGTGAAAAGCCGAGGATCAGCGAATCGCCTTTCTCCGGCACCGCGCCGCGATGGCGACGGCTAAAGCGTAAGGTGCCGATGGGGGTGCTGACGTGGAGCAAATAATCGGCTCCCATCAGTTCTCGTTGCAGCACGGTGGCGGGCAGGCGCAGATGGCTCTCCTCCACGCGGTCGCTGATATGTTCCGGGCGAATGCCTAACCACACCCGGGATTCTTCACGGTAGCGCGGCGGCAGCGGATAGCGCAGCTCACCCAGTAATACCTCACCATCAGCGCAGGGCAGCAAGAGCAGATTCATCGCCGGAGATCCGATAAACCCGGCGACAAACAGGTTGGCCGGGTTGGTGTACAGATACTCCGGTCGCCCGACCTGCTGTACGTGGCCGCCGTTCATCACCACGATGCGGTCGGCCATCGACATCGCTTCCGTCTGGTCATGGGTGACGTAGACGGTGCTGGTTCTGAGCTGCTGGTGGAGGTCCATAATGCTGTCGCGCACCTCGCTACGCAGGCGGGCGTCGAGGTTGGAGAGCGGCTCATCCATCAGGAACAGGCGCGGATTGCGCACAATCGCCCGCGCCATCGCCACCCGCTGCCGCTGGCCGCCGGAGAGCTTCGCCGGTTTTCGATCGAGCAGGGTATCCAGCTGCAGCATCTGCGCGACTTTATCCACCCGCGGCTGCCAGCTGCTTTTCTCTTCCTTGCGCACCTTCATGCCGAAGGTGATGTTGTCGCGCACCGACAGGTGCGGAAACAGCGCATAGTTCTGGAAGATCATCGCGAAGTTGCGCTCTCTGGGCGACATTTCGGTGATGTTCTCATCGTGCAGCCAGATCTCCCCCTCGCTGACCGGCTCCAGCCCGGCGAGCAGGCGCAGCAGGGTGCTTTTACCGCAGCCGGACGGGCCCACCAGCACCACGAATTCCCCTTCGCGAATATCCAGCGACAGGGCGCTGAGGGCCGGTTTACCGTCAAACTGTTTACTGATGTTTTGCAGACTAAGCATGGCGTTTAGCAATCTTCCGTTGGGCAGCTGATATTTTCGTCGTACATCCACGGTCCGGCGTAGTGGGTCAGAGGATGCTGATAGCTCACCCACTGCTCGTCGACCTGGCGATGCATCAGGCACGACGCCGGAGAGAGGTCGTAATACGGACGGGTATCTTCATGAAAATAGGGCACCTGGTGGACGGTTCCCGGGATGGTGGAGATGATGGCCTGGCGATACTGGGTCATGGTCAGACTGTGGTTATGGCCGCAGAAAATGCGCGTCAGCGACGGGAAACGCTCAACCAGCGCCAGCAGACGATGGCCGTTTTCGCAGGCGATAGGGTCCATCTGCGCGTTGCCCAGCGGCAGCGGCGGATGATGCATAAACACCGTCGCCGGTTTATCGCCGCCATCAAACAGCTGAGCCTCCAGCCACTTGATGGTTTCCTCGGTCAGCCAGCCTTTCGACGTACCCGCCCGGCTGGAGTCGATAAACAGCAGGCGAGTGGCAAAATCGTCTACCGCGTAGTGCATGTTTTGCGCATCGCTGCCGAGCTGCGGGCACAGCGGATGCAGATATTCCAGAAACAGCGCTTTATCGTCGTGGTTGCCGGGAATGAGATACAGCGGATAGTTCAGGCTGCCGAGGATCTGGCGGGCGACCTCATACTCTTCCGGGCGGCCGCAGTTGACGATATCGCCGCTCACCACCACCGCGTCCGGACGCTCCTGCAGGGCATTCAGCTGGGAGACGACGTCGGCATTGGCGGCGTTGACGTCAATAAAGCCGTACAGCTTCTGGCCGCGGCTGCGAAAATGGGTATCGGAAATTTGCGCTAACAGCATGAAGAGCTCCTTATTTGATCCCGGAGAAGCCGAAGCTTCGCAGGAACTGTTTCTGGAAGAGGATGAACGCCAGCATCAGCGGCAGGCAGACCATCAGCGTGCCGGCGCCGATGATGCCCCACTGGCCGCCGGATTCGGCGCCCATGGCGAACGAGACCAGCCCCACGGTCAGCACCTGTTTGTCCGGGTCGTTCAGCATCATCAGCGGCCACAGATACTCGTTCCAGTGGTAGGTAATGCTGACGGTGGCGAAGGCCAGCACCGACGGCCAGGACATCGGCAGCAGCACGCGGAACAGCACCTGCCACCAGCGACATCCCTCCATCAGCGCCGCCTCTTCCAGCTCTTTGGGGATGGACAGAAACGCCTGACGCATCAGGAACACGCCGAACGCCGAGGTGAAGTAGGGCATCATCACCCCGGTGAGGGTGTTGAGCAGGCCGAAAGTTTTCAGGGTCAGCATGTTCGGCACCATCATCACCACCGGCATGATCATCAGCTGGACGAGGAACATCAGGAACAGCGTCTTCTTGCCGCGGAACTCGTGGCAGGCGAAGACGTAGCCGGCGGTGGTGATGGTCAACAGCTGCACGAAGAAGGTGCCGAAGGTGAAGATAAGGGTATTGGCGTAGAGGCTCAGCCAGTCGGCGCTGGCCCAGGCATCGCGGAAGTTATCCAGCGTCAGCGGCATACGGGGCAGCAGGGAGGCCATATCCTCGCCGAAGATCGTGGCGCTGAACGAGGTCGCCAGCATCCATAAAAATGGGCTCATCCACAGCAGCGCCAGGCAGCACATTAATACCGTGAGCGTAAAGGGCTGCGAGCGGCGCAGGCGCAGCCAGAGCGGGCGCGATGCGCTGTGCGATCGCAGCGCCAGCGGCGAGATTTCAGCGCTCATAGTGCGCTCCTTTCTCCAGCAGTTTGAGGTTAATCAGCGAGAAGGCAAACAGCCCGGCCAGCGTCAGGAAGGTGGCGGCGGAAGCTTTACCTAAATCATGGGTGTCCCAGGCGAGGTTCTGGATGTAGTAGAGCAGCACGGTAGTGGCGTTATCCGGCCCGCCGCGGGTCATCACCGCCACGTGGTCGATCTGGGTGATGGAGTAGATCAGCGCCGTGGTTATCACGAAGCTCAGGGTCGGGCGCAGCAGCGGCAGCGTGACCTTAAAGAACACCTGCGTGCGGGTGGCGCCTTCCACGATCGCCGCTTCGCGCGTGGAGGCCGGAATGCTTTGCAGCCCGGCGAGGAAAAACAGCATGTAGTAACCGGCGAACTTCCACACCCCAATCAGCGCCAGCGCCAGCAGCGCGCTGTTGCTGCGCCCCAGCCAGTTGTTGTTCATCGGGCCAAACAGCTTCGCCAGATAGTGGTCGAGCAGGCCAAGGCCGGGCATAAAGATAAACAGCCACAGCGCGGCGGCGCTGACCATCGGGATAATCATCGGGAAGAAGAAGGCGGTGCGCAGCCAGCGGTTGACGCGGTGATTCTCGGTCAGGGCGACCGCCAGCAGCAGGGCGAGCGTCACGCCCGGTACCACCGTCAGCAGGATATAAAGCAGGTTATTCACCAGCGACTGCCAGAAGACGCCGTCGGCGAACAGACGACTGAAGTTCTCCAGCCCGACATACTGGCCGCCGTCGCTGACCATGCGGGTATCGAACAGGCTGTCATAAATCGATCGCCCGAGGGGAAACCAGGTAAACAGTAATAAAAACAGCAGGGAAGGCGACAGTATCAGCCAGGGGAGCCAGGTTTTTCTCATGGTGGCGGACGTCTCATTCAGGCGTTTGTAGAAGCCCGGATTGTGAGAAGGATTGACTGCAAACGTATGGCGGGGAGATGACGGTTTAATGACCAGGGAAACAAGCGCCGGGCAGACGGGCCGCCCGGCATCACCCCGGTCAGTGGCGTTCAGGCCGCGCGGCTGCGGCCTGAAGCATGACGAGGAACGATCAGAAGTCGGCTTTCAGCACCACGCGGTAGCGGGCCTTGCCCTCGCGAACGTGCTTCAGCGCCTCGTTGATCTGCGACATCGGGAACAGCTCGGTGGTCGGCGCGACTTTGCTGCGTCCGGCGAATTTCATCAGCTTGCGCAGCTCGGACGGGTTGCCGGTGGCCGAGCCGGAGATGCTGCGGTCGCCGCCAATCAGGGTAAAAGCGGGGACCGGGAACGGCTTCATCACTGCGCCGACGGTGTGGAAGTTGCCGCCGTACGCCAGCGCTTCAAAGTACGGCTGCCAGTCGAGGTCGACGGCGACGGTGTTGATAATCAGGTCGAACTGGCCGGCCAGCGCCTTTAAGGCTTCGGGATCGCGGCTGTTCACTACGCGATCGGCGCCCATTGCCAGCACTTCCTGCTCTTTCGCCGGATTGGAGCTAAAGGCGGTGACTTCCGCGCCCATCGCGTGCAGCAGCTTGATGGCGATATGGCCGAGGCCGCCAATACCGATGACGCCGACGCGGCTGTTCGCCGTGACGTGATGCATCAGCAGCGGTTTGAAGACGGTAATGCCGCCGCAGAGCATCGGCCCGGCAGATTCGAGATCGACGTTTTCCGGCAGCGGGATCACCCATTGCCAGTCGGCGCGCAGCTTATCGGCGAAGCCGCCGCGGTTGATGATGGTGGGCACCGAGCCTTCCAGACAGTTCACGTGGTTGCCGCTGATACAGGCGTCGCAGTGGCCGCAGCTGCGCGCCGTCCAGCCAATGCCGACCTTCTGGCCAACCTTCAGCCCCTTATCCTGCGCCGCGCTGCCCAGCGCCGCCACCCGGCCAATCACCTCGTGACCGGCCACCAGCGGATAGCTCGACATGCCCCATTCGTTGTCGATCATCGACAGGTCGGAGTGGCAGATCCCGCAGTACTCCACCTGCACTTCGACATCTTCCGGCTTAAGGTCGCCGGCATCGTATTCCCACAGCGACAGATCGGCGCCCGCTTCTTTGGCGGCGTAACTTTTAATAGTGCTCATGACAGTTTCCTTGGGTTTGGCGTAGTTAAGAAGGAAGTGTAGAGCATGGGGCGAGGGGACGCTTGGCAGAAGGAGGGGGGAAGCTTGCGCAAGCCGGCTTCTCTGCGAGAGAGAAGCCATCACGACAGTTCAGCTTTTGAGCAACAGCGCGTTGAGCCAGATTTCGCTCCGCTCCGGGCGCTTATCCACCGTCTGCCACATGTTGGCAAGACGGATATCCGCCAGCGGTTCGACCAGCGCCGTCAGCCCTGCTTCGTCGAGATCGGTAAACCGCCGCCCCTCTTTTTCTCGCTCGCCTGAACCGTATTTAAATGAGACGTACCAGACGCCGCCGGGTTTGAGGGCCGTAGCCAGTTTGTGCATTACTCCCGGCATCTCCGCGGCGGGAACGTGCAGCAGCGAAGCGCAGCACCAGATGCCGTCATATCTTGCGCTTTCGCTGATGCTTTGAAAGGTCGCCTGACGCACGGCCAGTCCGCTGTGTTGCGCAGCCCGCTCGACCATGGCCGGTGAGGCGTCAAACGCCTCGACCCGGTAGCCCATATCGGCAAAGGCTTTTGCATCGCGTCCGGAGCCGCATCCTGCATCGAGGATCAGCCCGTTCGGTTCAATTGCCCCGATAAAAGGCGCGTACAGAGAGGTCATATCGACAGCGACGGTTGAAGCCACAAAGCTGTCAGCGTTCTGCTGGTAGTAGTTGATTGTCATCAGAATATATCCGTTCCGGCGGCCTGAGGTTCCCATTCATGAAGGAGCGTAATGCGCGCAGTGTTCCAGATTTTGGCGAGGAAGTCATCGCGGCGGGCGGTCGTGTTGCCGGTCTGACGGATTAAGGTTTCACGCAAGGGAAGGTGGCTGGTAATAAAATATTCGTTTCTGTCGCGCAGGCGGCGCAGCAATTTTGCCGACGGTACCCGCATAAACTTGCCTTTCTCCCCGCGGTTGCAGCTCTTGCAGGCGAGTACCAGGTTCCAGACGCCGTTGATATTCGCCACCTCGCCGCGCGCCGCCCACGGGATAAAGTGGTCAACGTCGGCCAGGTTCTCATCCCCGCTTTCGAGACTGATCGGCGCATAGCAGTAAAAGCAGCGGCCTTTTTGGTAGCCGTTCAGGCTGTCGCGACAGCTGGAGATGGCAACTCGTCGGGTATTCAGGGTGCTGAAGAGCTGCTGTTCGGCGGCATCATATTCCACGGCGATCAGGCTGCTGGCGATGTTCATCGCCCACGCCTGCTCCACCAGTCGCCAGCGGGCGTCCGTTTCGTGGATCAGGTTCTGGTACTGCTGGCGCTCCGTCAGAGAATAAAAGTCGTCGGTCAGACGGATACCCTGATGCGTTTTACGCTCGTCGATAAAAAAGCGCCTGGCGATTTCGCCCTGATTCACGTTATGAAATTTATCCAGCACCACGCTAAAGCCGAGCTTAACCGTTGCCGCGATGAGCTGATCCTGGGTTATCTCCTGGCGATTGAAGCGGCTACAGGCGCTGAGAAACTGGCTTTTTGGTGAAGTGATCTGTTTAGGGGCCTGCTCAAGATGGCGACACAGATGCTGGCTGAACGGCACCGCCAGCTCCTCGAGGCGTATCAGATCGCTACCGTCGCGGCGGATATCGTACAGCGCATGCGCCAGCGCAAACTTATAGGAGGCGACGTTTTTGCCAAAAAGAATAATGCCGCGCCAGTAGTTCTCCAGCGTCGGTTCGATCTGATAGAAGCGCATTGCGGAAATCCTGTTTTGGGAAAGTACCGGCGTTATTACGCGTACTAATAACAGGATCTGATAACAAATTGCCGAAAATGTAAACCGAATTGAGCCGTTTGCAGGATTTTGCGAGCAGGCTCGGAGAAAGAGGAAACCGCGAGTGGGAAAGGTGAGAACGAGGGGGTTATATCTGGAACGTATTGAATGTTGGCCGAAATGCGGCTTGCGCTGTTTTTTTCAACACTTAGCGTGGCGATCGCACTCTGCCGCTTGCGCAGCAGCCAGTGACAGGTATAATCCAGAACGTTTTCCGTATCCTTTCCGTGCCGGAGTGGCGAAATCGGTAGACGCAGTTGATTCAAAATCAACCGTAGAAATACGTGCCGGTTCGAGTCCGGCCTTCGGCATTCAACACAAAGTTTTCATATAAAACAGAGGGTTAGAGTAAAAACTCTGCCTTTCTTGCCTGTGTTTTTTGCTTGAATAATGTCACCAACGATTGCCGCTGTGTTTGGTAGTGGCTTTTGGGATGTTATCACGCAGCGGCAGGTAGTTTCCAGGCTCAACCCTGTACAAAACGTGAACGGTCAGCACTGACGGCTTAATTTTTTGTCGCTGGTCTATTCGTTGCGCTTTTCCTTTGAAGCCGGAAGACGCCGCCAGCGTCTCTAATCCTTTTCCCAAAACCCTTGTCAATGTGGCTCGCGCTTCGTGCGGCGCTCCATGATGCAACACGTCGAGATGACGTTGCAGCGAATAAACAGGCGTAATGTTGGGAAGACTAACCGGATCGGGAAAGAATCCGGCTCTGCCACGGTTTCAGCCACCGGATCACAACGGCTACCTGATAAGAGGCCATGACAAGGCATCATCGTCCCTAAGATGGGATCATACTTACTGCGGAAGTCGCTCCGCTCCGTCTTTCCTTATGTGCCCAACACGGCACGTAATGGTCACCTATTGCCTTCGGCACCATTTGGTAGGGTATTTTGGCATCTGGATTTGTCACTGTGCTTTTCTGTAGCCTGCCCTTATGGCCCCAGTGTGAGGGCCGATCTGGAGGTAATCATGGCGAAGAATGCAGCAGCAACCAAACGCAACAACCGTAAAATTCACGCTCGTAAGTTTCTGGCGACACCAGAGGGCAAAGTATGGCTTGAACGGAAGAAGGCAGAAGAGGCTGAGTTGAAGATGATCGCGGAGGCGAAGAAATTTATCTGATTATAGTCAATTGATTAGGGCCGATTTGGCCCTATCCTACCGATGCCACCGCTGAGGGAATAGATAATACGCCCACGAGGATGAGCGTCAGCTGTATTCACCGTTATGCTCAAAACCTCTCCAGACACCAAAAATAAACTTGCAGTTTTATAAACTGACAGTATCATGCTCATTGAGGTGATATGATGAAAACATCGTTTTTGACTATTCTGGCTTTTCATATTCGTGATCTCCGGGAAGCTCGGGGTATTACTCAAGCAGAGATTGCTGAAAAACTTGGAATGACAAGTGCAGGATGGGGAAAGGTAGAGAATGGCAAATCCTCTTTATCGGTTGAAAATTTAATGAAATTTTGCAAAGTTGCTGGTGTTGGTGCAAATGAGACAGTTTTATTAGCAGAAAAATCAGCGCGCGAATTATTGAATAAAGGATGGGCGGTCTCATACTCCCCGGTTGAAAACGACAATCTTATAGATGGAAAAAATTTGGTTTCTGCTACTTCCTATAAAGTTGACTCTGTAATGCGTAAAATTATAGAGAAAGAAATGGGAAATATCATAGATACTGATTTTCATAGCAACATAATCAAGTATGCATCTGTTTATGCGTCATTAATAAATGTGGTTCCAACTAAATTTAAATAACTACGGAGTGGTGTATGGCCTATCGTGATGATGTTGATTTAGAGTTTCTTTCACAATGCTCAGATGAAGACCTTAACGATCTTGTGCAATGTCTTATTTATGACAAAGATGGCGAAACCCGTTGGACAGAAGAGCTTTCAACGACTGAGGCATACAAAAAATATACACCTAAACACAGCATGTATTGGAAGGAGATTGCAGCAGAAATACAATGCTTTGGTGGTAATACATTTGCTACTCTGGTGAGAGGTGGAAAGGGTGTATTGTATAAGGAAGTTTTGTGTGATGTCTGCGATAAACTTAAAGTAAATTACAATAAAAAATCTTCTGTTGATTTGATAGAGTCAAATTTACTAATGACTATAATGACGAAAGCATTAGAATCCATGTCTCAAGATGAAATTAAAGAATTAGGTGAGAGCCTTGGAGTTAAAAATGTTGCTGGTTTAACAGCTAAGACATTAACAGCAGGTTTTCAAGCTATATTCCGGGCCGGTGGATTCAAGTCTTATCAATTAACTGCAATTATAGTTAACCAAGTATTGAAAGCTCTTATTGGCAGAGGTTTAAGCTTTGCGGCAACTGGGACAATGATGAGAACATTATCAATTCTTACAGGCCCAATAGGGTGGGGGATTACAGGTCTTTGGACTGCAATTGATATCGGAAGCACTGCGTATCGTGTTACTATTCCTGCTGTATTACAGGTTGCATTTTTACGTTCGAAAATCGCAAATGGTATTTCTGACGAGATCACCTTCGATTAACTGTTCAGTGTTTTAAGTTCTTATTTCGAATACAGAGAAGGTCATCTTTTCAAGATGACCTTCGTACATATTTTCTTTTCTTTAGCAGAACATTACGAAGAAATGATGATCAGCCCACTGCTGCCGCGTCGATTAAAAGCCCGTGATGAAATGTTCTTGGAAGTGCCATTCATCAATCGGGCATATCATAACAAGGTACATCATCGTGGCGGGGTATACGTGACCACATCAGACGGGAAGCTGTTCAGTGATGTTAATTGGCTGCGTCGCCGTTGGTGGTGGTTGATGTCTATTATTCTGCGTGATACTAAGCGGTGATTCCTCGTGACTCCTTCATCTTGGAACTGACCAACGAAGACGGGGCCATCATTAGCCACGTTGCATTATTTATGAAGGCCTACCGCAGCGCCTCAAGCCATGCCAGTAACTGGCGTAACTGCTGCCCGGTCATTGCTGGCACTTTAACCGCCTGACCGGCTTCGACGTTGCGAAGCGCGAGCGCTAACGCCATAATGTTGCTGTTCTTCATTCCTGACTCTCCGTCGGTTTTGTTGAATATGGCGCGGGCTGTCTACCGCCAAGCACTCAGCCTGCGCCGCCTTCTCTACTGCTTGATTAACTGCCTGCTGTACTGCGCTCCTTAGGTTCTTCGGTAGCAGATGCCGCTGTATAACCGTCCCGGCAAACGTCACCGTCTTCGTGTAGACCTGAACCACGGCCCCACACCAGACGAAGCTGGCGAGAGCTTCTTCCTTCTTCATTAATTTGAATCCTCGGTGTCGAAGGTTTTGACTGACGCGCAATGCTTGCTCAGCGTCACGTAACTAAATGAATAGATAGAATTTTCATAACGGCAAAGCGTCTTGCCGTTGGCTGTCTCCTCTTGTTCAGTGAGTTGCATCGTGATCCGTCCGGCGTGTGCTGGCTGACATGCCAGCAGGGCCAAAACTGTTAACACTGATGTTGTGCATTTTTTCATCATTACCATTCCTCCCCGAGAGAATATTCTCCCGCTAATGTGTCAGCCGTCTCCTGCGTGAACCCGATGTAAAACAGGGTCGAAGCCGGGTTGGCCTGGCCCAACAACTTTGTGATGTGCTCCAGCGGTGCGCCGTTCTCAAAGAGAATGCGGCCTTTGCTCTTGCGTGGTGTATGACTTCCCACATCCTGGAAACCTGCACGGCGTCCGCACTTGCCGTACTCCGTCAGCACTGCGTTGTGTGAAACTGGCTTACCCTTCGATCTCAGATCAGAAAGGCTGAATATGTAGTCACCGAATTTTGGGCGGTCTGCTGCTTCTTCCCGGCGAGCTTGGACTATGGAGCGCATAGCCGGGGTAATGGCGACCTTATGAATTTTCCCCGTCTTCTCCTGCTTTATAGAAAGATGCGTCTTACCCTCCGCGAACTGATCCCACGTCAATTTGACGGCGTCACCGAACCGAAGAGCGCTTTCAAATTGCATCGCCCAGAGGCAGCGAAACAGGTTCGTCTTTTTGTTCTTTGCTAACTCCGCGCTGACTGCTTTCACTTCGTCGGCGGTTTTCAACGCGACCATTGCGTTACCCATATTCTCCCCTTGCCGCCGTGCGGCTCTGAATCTTGCAATGGATGTATTTTTGATCAAAAACAGTAACATGGAAAGTGCTTTAATTTAATAATCGCACGAAATGATCAAAAAATGGGCGCAGGTTGTACACAAGGAATGTTCATGCAAACACCTACCCGCCCGCCGGGGAGAATCACCAATATGAGGTCATGCCGTAAGCTGGCTGGGAAATATCACGCCCCCTCGCGGGGCGCTGGTCAAAGTGGCCCGTCTTTTGTGTGTCTCGTTCACGAAAATATCCCTGCACACCAACAGATCTGCTTGACGTACACTCACACCCCACGGAAAAAGTCAACAGTCTTTCGCAAATATCTTACTGGTCAGGTTATCGAGTCCCGCCCGAGTCCCGAGCACCAGATCAGAGAAGTGAATAAACCTTGCCTGATCCTGCATAAACGATGCATATAAAGGCTGTCTGATGATGTGAGCAGGCTCATCTACGTATTATCAACCACTTGGAGAGTGGAGACTGTTAGTCTTCACTTTCACGACTTCGCTTTTCCCTCTGCCCTACGGGCCAGGTTTCCCCACCAACAAGAGGCCAGGCGCTGGCGATATGGCCCGACCTCCGGCCCTGGTCGTTGTCTTATCCCACAACAGTTCCGGCCTCAACCCTTCCACCATCCGGCAACCCTTACCACGCTTCACCAGAAACCCTTAGCGGCGTTTGCCGTCACGATCTGAATCACGATAACCGCAATCACAGCGCCCTCCAGAGCGCGTCCCGTGAGCCTGAAAATCGGGCTGAAAAGCGAGGCGATTCTCATCGTTTCTGGTTTTTTGGCGAAGAATTATTTTTTGCAGAGAATGGGGCGTAGTGGGTGAATCTGGTTTAGCACTGCCTTGAAGGGGCGAGCCAGTTTTGAGGCAAACAATTTTAACGAACCCGCGCCAGCCGGGGCGCTCAGACCTGATCATTATGTCTTCCACACCTTCGCGATGGTCGCGATTTGCTCACATCCACACGCTGGCGTAGCACGGACTGGCCCGGATGGGCCGAATTAGCGCGTATTTGATTGCCATTAATGGATATTATTGCGTAATTATTTCCCGCCAAAAATCCAACCGATGGCAGTACCAATTGCAGCACTCCTGGCTTCTCCTGCTACACCTTTGAGTACACTAATAATCGTCTCGCTTGAACTTGGGGCTTTGTGATTGAGAATGCTTGAGCCAAGCGGAGTTAATTTAGCGGTGTAGTCCATATCAGTTACCGAAATGACTTTGATGTACCCCATATCCTTAAGCGTATCGAGGGTATCAACAAGAAGGTCAACCTGACGGTTCGGTGTTCTCGGATTCCAGCCGAAGTCGGAATATTCGAAAGTTGAGTAAGAGGGATAAGCTGCAAACAGTTTCACCAGAATTCCGGTCGCCATCTCGTTGAAGCTGTCTTTGCCTTGAATGATTTCCATGTCGTTTACCTCTGCTTGATGATGGAGATAGATTACTCGGTTGTACAGATAACCACCATTCAGAAGTCATCGGTAATCAGTACAGATGAAAATAAACTTTATCGGTAATGGTTACAGATGAGTCATCGGTAATGGTTACCTACCAATAAGATCAATTCTAAATTAAGATCAACAACACCAATAAGATCAGTAACACCCTATGCGGTCTTCCCTGGCCGTGAAGACCTTACACAGAGTCAACAACCAACACCTTTTCAGATCGCCATTGCGATGGCTATCGTTTTTGCTGACCTTGTTCAGTCGCTACGCTCTGCGCTTCGCGATATTCATTGCCCACGGTGTCCTGCTTATCCTGTTCTGACCGAACAGGGCAAGCCACCTTTTGGGCAGCAAGGGCGACAGCCCGCGCAGTAACTTTGGAACATTGTCACGAGGAGTGTAACCCGCAGAGTCAATGGGGCGGCGAGGGGGGCCGGGCGAAAGTCTGGACTGATAAGCAATCCCCCGTGCCAACTATACGCAACCCCGATAAATCCTTAACGTATGGGGTCTACTCGGCCCTGTAGCACTTCGGGTAATACGATGGTAGCGGGTATGATTAAGAGGCCAGCAGAGCGGCTTATAGAGCGTTTAAAAAGGACTTGACATTGAATCCTTAATTATGACATAGTAAAATTAGGAGGGCAATGTTTGTTTATTTTTTTCTTGCTATTTGCAAGAATCACTGATAACATGGCTTTCAACAATTAAGGTCATCACCGCCCGGTGATAGTCCTGACAAATGGGTACAAATGACCTCCGAGAATAATTTCAATAACTCAACGGAGAACCCAAATGAACAAACCGAAATCCCAACGTATTACCCCAGCCACCATGACTGGCGAGCAGATCGCAGACGTGATCCTTTACGGCACGTACACCAAAACCGCGCTTTGGTCTTTCATCTCCAGAAATGGTGGAGCGGATGCGGCTCACGCGAAGTACCCGCAGCTTGCCGTTGCACTTCATATCCTGAAACAGGAACGGAAGAAAGCAAAAAGTGCTCGTGCGGTCAAGGCGATCCTCAAGCCTTTATCCCGCCAGTACGCTGACGGTCAGTCACTGACTGAGATTCTGACCCCGGTGCTCCAAGGTTACCGTCGTCTGTACCGTGAGAAATTCAATCTGGATATGACGCCGGAACAGGTGATCATGTTCCTGGTTGCCACCAATGGTATAGAGACTCTGGAACAACACGGTTACAGCGTCGCTGGCAACTTCCCGACCGCTACGACAGCCTGATCCTATCCGGCGCAACGCCGAGCCAATCAAATTGCCTCAAATAGGGCAGACCAAATCAAATGCAGGCCATCAAGGCCGCCGAATCCTGATCGCCACCCACGATTGCAGGAGCGAATCCGCATGTCTGACAAACAGGAGAAAACGCCATAAAACTGACGTTTAGCAATTCAACGATGGACGTAATCATGCAGGAGTGCCGCCGCACCGGGACGCCTGTTGCGACGCTCATCAATAAACTCGTGGATGCTGAGGCAGAACGCATCCGAACAAACATGAAGAATCCCATTGAAGGAGAACACTATGAGCAACAGAGCAGCAGAAAATAAACCTGAATTATGGTTTGAAGAGGATCGTCGCCTTTTCTTTGCTGAAAGCGTCGTTATCAAAGCAACTGGCGAATGCTTCAAGGTCGAGGACAAACTTGATCGGATTCATACCTATATGGTGGATCAATACAACAGTTACCGGGCCGATGGTAAGAATTTCTATGAAGATCAGAGGGACATAGCGACTAAATGCAAATGCACACCTAAAACCCTTGGCAAGTGGATGAAAGTTCTTCAAGCACTTGGTTTACTCGTCATTGATGAGAGTCAGAAAAGCCATTCATACACTGTTCGCTCGGTAGTGAGCCAGGAACACAACCTGATTTTTGATTACCCGAAACTGTTAAACGGTTCACCGTCCTACGATCATGAAAAAGCACTGGAGCGGCTGAGGGCAAGCCGTGGAACCGGTGGGGAAACTGACGGTAAGGTTATCCAGGTCGATTTCAAAAAACAGACAAAAACGCCTGAGCCGCAGCCCGTCGTTGTGGAAACTGGCTATAACCCCCCGACTATACAGAGCAAAGGGACGATCTACACTCCCGAGCAGATGGCCCGCTTTGCTGCTGAGGAACGTACAATGTATGCCGATGGCGACACACCTTTTTAAGCTGAGGTAAAATGACTGATGAGAAAAGTAACAGCCTGATGGCTGATCTGAATACAGACCTGAACGAACCAGCGTCACCAGATGACGTTAACGAAGTTAACTCGCGCAAAGCGGGCTGCATAAGAAAAGCCAACAGACCACAACAGTGAGCCAGACCGCGACGGCCTGACCTTGAACCTCATGGATATTTTACCTTACCTGCCCGTTGCGTGGCTGGCGTATCGCTGCGCCCGTGACGGGCTGGTTATCCTATTAAGGAATAAAAACAAAAATGAAAAACTTGCTCAAAACCGTTCGCGATTCCATAGCCGCAGCCATGAACGGGCGCACCATCGAACAGATGGAAACCGAACAGCTCAAACAGAATGTAAAAAACGCCGTGGATGACTATTTAATCCGCCATCCCGATTGGCAACCATCAACGAAGCCAGCGCCAGCAGTCGCGCCAGTTGCCAACACCAAACAAAAGGCCAAACGTATCATGAAGACGCTGGGCGCTGGGGCAGGTGTCTTTACTCCCCATTTTGTGGACGAAGCGGCGTTAGCTCGTGCTCGCTCCAAATGCCGGGAGATCGTTGCCGCCGATCCGGCTGCGTACTCCTACGTGATCCCGTCAGAGCCACTGCCTGACCAAGATAAACCGGGCGGGGCGGGTATAATACAGGGCTAATGATAAAGGGGGCAGGGAAGCCTTCCTTCTTTGTATTCACAGATGAACTTAGAAGTCAACAAATTTAACGTGAATTCTGATTGCACTTTAAATAATAACGTGTTAAAATTATATATAAGGTGATTAATAGATTCGAAAGAGTCTACTGCGAACTACAGCCAATTGAACGTAATTTAATCTCCTCTCAGGCGCTGGCTCCTTGATACCTCGCACGGGCCATCTTTGCTTTCCAGCGCCGCTTATTCCCCTGCCGTGGTATTAGCCTTCCGCGATGGGGTTTGCCAGCGGTCTAACAACCGCAATAAGTCCCGGCTCTCCTCGGGCTGTCTGCCGGACATAAAACGGCATCGAGCGCACGGCGGTGCGATTGGTCTCCTGCCGCCGTTGTAGCTCCTCCTTTCTCAGATCAGAAAACAAACAATAACAAATACCTGTCTATTGTCCTCCGGGGCGGTATCTCCTGCCGCCTTGCTTTTTTCTGACTGATGCAGCCTGAAATTAGTCAGCGGCAAGAACTGCTGTTAACGCGGTGAATCCGGGCTGAATAATCTCCCGTCTGGATTGATACAGAACTACCAAATAAAGAAGGTCGCCACCGCGCGGCCTCTTTTGCACCTGAACACCGTCAAATCTGACGATATGGCCCCAAGGCCGAAAATAAAACTTTATGGAGTGACATTATGAAAATGGGTGAAACCCAACGCACGTATAACGACGTGATTACCTACCACGCAGACGGCAACTTTGATCGCTGTGTCGTGAATATTCCAACCCTCGCCGTCGAGGTTCAGCCGGGTTCTGTCATCAAGTCTGATGGCACCGCGTATGTCTCTGGTCCTGATGCCCTGTTAGTTCTGAGCCATCACCGCGCCGGAACTGATGCAAACATCATCGTTGCTGACCGTGGCGTTTACATTCGCGCTGAAACAGTGATCGCCGTTATGGGTGAGACCGTAGGCGCTGCTGCTATTGCTGCACTGACTGCTAACGGCAATATTCGTATTGCACTGGCTGATAAATAATCCAACTGATAAGGACATCTTAAAAATATGGCTCTTTCTTCCAATTTCGAATACGTAGATTATTCTGCGTCATTTACAAACATCCCGGCGCGTAACCGCATCCTGACCAACCTCGGGATTTTCCAGCGTGATACTACAGACCAGTTTAAAAGCAGCCTGGATATTCTGGCTCAGATGGGTGACACCGTAGCACCAGCGGGTATGCGTTTTAGCTCTCAGTGGGGGGCTACTCCCAAGGCGTCCGCGTCTAACCACTTGATCGAGCTGCCGTTATTCCCAACGCAGGACATCATCACGGCGGCAGACGTGCAACCATACCGTAAAATCGGATCTCCGCTACAGGCCAGCGTGCTGGATGCTGTGACCGCAAAGGGGCTGGCGCACTATGAGCGCTTCGCTGCGACTCGTGAAAAGATGTTCGCCGAAAGTCTCTTCCATCACCGCGTGATCGATATGCAGTACACCCAGGACGGCCCGATCCTCGATTGGTCTGATGAGTTCGACATTGAACAGAGCACCGGAACAATTTACACGGGTGTGGCTGCCGATCCGTTAGAGTCGCTCTCTGATGAGGTTAGCAAGATGAAACGCCGTGCGGGTGGCCTGGCCTCTCAGCTCAAGGGCATTTACCTGTTTGCGGGTTCCAACCTGTTCAAGAAGCTGCGTTTTAACCCAAGTGTGCGCCAGCTTGTGCAGTATGGTGTGCTTGATCCTGATGGTCTGGTATTCAATAAAGAGATCAACCCGGCGTTCAGCTATTTCGTGCTGGATTCCGTCACCGTGGTTGAGATGAGCGACACCGATTTCTACGGCGTCGGCGCGGATCAGGGATATCTGGTGCCAGTGTTCGATAAACCTCTGAGTGGTCAGTCTGGAGCTTGGACAAACATTGTCGGGCCAACCAGCCGCAATCTGGAGCTTGCCTTCGCTGACGTGGTGGATTTCCGAATCTATAGCAGCACCGATGCGTATAAGAATATTACGCTCTCAAGCGAGTTCTCGATGCTCCCGGTGGCATTCCGTCCCGACCTGGTGACCGCCATCACCAACGATGCGTCGTAATCGGCGAGGTAAAGAAGGTGGGCGGCAATTGTCGCCCTCTTTTCATTTGGAGAGGTAAATATATGCAATTGAAAATCCTTGGCGTGGGAAACTCGCCGCTACTGTCGGTCAAGGTTAAGACTCTGGACGATGCCGGGTTGCTAAACGTATCAGCACTCGCCAGGGCGTTGGCGGTAAAGCGCAGCACCTTCTTGTCGAAGATCGCCAGCGTGGGCCTGGAACAGGCCATCATTCATTACGCTGCCATCAAAAAGCAGAAGGACGTGCTCGCCACACTGTCAGAGAAAGACGCTGCTGCATTCCTCGCTTCCTGCAATGCTAATAGTGCAAGCGGCGAGGTATTTTCATTATAAATCAACATCTTATTTATTGGTTTCTGTAACTGTGGTTTAAAACAATTCTTGACGGATTGACGTAGATTGCGTAATCTGTGCTCATAAACAACTAAGTTGCAACTTACTCATATCCCAAAAGCAGGAGGTTAAAATGGCTATTACAAGTAGTATGTTCGGTCGCACCATCCTGACTGGTAAAGACGCTGAGCAAATGCTCAAACAAATGAGTCAATCTAAGCCAAACGAGAACGCTAAACGCTCGTTACAGGATGCTCGTGCGTTACGTCAGAAAATGTCTAAACGCGGCTAATCACAATTAGGGCAGGTTGTTGAGTAAAATGGATGAAGTGATACAACCTGACCTACAAATCCTACCTTTAAACCAATTCCATAATCCAAAACGATTTAGTAGCGGTGCCGAAGAGTTTCAGCCGCTTAAAACGTTCCTCCAACAAGATGCACTGTTGTTTCAGGATGGGTGCATAGCCCAGACTTATGTTGTTGTTGATGACAACACGAGAGTAGATAAAAGTATCCCTCAAGATAGTTTTTCATACAAAATTTTGGGATACATTACACTTACTTGTAGTCAGGTTAACTTAAAAGAGTACGATTTAGGTAACTGTGCCCGCGCAGAAAGGTACGAATTTCTACCCGCTGTAAAAATTGCACGTTTGGCTGTTGACTCAAAATTGAGAGCCAGTGGTATAGGTTCCATGCTATTTGGATATGCTCTTTTAATGGCATTGGACGATATCAGGCCGATGGTTGGGTGTAGGTTTTTAATAACTGATGCAAAACGGGGTGCAATGGATTTTTACCATAAACAAGGGATGGAATTGCTTGATACCGAAGAAAATCAAGTAGCAGACCATCCCATCATGTTCATTGATCTCTTCACGTTACTTGAAAATTAACAATCTCGACATATCTTGATAGCTCCACTGGTGACGCCGCATTTTTTGAGTACGTCTTGAAGGTCTCCGTTTTCCCGCGTTCATGGCCCATTAGAAGGGCTATCCTGTCCTCTGGAACCTGGTTCCGGTCTAACTGCTGGGCTACCTCGTGGCGCAGGCTGTGGAACACCTTTCGTTCTGTTCCAACTTCACCCAGCGCAAGCCGTTTAGCCCGTGTAAAACGCTGCGTATGCCACGTTGAGCGCTTGCCGTCTGCACGGTCAATGATTGACGCACGGTAGAAAAGGAAGCCGTTATGTGGCTTCTGGAGAAGGGACTCCACCAGATCAATAATACGGCTGTGAACCGGGATGATACGCGCTGCTGATTTGGTTTTTCCCTCCGTGACTTCGAAGCAAAGGACGCCCTCAATCTCGCGGATGTTTCCAACACACAAAGAGCAAATTTCATTCAGCCTCATGCCGCTGTACATGCCGATCAGCGTAACCGCTTGCATCTCTTCGTCACCCTCCAGGGCAGTGAAGACCTTCGCCAGTTCCACATGGGTGAAAACCTCATAGCTTACCTTGCTACTTTTCGCTTCCAGGCCATGACCACGCCAGGGGTTATCCTGTGGTGCGTCGTGATATCGGTTACGGGCTAAGTCCCAGATTTGAGCAAGGGCGCTGATGTAGTTTTGAATAGTCTGGGGCGCTCTCTCGCATTTCAGTTTATCCAGCCAGCCAGTAACTATGGTTCGGTTGATATCTTTCAATGGAATATCGCGCTTGCGAAGGTGGGACAATAAGACCTCGACGGCCTTGTTCGTCTTTGACAGGGTGGTCAGTTTACGTTTCTCACTGAATTGCAGAATGTACTGATCCCGCATCGCCAGAAGAGAAGGGCAAGCCTGCACTTGAGCGGGGAAGTTCAATTGTGTGGGCGGTGTGTCCTTTGCTTGTTTGCCAATACCTCGAAGTTCATCAAGGATCTGCTCAACCCGTGAACCTGAACGTACTGGTTTAAGCTGATCGCGCAGCTTGTACCATTCCAACGCTATGGCATCCCTGAATAGACGCGCCTGACGAATATCGCGAGTCGCAGTTGACCTCATGAAGTATGTTTTATTGCCAAAGTGTGCCGCCATGTATGCCGGGACAGCTATGCGTACCATGTACACACCGCACGGATCGAGAATCAGATAACGATCGCGTTTGTCCTTCGGCTTTGCCCTCTTGTGATCCATGTAAACCCCTGCTATTTTGCTGGGGCAATCTGTTGGCGAAATTGGCTGTACGAACCGTAGGTGCGTAACAAGTTAGTGATGATAATCAATGACTTGTTAGACGCAGTTGATTCAAAATCAACCGTAGAAATACGTGCCGGTTCGAGTCCGGCCTTCGCACCAAATCCCCCAATCAGTCTACTAAAATACTTTTTTGTATCTGCATTTCATCATTTGAAAACCTCCTGTTGAGGCCTCTGTTCTTCTGGCTCTGATGCGGCTAGCACAGCACCCTCCCCACTTTCCACCCGCGCTTCCTCCTCACACCATCTTTCAAACAGCCTGGCGAATCTGGCGCTTTGCCAGGTTTCTCCAACCTGGCTCAAGATAAAGCCAGTGACCACAATAGCGGAAATAAAGTAAAACAGTGAAAATGCGATAGCTGAATTTACGCCCCCGCTGGCCATTAACGATTGTATTGTTGTCCACCAGGCGCAGGCAAAAATGACGATTGAAATTAGCCAGAACCCCCCGCTAACGATGTGAAAATTTTTAATTTTTTTAGCATCTACAGAAAAATGATTTTCTTCACAACGATAAAAGGATGGGTTTTTAAGGAAACTCATTAATCGTACATCATATGAGCCGATATTTGTATCAGCGATAAACGCGATCAGCTGATGGGCGTGCCAGACAGGGAGGGTAATCCCGACCTGCTCATACAAAAATTTCATTTGTACCGTCTGATGCGTCCTCGAGAGTTTAGTGTCGGGTATTTCAGCGTTCGCTATCTCAGCGATTTTATTCAGCACCTCTATTTTCGTTTCAATAGGTACCTTTTCGAAGCGGATTTTTCGCTTTGCTGGCGGGCTGGACATCACTTTTCCCGCCCAGTCGATGATCTTTTTAGCCACATATAAAATCGCGGGTAGCAAAACCAGCTTTGCAATATCTATCTCGTTAATGGCTCCCATCGTTATTCCTTTATAAAATGAATACGCAATGAATTTACAACACTGAATTTATTTTATGTAGCCCTCATTATTATGAGGGCTTCGATATGGCTAATTCATGGGCTGGCTCCTGGTCTGACTTAATGCCAACCGCCCAATACGACCCCTGCCCGGAGGCCGTTATACTTAAAGACTGAAGCCAATCTCCACCGATGCCGCACTGCGTTCCCCCTCGCCATGGTAAACCGCTTCGATATTGTTACCATCGGGATCGCGTACAAAGGCCGCGTAGTACCCCGGGTGATAAGTTCGCTCACCGGGTGCGCCGTTATCACTGCCGCCGTGTGCCAGCGCCGCCTGGTAAAAAGCATCCACCGTCTCACGATCCCTGGCCTGGAAAGCCAGGTGATGCCGTCCTGTCGGCTTACCTGCGGAACCGGGGCTATTAATGGATGAAACAACAAGCTCATCAGCCCAAAAATAATCGTCGTAGGTATTCACGACAGGGATCTCAAGGACCGCCAGCACGGCTGTATAAAACGCTTTGCTGGCCTCGAAATCATTTACCACAAGCTGGATATGGTCGATAAGCCTGCCGCGATGTAATCGGTAAGTCTCCATGATGGTTTCCTCATTCAGTCGTATTAACAGGTATTTATCCGTTATCTAAAAGGAGCGTTGTACGGATTTGATGGATGAGTACAGGTCCGGAGTGGCGATATAGAGCATGGCATTAAAATCCTGTCTGTCACCGCAATCCTGACTCCTCAACCCCGTCCCCCAATCACCCCGATAAACTCTCTAACCTGCTTCTGCTTCCTGGCCGACAGCTTCTCCACCCTGCGCATCGCGGCTTCTAGCTCCGGTTCCGGCTCAACCGCCGTCAGCACAATACAGCCCTCCATCACCCGCACCTCCACCCGGGTGCCGGTCGAAAACCCTGCCGCCGCCAGCCACTGGCCCTTCATGATCATCGCCGGAACAAGACGACGATCTGGCAAACGTCTCACATAACTCACCGTCAACTGACGCTTATTTTTCGGCGACACTTCTGGATCAAACGAATCTACAATACAATCATCATTAGTCATGGTTGCTATTCTCGCGAAATAGTAATTGTGATCAGCGGTGCGGGTGTGCGCCAACACATTCGCACCGCGCTAAATAACACCTGTAAACCTAACCAGTAATAAAAATAAAGTCCAGACTTTAATCGGACATAATAAACGTCTTTAACCGCAAATTAAGAATTAACAGAATGCGTGACGCTATTAATTAGCGCCTGTGGAAAATGCCTTTCCTGATATTGCGGAAATAACCGCAAAGCAGATTCAAAAAACAAAAGCGAGATAATGCGCGCAACAGGATGCCCATGCCCAATTACGGGCACCCCATCTCTTTAGCCAGCGTACCCTTCCGGGACTTCAGGCGGCGGGCGATACCTGCCGGCAGGGCGGGCCAGAACGAGAGCGCCGGATGAGTCCGCCGCTCAATCTCCTCCACCGTCACTTGATAATCACAAAAACTGGCGCTTTTTGGCGTCGCCTGATCCAGCAAAAACGCCGCGTATTCGCCTTTATCCGGACTGGAGCCGATAAAAATAATCTTCCAGTAGCCGCTGGGAAGCTCCACCTCGGGCGCGGCGGGCAGGGTAGCGATATGCCGTTCGAACAGCGGCCCGGTAACGGACCACACCGCCGCCACGTCGCGGCGCTCGGCGAGGGCGCGCTCCTTATCCTCCAGCCGCGCCCACGCCCCCTGATTCAGGTCGGAGGCCTGCGGGGTGATATTGGAAAGATAGTTTAACGCCTGCCAGTCTGCGCTGGCGCCGAGCCCGGCGAGAGGCGCCTGATGCCCGCGATCGACCGCCAATGCTGCGCTGGCCCCTTTATATGCCGCGGGGGCAAGGGTATCCGTAGCGGGTAAATCCGGATCGCGCTTCCAGCTGCGCGAACGCCCGCTGGCCAGACTGGCTTTGGTGATTTTATACGCCACCCAATTGGCGAATTTGCGCTGGCTGTTGTTATTGAGCGTATAGGCTTCGCGAACCAGCGTCTGCCCGCTTCCGCCGGTCGGGCAGCCCACTTCACAATGATCCACGCCGGATGATGCGGCAGCGCACGCGACGGCAAAAAATAGCGACGGCAGTACGCTGAATATTCGGGATAGCTTCATATTATTGATGACGTCAAAGAAAAGATGAATCGATGCATAAAAGAACCCCCTGAATAGCCAGAGCGGAATTCAGCTATGAATCGCAAAGATGAAGTGAGAGCGTAAAAAGAGTTAGCCGGTCGCAGCCGCGCGGAATATCACAAGATGATTTAACATCACGGCGGATGTTATTTTGTGAACCCAGAAATGATGTTGAATGAGGTGACCAGACTCTCAAGCTCGCTATTTTCAGCCGGGCTGAACGGGGGGAATATGCCCGACGAAGCGTAAAGCGGTGCGGCATCCATGTCGTTGTCTGAAAAATGTCGCGGCAGGGGAAAACGCTTCTCTCTGAGCGGGGGATTATTCAGACTACGCGGATGACCGATTAAGGAGAGAAGGTATGAAAAAGGAACTCTGGAGAGGCGTGCTGGCACTGGCCGTACTTAGTCTCCCCGCGCTGGCGAAAACAGGCGTTTCATTCAGCCACAAAGACTGGGAAGTGGTGTGTGATAACACGCTGACCTGCCGGGCGGCGGGATACAGCGCTGAAGAAGGAAGCGGAGGTTCGGTGCTGCTGACCCGCCAGGCCGGAGCGGGCACCGCCGTCTCGGGAGAGCTGATGCTGGCGGAGGTGACCGACAGCGACGTTCTGCCGGGCAAACTGACGCTGTGGATCAATGGCCAGCCGGCAGGCGATGTGAAGCCAGCAAAAGAGAGCTGGCCGCTGTCGGAGAAACAGGCCCGGGCGATCATTAACGCCATCAAAGGCAGCGGGAAGGTCGAATTTACAGGCGGGGAGGCGCCATTTGTGCTTTCCGGCGAAGGCGCTTACGCGGTACTGCTGAAAATGGACGATGTTCAGGGGCGAATCGGCACGCCGGGCGCGTTGACCAAAAAAGGCGCCAGGCCGGAAAGCAGCGTCCGGGCAGCGATTCCTGCCCCGGTCATTCACCGGGTCATGCCTGAGAAGGCGCAGGAGAGAGCGTTAACCGCGCCTGAGCTGGCGGTGCTCAAGCCGAAGCTTCTGGCCACGCTAAATAACGATGATTGGTGCGATCGCCTCCAGCCTGAGGAGGGGGAGGAGGCTGAAACCATCAGCCTGACGCCGCTGGATAACGCGCATTCCCTGATTTCGGCCTTGTGCTGGCGGGCGGCCTATAACGAGGGATACGGCTATTGGGTTGTGGATAGTAAACTTGAGGGTAATCCAACGCTTATTACGGTTTTCGGTTCTGAGTATGGCGACGGCGAGATTTTTATGAGCCAGAAAGGGCGAGGGCTCGGCGATTGCTGGGGGACGGCGAGCTGGCTCTGGGATGGCACAACGTTCCGCAAAAGCCGTGAAGCGACCACCGGGATGTGCCGCTACCTTCGCCTCGGCGGAACATGGGATCTCCCCACCTGGGTGACCGAGGTTAAACCGGCAAAGTGAAATCCCGCGGCCAGAATCTCTCCCGGCACACACGCCGACAGAGAGGGCAGGGAAGGATCTTAACGATCGTCCGCGTCGCGGGCTCGCGATCGACAGCGCCAGTGGCGTCAGAAAACTGACGCCTTGTTCAAAATAACAGCGCGGCTAATGTATTGCTAACTCGAATTAGTTTATGATTAAGCCGTTCTGTTCGTTATGGAAAATGAGTTTATGGCCAAAACCGTTGAGCAAGTCGCCAGGGCGCTGGAAATCTCGATTACCACCGTGCGCCTGGTGCTGGGTGGCAAAGCTGAGCAGTATCGCATCAGCGCCAAAACGCAGCAGCGTATTAATGATTACATCGCCGAGAACGGGCTGGTCGTTAACCATATAGCCCGCAGCCTGAAGCTCAATAAAACCGAGACCTTAGGGCTGGTGATCCCGCGTTTATCCAACCTGTTTTTCTCCACCCTGGCGGAAAAGCTCGAAGCCTGCTGCCGTCAGGCGGGGTATCAGCTAATGATTGCCTGCACCTACAGCGACAGCGAGCATGAAAACAGTCTGGTTGAAGGGCTGCTGGCGCGCAACGTTGACGGGCTCTTCGTGGTACCCTCTACCCGGGAAACGCAGCTGCATCATCAGAAGGTGGCGCGCAAGCGGCCGCTGGTGCTGCTCGACCGCGATTTTGGCGAGAGCGACGTGTCGCTGGTGGTGAGCGATAACTACAACGGCAGCAAAAAGCTGGTGCAGGCGATGACCCAGGCGGTGGACGTCTCGCCGATTTTTTTTATCGCCGGGGATACCCAGCAGCCATCGATCCAGCGTCGTCTGCAGGGCTACCTGAGCGAGCTGCCCGCCGGCAAGGAGTGGATATTGTCCGCCAGCCATAACCGTCAGGAAGAGGGCAAACAGCTGATGCTCGATTTTCTCCGTCAGCACCGCGAGCCGCCGAAGGCGTTTATCGCCTCCTCTCTGCCCATTCTGGAAGGGACGCTGAGCGCGCTGCGGGAAACCTACGGCTTTATTCCGTCGGATATTCCCATCGGCACCTTCGATGAACATCAGATGCTGGGATTTCTGCCGAACGCGGTGTGGTCGATGCGCCAGGATGAGGACGCCTGGGCGCAGCACGCGTTTCATTTGATGCAGCAGAAGCTGCAGGGGGAAAATGCCGATGTGAAGATCACCGTGCCGATGACCCTGATTCACCGCCCGCTGTCGGTGGAGAAGCAGCGGAGCCAGTAAATGACACGGCTTGTGTGAACACGTCAATCCCCGGCTGCGCTATGCTGGCCGGGGCTACAGATACCGCATCCTGCGCGCGCTGGTAGCCTGGATAAGGCGCGGGCGCCGCAATCCGGGAACCCTTAACGATCCCTCATCAAGTCAATCGCTGAACAAACTGCGCCGCCAGCCCGGCGTCCAGCTCCGGCGGCAGGCCGCTGATCCCGACGCCGCCAATGGCCAGCCCGTCGACGATCACCGGCTCGCCGCCCGGCATCGCCAGCAGCTGCGGGTCGTTAAATACCGCCAGCTGCAGGGCGCCGGCGCTGACCTCTTGCGCCAGCGTTGCCGTCGGACGGCGAAAGCGCAGGGCGCTCCAGGCCTTGCGCTGTGCCAGCTGGCGCGGTAGCGGCGGGCAGCGAGCGTGCGCGCCAAAGGCGATGAGCTCGCCCTCCTGCCCGACAACCGCCACCGCCAGCCCCCGGGTTCGCGCATCGCTTTCCGTCTCCTGTAAAAACCGCGCGACCTGCTGGCACACGACGCTATCGTTCAGACGGATCTGGGGACAGAGCGCGTCATTGTCCGGCATCGGCGATATACCCCCTTAAGCGCAGATAGAGGTCATCCAGCTCGCCTTTCTGCGCCGCCGTCAGCGCCACAAACGGCTCGCGGGTGGGGCCGGTATCGACGGTCTCTTTCGCGGCAAGATACTTCGCCGACTGGAACACGCCGCGCGCGACCAGCTGCTCCACCACCTCGTTGATCTGCTGCTGCAGGCGCTGCGCCCGGGCGATGTCGCCCTGCTGAAAAGCGCTGCGCAGGGCGAGAAACAGCTCCGGCTGCAGGTTAACCGTGGTGCCAACCGTGGCCGTCGCGCCCGCCGCGAGGCTGGAAAGGAAGATCTCATCGAAACCGTTAAAAAAGACTTTCTCCGGGTAGCGGGCGATCATGCGTTCCAGCGAATAGAGGTTATGCGAAGTATGCTTCACCCCCAGAACCTGCTCATCGCCGAGCAGCGCGTCGGCGCTCTGGGCGTCCAGCTCGACGCCGGTAAACTGCGGAATGTTATACAAAATCACCGGAATCGAAATGGCGTCCAGCACTCGACGGTAGTAGGCGATAATCTCCTCGCGGCTATATTTGTAGTAGTAGGGCGGCACCAGCGACACCGCGCTGGCGCCGTCCTGCTCGGCGTGCTTCGCCAGCTCGACGGCATCCCGGGTGCGCGGCGTCCCCACGTGGGCGATCACCGGCACGCGACCGCCCGCCGACTGCACCAGCGTTGCCAGCACCTGCCGGCGCTCATCGAAACGCAGCAACGGCCCCTCCCCGGAGGAGCCGCAGCAGTAAAAGCCCTCAACCCCGCGCGCCAGCTGGGCGCGGGCGAGCGCGTCCAGCGCCGCGTAGTTCACCGACTCATCGGCGTGCATCGGCGTCACCACGGCGGAGATAATGCCACGAAAAACCTGCCATTTATCGCTTACCATGCGGTCCAGCCTCCATCCACCACCACGTTGGAACCGGTCATATAGACCGAGGCGTCGGAGAGCAAAAACACCACCGCGCCGTTGTACTCGTGGGCTTTCGCCATCCGCCCGATGGGGATACGGTTGGTGTAGTTTTTCTGGAAGCGCGGGTCCTGATCGCTGCGCTCGACGCCGGAGAGGGTCAGAGTATTGACGCGAATGCCGTCGCGCCCCCAGTAGGTGGCGCAGTAGCGGGTAAAGTTATACAGCCCGGACTTTGCCGCCGAATAGGCCACCGGTTTGACGAACGGAATGCCGGTGTCCTCTTTTTTGTAGCTATAGATATCCTGCACAGGGGAGACCACGCCGTAGATCGAACCGACGTTGATGATCGAGCCGCCTTTGCCGGCCTGTTTCATGCGCTTGCCGACCTGCTGGGTCATCAGGAAGGTGCCGACCAGGTTCACTTCCACCACCTCGCGGAACACCTCTTCCGGAAACTCTTCAAACGGGCCGGAGACTTCCGGCGGCGCGCTGGGCTGGGTGTCGACGCCCGCGTTGTTGACCAGGCCATCCGGGACGCCCCACTTCGCTTCAATGCTATCCAGCACCCGGTTAATGCTGGCTTTATCGGTAATATTCACTTCCGCGCACAGCAGGCGGTCGGAGTCCTTAATCGCCCCCAGCACGCGGTCGACGCGCGCGGCATCGACGCGGGTGGCCAGCGCCGCCACCTTCGCGCCGCGGTCGTGTAACGTCTTCACGTACTGCGCCCCCAGCTGTCCCAGGCCGCCGGTCACGATGATGACCTTGTCTTTAACCGAGAATAACGTGTCTTCCATTGTCCTTTCCCCTCACTGCGTGGTTAGATTTTGTGGGTTGCGAGGTAATCACGATCGAGAATAATGCCGTGGCCCGGCCTTTCGCTCGGCACGTAGTAGCCGTCCACCTCTTCGCCCGCTTCGGCGATGATGCGCAGATCTTTCCAGCGCCCGCCGTCGGTCATCTCGGCGTATGAGATATTCGGCACCGTTGCCAGCAGGCTGGCGCTGAGCTCCATGACAAAATGCGGCGTCATTGGCAGGTTGTGCGCGCGGGCGACGGCGGCGATATCCAGATAGCCGGTGATCCCGCCGACGCGGCCGAGATCCGCCTGGATGTAATCCGCGCTGCCGCTCTCGATGTACTGCGTAAACTGGTTTAAGTTATAGACGTTTTCTCCCAGCGCGATAGGCGTGGCGCTGCGTTCGCGCAGCCGCAGGTGGCCGGTGATATCGTCGGAGGGCAGCGGCTCCTCAATCCACAGCAGGTTGAGCGGTTCGAACAGCTTGAACGCGCGCAGCGCCTGCGGGAAGTTCCAGCCCTGGTTGGCGTCCACCGCCAGCGGGAAGCCTGGCACTGCTTCCTGAATCTTACGCAGCCGCTCCACGTCCTCCTCCAGCGTCGGTTTGCCCACTTTCACTTTCGCCGCCAGGTAGCCGGTGCTTTTCCAGCGTTTGACCTGGTCAATCACTTCCTCAATGGACAGATGCAGGTTGATGCCGCTGCCGTACAGCGGAACGCGATCGCGTACGCGGCCAAGAATGTCGATAATCGGCGCATTGAGGGTTTTACCTAACAGATCCCAGTAGGCAATATCCAGCGCCGCCAGGGCATGGGTGGTGACGCCCGCGCCGCCGACGTCGTGTACGTGTTTATACGAGCGATGCCACAGGCCGCGCGGGGAGAGCGGCTGGCCAATAACGTCCGGGATAATCTCGGCAATCAGCGCGGAGATGGTTTTCCCGCACCAGCCGGAAGTGTGGCTAAAGCCGGTCCCGACGTGGCCGTTAGAACCGTAGACGTCAACAATCGCCACTTCGATATCGGTGACGTGGTGAATTTGATCTCCCCACGGGCCTTCCGGCAGCGGAACGCGGGCGGTCATCAGTTCGATATTTTCAATCACGGGCATTTTTGTGCTGTTCATCTGATTCCTTCCTTTATGGGTTCAGCGGGGGCCGCCTCTGCGGCCCGGGCGGTTAATGTTTGGAGGCCGGGGATTCATGACCCTCCAGGGCGATTGCCGGGCTGGCGTCATGCTCTCGATCGTTTTCGTCGCCCACCGCATGGCCGAAGACTTCCGGCAGCAGGAAGATGGAGGCGAGGAAGGCGCAGAACGGCGCGATAGCGATAATCATCGAGGCGACCGGTACGCCGACCGCTTCAAACAGGGCCGGGAAGACCAGGGTGGTAACGAAGGCGGTGACCTTGACGATGGTGTAGCCGATGCCGGAGGCCACCCCGCGATAGCGCGGTTTTGCCACCAGCGAGATCACCGTCATGCCGCTTTCGGAATCCCAGTAGTGGCCCCACAGCATTAGCGCCGCGCCGAAGATGATAAATGCGAAGCTGCTGCTGTAGACGCCCCACGCCGATATCGAAATACCGATGGTGACCAGCAGGAAGCCGTATTTGCTCAGTCCCTTATGCCCAAGCTTCGGCAACAGCAGCGGGCCGACAAATGCCGAGAGCGCGGCGATACAGTTCACCGCCAGCAGGGCGAGGTTATTCTGGATCTGCCCGGAAATCCCGATGGTCACGAGGATCAGCGGCAGGAAGAAGGAGAAGGCGTAGTTTTCAAACGACTGCACGGCGCAGGAGAACCAGCCGAACAGGGTGGTGCGGCGGGTAAACGGACGGCGGAACAGATCGTGCAGCGTCTCTTTGAGCGTCGGGTCGGCGATAGTGACGTTTTCATTGGGCAGAATGTCGTCCAGCAGACGGCCATCCTGTTCGCCGTAATATTCACGGGAGGCTTTTTTCGCTTCGATAAAGCGGCCGCGTTCGACGAACCACGCTGGCGTCTCCGGCAGCTCCCGACGCATAAACAGCAGCAGGCAGGCCGGGATCGCCGGGACCGCCAGCACGATGCGCCAGATCATATCCGGGTGAACATCAAGCGCCACCAGCGTGGTGACCAGCAGAATGGCGGCGATAATCCCCAGCGCGAACATAAACTGCCAGCGGTTAGCCATCACTTCGCGCTTGCCCTTCGGCATCACCTCCATGATGTAGGTAAAGCCGTTAGCCACGTCCGCGCCCACCGGGATCCCGGCGAGGCAGCGAATTATCGCCAGCCAGTACATATTGGGCGCCATGCCCTGAAGAACGGCGAAGATCGCGAACAGGATCATCGACCAGAGGAAAATTTTACGCCGTCCGAGCTTATCGGTCAGCCAGCCGCCGAGCAGCGCGCCGACCACCGCGCCGAGCTGGGTGCCGGCGGCGGTAAAACCAAGCAGCCAGCTGCTGGGCTCATAAATATCTTTCAGGGCGAATAAAATAAACGCCATGGAATAAATATCCCATGACTCAATTAATAATGCGGTGATCATTAGCCATCCCGCTTTGGTGCAGCCAGGGGCCTCCTGCAGATCGAGCCGTTTCTTTGCCTTCTGGATAATAAATTCAATATGTTGCTGCTGATACATATAATCCTCTCTTATCCGGGCAGGCGGAGAGCCCGCCCGGACAGATGCGCGTTGATCCGCTCTTTATGGGCGATAAAGAGACGAATGAAGCGGATGTTTGCCAGGATCGCTAACAACGTAAAAATTACATAAGCGAATCAGTTGTTATTTCATTAATAAATGCGCATCGCCTGCGATAAAGACTTTCATATTTTGCGTCAGCGCCTGGGCAATAAAGGCGTTCAGCACTTCGGATAATACCTCCTCCTCTACATAAGCCAGACTGAGATGGTTGCTCTGGTGGCCCGCCATTAAATCGTCGCGCGAAACCCCGTCGAGAACGGCGTTGAGTAACGGCCACTCGTAGTTGGTCGCCCGGCGGCGGCGTTCGAATTCGTCATGCGGCAGTTCGACGGCGGTGCCGGTGCCGATATGCAGGATCACCTGGGTGCCTTCGTAGTGCGCTCGCGCCCAGATAAAGCGTCCGGCTTTGCCCTGACCGGCAATGGTCGAGCCGCCATAGGGGAAGAACATCGCCGGCTGGCGATAGCCGGTTGCCCCGGCGATCCCGCCTTTCAGATGGGCGAACGGCACCGCGCCGGAGATCTCCAGATCCCAGTAGAACGTGCCGTTGTACTCGCTACCCCAGCGGATATCGTGAAGGGTGGTTTCGCTCGCCATGCCCAGCGCGCCGAGCAGCTTCGCCAGCATCACCTGCGGGATGGCGCTGCCCATATCCACCTCGTTGATGCAGGGGATCGGCGCGTCCGGACAGACGATCTCGCCATTCTCATCCGGGATCGGGAAACGTTCCGCGTTACCGATGGCGCCTTCGGCAAAATCCGAAGCGGCGCAGCTGTCTTTGAGCCCCTGCTGATACTGCACGCCCACTGCCGTCAGCCCGAAGCGCTTCACGAAGCGCGCCATGGCGATCATCATCGCGCACTGTTCCAGCACCTGCTCCCGGGTCAGATCCTTCGCCCCGTCGGCGCCGAACCGGAAGCGCATGCCGCGGGTCTCATACCAGTCGAGACAGGCTTCGCGCAGGGCGATCGGCACCTTGTTCATTTCAACCAGTAGCGCCGATTGCGACAGCGACTCCACCGGCATCCCTACGTCGATCATCGCTTTTTGCGGGAACACGCCGTTGATCATCCCCATACAGAAGGTATCGAACAGCCCGACAATGGCCTTGTGTTTGAGGATCGACTGCCCAACCTTCACGCCAATCTGCCCGGCTTCGCTGGCCAGCAGCGGCGCGCTGGGTGCAACCGGATGCAGATAGCCGAGCTTATGGCTGAGATGGCCGTCGCGCAGCCAGGTGTCTAAGCCACGAATAAACGCCTCGTCGGCGAAGGTTTCCGACCAAAGCCGCGAGTAGCTGCGCTCCAGGCTGGTGAGGCAGCCTGCCATACAGAGCATGCCGACGAGGCCCGGCCAGGTACCGTCAAAATTGGCGAGCAGCAAAATAGGGCCGCGATGATGTACCAGCGAAGGAGCAAGGTGATGGGAGTATTGCCAGGCGGTCAGCAGGACAATAACCGGCGCATCCGGATCGATCCCGGCGAACAGCTCGCTACCCTCTTTCTGGCTGCTGATAAACCCGTGACCGCGCTGCTCGTTGACCGGATGGGCGCGGCGCAGGCGATAGCCTAATGTTTCCAGCGCCGTTTCCAGACGCTGTTCAAACAGCTTCTGCGTGGGCCAGCAGGTGACGTTAGCCGGTTCGCGGAGATCCGCATTGGTCACCATCAACACTTCGCCTGGCTGCGGGGTAATAAGCCCGGCTTCCGCGGGTAACGTTAAATTCAGCATGTGAATTTCTCCTGTAGGGGATAGGTCGCTTGGTTATCGTTGAGCGTGCTGCGCCGGGGTAAGCGCGGCATCAATCGTTCTGTTGCTGGCTAATTTCTTTGGCTAACTCGAATTAGCAAATTAGGATAAAAAAAAGACAGGAACAAACTCTTTACCGGGGATTTGTGATGGCTATCAATGTGCAATTATTAACTTATTAATATTTAACTCTTTATTTTAAACGGTGGGTCGAGGTGACAGGGAACGCTTGCTGAGGCGGCATAAAGGCGGGCAGAAAAGCGGACGGGAAGCGCAGCGGGGACGGTAAATCAGCGTTAAATATATAATTAATTGAATTTAATAAATTATTTACGTTATTCCGTAAGCGATTTGTCTCGCGGCGCTGGCGAGGGTGTTAAAATTTAACCGATCCTGGTCACACTCTTTTAGCATTTACGTTGTGAATCTCCGTATCTTGTTATAATTAGCTAATTCGAGTTAGCTTGCGGGCGATTTTCCCTCGCGACCGCGGTTAGCCAGGCGCTGCCCGACTTAACAATAATGATTCAGGACAGAGGATTTAATGATGACTATGCTTACCTCGCCCGCCATGACCCCTGCAAAAAATGAACAAACATCGCAACAAACGCATGAAAGAAGAAAGCTGCTCACCGTGCTGGGCTCCGGTCTTTCCGGCACAACGATTGAGTTCTATGACTTTTTTATCTACGGCACCGCCGCCGCGCTGGTGTTTCCGTCGCTGTTTTTTCCTAACCTCTCGCCGCTGATGGCGCTGCTGGTGTCCTTCCTGACGCTGTCGATTACCTTCGTCAGCCGGCCCATCGGGGCCATCGTATTTGGCCACTATGGCGATAAGATCGGCCGCAAAAAATCGCTGGTTCTGTCGCTGATGATTATGGGTATTTCGACTTTTTTCATAGGCTTAATCCCCAGCTACGACACCATAGGCAACGCCGCGCCGCTGATACTTATCTTTTTGCGCCTCTGCCAGGGCTTTGCCATCGGCGGCGAATGGGGTGGGGCGACGACGCTGATCACCGAGTATGCGCCGCGCCATCGCCGGGGCTTTTTCGGCACTTTTGTTCAGTTGGGCAACGTGCTTGGCCTGTTTATCGCCACCGGCGTTTTTGCGCTGGTGGTGATGCTGCCGGAGGATGACCTGATGTCCTGGGGCTGGCGCGTGCCTTTCCTGTTAAGCATCGCGCTGTTGTTTGTCGGGATGTTTATCCGCTCAAGGATCGAAGAGACGCCGGTGTTCCAGGAGAATCAGAAACAGCAGCAGAACGCGCCGAAAGCGGCGGAGCAGAAGTTTCCCATTCTCACCGTACTCAAGCATCACCGTAAAGCGGTGTTCCTGGCGATGGGCATGCGCATGGGGGAGATTGTTCTGGGCTGGCTGACGGTGGCGTTCTTTATGTCCTATGTGACAAGGGAACTCAACTTCACTCGCGAAACGGCGCTGAACGGGCTGCTGCTGGCCAGCTTTGTCGGCATTTTTACCTTTCCGTTCTTCGGCTGGCTTTCCGATAAAATTGGCCGCCGACCGGTCTATCTGGCCGGCGCCGCCATCACGCTGATCTTTGCCTTTCCGCTGTTCTGGATGATCGACTCCGGCTCGGTGAAGATGTTTATGTTCGCCACCACCTTCTGCTATTCCGTGGGGCTGGGGATGATGTTCAGCGTTCAGCCAGCCTTCTTTTCGGAGCTTTTTGACACCAGCGTGCGCTACACCGGCGTGTCGCTCGGCTTCCAGCTGGCGAACATCGTCGGCGGCTTAACGCCGATGATTGGTACCTTGCTGCTGGTGTGGTCCGGCGGCGCATCGTGGCCCATCTCGCTGTTTCTCGCCTGCATGGCGCTGATTACCATCCTGTGCGTCTGCGTGACGCGGGAAAGCTATAACGATGAGCTTAATGAGGTGAAGAAGTAGCCGGGGAGGGTTGCCCCGCCATGACCGGCGGGGCGGGCGTATCAGAACAGATTAAATTTATATTCGATAATCACTTCCGAAGAGAGCGAGTTGGCCCGGCTGTAATGGCCGTCGGTAAGCACCGGCGTTTTGCCATTCATCTTATAGGACCAGCCCGGCCCGAACATCGCCCAGACGGTGAGATTTTTCAGTCTTGGGTGCGTTGGCACCCAGCGGCTGAAGGCGTTAATTTCCCCGGTACGGACGTGGTTGCCGCGGTAGTTAAACTGGGCGATGTTGCCGGCGAGACCGATCGCCAGCTCCGGCGTCAGGTTATAGTCCGACATATTAGAGAGAACCAGCTCACCGTCGCGCATATAGTCGTTGCCGGCATAGGCCATTGAGATAAAGGTCCCGCGCGAGTTTTTACTCATATGGCGCGGGTAGAAGCCCACTTCATTGGCCTTGTTCGCATCGGTATAGCCCAGACCCCACTTGGTGCTCCAGTTGTCCGCCTGCCACTTCACATCCATGGCGATGTGCCAGGCGTCGTCGTCAAAGTCACGCTTATTCGCTGGCATCGCTTTATACTCGTCCAGCGCGTGAGTGGCGTAGACCTGAGTACCGATGTTCAGCGCTTTTATCGGCTTAATATTGGTAAACAGAATATGGCGGCGCAGATAGTTATCGCTTTCACCATAGCCGTACTGCATGTTCAGGTGCTCGCTTTGCCACAGAATATCGCCGCTGGCGATATGGTTAATGTACTGTCCGCTGTTGGTCTGGAAGCGTTTCTTATCCGGCGAGTTACGATCCATCGCGCTTTCGATGTACGCGCCGCGCAGCGTGAAGGGGCCGTAGTTCACCGCGCCGGTCCAGCCCAAATAGGTGGTCGGGGAGAGGCGGGTGGAGTTGGAGATGACGCCAAAGTTTTTCATCGTCTGCCAGCCCCAGCGGGCGTTCAGATGAGTGTCCGCCAGGCGATACTGTAGCTTGATGTTGCGTTGACCAAATTTGGAAAAGCCTTCAGCGTTGCTCTTTTTATTCCCGCTGCCGTTGTTATACAGCACGCCGCGGGAGTTAAAGTAATCGCTGGCGCCGAGCTTTACCGCTCCGTAGTAAGTGGCATCAAAGCCAATAATATCGGCAAAATAGCCGGACTGATAATCGACGGCGACGCCCTGACCCCAGGCATTATGGACTTTCTTTGGCTCGGTCTCTTCTTCCTTAAGATATTTCCAGTAGTTTTTAAACGATAAATTCATATGGGACTGGCTGAATAACGGATCGTCGAGCACGGTATCGATATAATCGTGCTCCTTCAGGCTGTTAGTGGTCGAAGCTGACCAGGCGCTGGCGGGAATAGCCAGCAGCATAATGGCGACTGTTGTAGTATTGATTTTCATAATAAACCCCAGAGTAGGGACGCAGCGATCCAGGCGAGGTGTTTTCGCCTGAAGTCTGCCTTAATAAATAATTAAGCGTGGGTATTATTTTTTATCGAGAGCCTGTTTTCCGGCTTCAACATATTTCATGGTGCCAATTTCTGGAACGGTATATTTGCCGTCTTTATAAACAATTTTAACCACCGCGGCATTGGCAAGCGGCTTGTTTTTCGCGTTATCGTTGGTTAAATCGGAAATCATAATCTGCATTGCGGTACCGGATGAAATTGCCAGCACGTTTTTATCGCCCCGGGCCTGCGCGTTTTCAACGATAGTGTGCAGCGCTGCCTGGGTACGGGTTTTTACCTGCTGATAGTTTTCCGCCATACCCTTTGGGTCGGCCGCTGCCAGCGCGTTCTGGTTGGTATCGACGGCCAGGGTGCCCGCTTTCATTTGGCTGAACAGCGCAGCGCCGTCTTTAAGCCCCAGCTGTCTGGCGCCGGCGTCGGCCATATCTTTGTTATAGCCGCCTTCGAAACCGCCGAAGAAGGCTTCTCGCAGGCCGCTGAGTTCAGTAAGTTTGTAATCACTTACTCCGGCTTGCTTAAGGATCACCTGCATGGTTTCACGCTGACGTCCGGCATCGCTGGAATAGAAGCTATCAAACGGAATACCTTTAAGCCCCTCGCCGAGATAACGAGCGACGCGAATGCCGTCTTCGGTAAGCGGTGAGTCCGCCCAACCCTGCACGCGGTCAAACGTATTCAGCAGCGTTTTGCCATGGCGGGCGAAATAGATATTCACGCCGTCATCGTTTTTAACTTCCGCCGCAGAGCAGGTTGCCGCACCTGCCGTCATCATTAATGCTATTAGCCACTTCTTCATATAACGCTCCACCTGAATGGTCTTTTTATAAGCAAAAAAAAACCTACGTCAGATATTCGACGCGAAGCATAAATAAGATTATGTTCGCTCGAACGTCTATAACGTAGGTTTCGCCTGTTCTAAACAGTAACAATCCAACAAGGGCGACGTTAGCACTAATTATGAGAAAAGACATCCTCTATTTATTATGAATGTCAATAAATGTGATCGTCTTCATGGAGGTAATTTTGTCGATTGAGTTGTATCTTAAGTTTAATTTTCAGATTAATTGGCAGTTTTCGGCTTAAATAATTTTAGAGGATTGATCTCCGTCACGGAATAACGATGTCCGGGCTGGACTCTTTTACGCTCTGGCGTTATTTTCGCAGCACTCTGGGATTGTTACTGACCACAGGCAAAACCTAAGACCCCTGTCCGCCAATTTGGCGTGCGGCAGGAGTCTTAGGTTTTTTTTTGCGCCTAAGAAATACCTCTGCTACCCAACAAGGAGTGATGATGAGAACGAAAATCCTGACTGCCGCCATTCTGGCGTTATCTGCCGCTGGCGTACAGGCTGCTGAAAAACCGCTGAAAATACTGCTGGTTAACGATGATGGCTGCCAGTCTGTGGGGACCACTTCGCTGCAGGAAAAACTGGCGGCCAAAGGGTATGACGTCTGGATGGTGGCGCCGGCAACGAATCAGAGCGGTATCGGGTCGGCAATTACCTTTAAAACGGGTAAAGTTTTTGATGTCAAAAAAGCCGCTGACAAACGCTACTGCTTCCCTGGAACTCCTGCCGATGCGCTGGATTTTGGCCTGTGGGGCGTACTGAAAGACGCGCCGCCGGATCTGGTGATTTCGGGCGTCAACGATGGTCCCAATACCGGTATGGCGCAGGTTAACTCCGGCACCGTGAGCGCCGCGGCCCGCGCCGTACGCTACGGTTTCCCGGCGATTGCCGCCAGCATTGGCTACCGCTTCACGGAAGAAGAGATGAAGAACAAATGGCCGAGCACGCATAAGTACTGGCCTGATTCGGTGGATTATGTCGTCTCGTTGGTGGATAAACTTAACGCCGCGCATAAACCGGGAAGCCCGATTATGCCGCAGGGGGCCGGGTTAAGCATTAACTATCCGCCGCTGCCGTCGGCTGAAATTAAGGGCGTTCATTATATTGAGAATGAACAATTCCCTGTGCCGCAGATTGGTTATGAACTTCTGGCGGACGGTACCGCCAAACAGACGATGAATCCGGAGGCGATGAAACCGGCGGAAGGGGATAATGACTCGGGCTGGCTCAACAAAGGATATATTACTTACACCCTGTTTGATGGTTCATGGAACGCGCCGCACTACCAGGCGCAGTTTGAGGCGCTGCTCGGTAAATGATGCTGTAGCGATAGTAAAGAAGAAGGCGCGGGCTCCGCGCCTTCTTTATATGAACCGATGATGAAGCGCTATTCGTCGAAGAACCAGTAGCCCTGGTTAATCAGGCGGGTCAGATCGGCGATAAAAGCCGGATTGCGCAGCGCGGCCTCGCCTAGCTCCTCTTTACCCAGCAGGGTATAGCGGCACAGTGCGTCCAGAGCCGCGGGATCGGTTGGCTCCAGCTGTTCGCTATTCACAAAGAAGCTGTCGCTGATGTGCAGTACACGCAGGCCGCTCAGGCGAGTCAGCATCTCACCGCCCGCCAGCGCGTCGACAATCTCCTCTTCTTCAAAAGGCGGTTCAGCGGGCGCAATATCCAGCTCGTGGCGCGGCGTGGTAGCAAAACGCCCAAACCAGCGGCGGAAATCTTCCGGCTGTCTAATCATCTCGATCATCATGCCGCGCAGGCGTTCCAGTTCATACTCTTCTACCCGTCCCGGATGTTCGCGGCAGGTCAAATCCGGATCGCTGTAGTGCTCGCCGCCGAGATCGTTTTCCAGCGCGTAATCGGCAAAGCTGCTGATCAAATCGCGGCCGTTTGGCCCACGGAAGCCGACGGAGTAGTTCAGCGCCGTTTCGTGAGTGATTCCGTCGTGCGGGAATCCGGGCGGAATGTACAGAATATCGCCAGGTTCCAGATCTTCATCAATGATCGGCGGGAACGGGTCGACGTGCAGCAGCGCCGGATGCGGGCAGAACTGACGCATCGGTAGCTTATCGCCCACGCGCCAGCGGCGGCTGCCCATGCCCTGAATAATAAAGACGTCGTACTGGTCGATATGCGGGCCTACGCCGCCGCCCGGTACGGAAAAGGAGATCATCAGATCGTCTAAACGCCAGTCCGGCAGCACGCGGAAGGGGCGCACCAGTTCAGCGGCGGGCATATGCCAGTGGTTTACCGCCTGAGCCAGTAGCGACCAGCCGGTTTCGCCCAGGCCATCAAAATGTTCAAACGGCCCGTTGCTGGCCTGCCATTGACCGTTCTTGAGGCTCACCAGTCGACTATCGACTTCCGGTTCCATGGCCAGCCCGGCCAGCTCATCCGGCGTAATCGGATCGACGAAATTCGCGAAAGCCTTCTTTAATACGACCGGCTGCTTTTGCCAGTACTTTTCTAAAAACTCGGGCCAGTTAATGTTGAGTTGATAAGCCATAGGTTCATACCAATAAGAAGAAACGGGCCTGATTATAGAAATATGCACCCTCAAGCCGCTTTGTCATGGGTCAAGGCTGGTGCTTAATTCATCATCTGAAGTCACGACGCGGTAAGAGAGGGGGAAACGTAAAGCGGATAACGTTGATTTTCGCAAAATGTCGCTTTTGCCTGAATTCGCTGCAGCCCGCGTGGCATCTGGCTTTCCCCCATTTTTTCCGGCGTGGAGGGAGCGTGAGAAGTTTAAATTATGAGCGTTTGATAAGTTTTTTGTATTTTAAGGGTTGCTATATCCCGGCAGCTCCCTATAATGCGCTCCCACTGACACGGCAGATGTGAATCACTTCACAAACAAC
>NZ_JBEAID010000040.1:0-53599 GCF_040064585.1 Klebsiella sp. CN_Kp113 | reverse complement strand
CTGACGGAGTAATCATACAAGCCCGGACAGATGCGCAGCATCGCCTCCGGGAAATCAATCAAATACCGTCGCCGTACTCGAAGGTATGGTGTATGCCGTTAAAGTGCTGATCCATATCCATCGCGGGCTTATCGCTCTCCGGCTTGCCCACAATGCGGGCGGGAACGCCTGCGGCGGTAGTATGCGGCGGCACCGGCTGTAGCACCACCGAACCCGCGCCGATTTTTGCCCCGCGTCCGACTTCGATATTGCCGAGGATTTTCGCCCCGGCGCCAATCATCACCCCTTCGCGAATTTTCGGATGACGATCGCCGCTGGTTTTACCGGTACCGCCCAGGGTCACGGATTGCAGAATCGATACGTCGTCTTCAATCACCGCCGTTTCGCCGACGACGATGCCGGTGGCGTGGTCCAGCATGATCCCGCGACCAATCTTCGCCGCCGGGTGGATATCCACCTGGAACGATACGGAAACCTGATTTTGCAGGAAGATCGCCAGCGCCCGACGCCCCTGATTCCACAGCCAGTGGCCGATACGATAGGCCTGCAGCGCGTGGAATCCTTTCAGATAGAGCAGCGGGGTGGAGTATTTATCCACCGCCGGGTCGCGCGTTCGCACCGCCTGAATATCGCAGGCGGCGGAGGCGATCATTTCCGGGTCGGCGGCGTAGGCCTCTTCCACCACTTCACGAATCGCGATGGCGGGCATGATCGGAGAAGCCAGTTTATTCGCCAGCATATAGCTCAGGGCGCTGCCGAGATTTTCGTGCTTGAGTAGCGTGGCGTGGTAAAAACTGGCGAGCATTGGCTCACAGTCAGCTAAAGCCCGAGCTTCGGCTTTAATATTATTCCAGACGATATCCAGTTCTTCACACGGCATTGCTGACTCCAGACGATATAATAATGACCGGCCAGTTCTTTGCTGGCCGGGTCATTCAGGTGATCCAGGTTCCATCGCAGTTAGTTGCTACGCTCGTCCTTGCGTGCACGACCTAATAAGGTCAATGCTGCCTCGCGCGCAATTTTTCCGCAATACAATACCTGATAAATTTCCTCGGTTATTGGCATTTCGACGCCTAAACGCTGCGCCAGAACGCGAACCTCTTTGGTATTGCGATAGCCTTCAACCACCTGGCCAATCTTCTCCTGCGCGCTTTGCACATCCATGCCCTGACCGAGCATCATGCCGAAGCGGCGGTTACGCGACTGGTTATCGGTGCAGGTGAGCACCAGATCGCCTAAGCCCGCCATTCCCATAAAGGTCTCCGGATCGGCGCCCAGGGCCTCCCCGAGGCGCGACATCTCAACCAGCCCGCGGGTAATCAGCGCGGTACGCGCGTTGGCGCCAAAGCCGATGCCGTCAGACATGCCGGCGCCGATAGCGATGACGTTTTTCACCGCCCCGCCGAGCTGTACGCCGATAAAGTCCGGGTTGATATAGACGCGGAAGCTCTTGCCGCAGTGCAGCAGGCTTTGCAAATCGTCAGCGAACTGCGGATCCGTCGACGCCAGCGAGATCGCCGTCGGCAGGCCTGCCGCCAGCTCTTTCGCGAAGGTCGGGCCGGAAATCACCGCCAGGGGGATCGCGTCGCCCAGCGCTTCACGGGCCACGTCCTGCAGCAGGCGCCCGGTTTCCGCTTCCAGACCTTTCGTCGCCCATACCAGGCGAGCGTCGGGGCGCATCAGCGGTTTAATCTGCCGCAGCACCTGGCCGAAAACGTGGCTCGGCACGACGACGAGGATATCGCGGCTGGCCGCCAGCGCGGTCGCCAGATCGCTTTCCAGATGCAGCGTGTCGGGGAAAGGAACGTCAGGAAGAAATGCGGCGTTGCAGCGGTCGTGCTGCAGCGTCGCAATATGTTTCGGGTCATGGCCCCACAGCACAACGTGGTGGCCATTTCTTGCCAGGGTGATGGCAAGAGCGGTGCCGTAAGAGCCGGCACCGATCACAGTCATTGCAGCGTTAAGCGCGTTCATCAGGCATCCTGATGTTGTTCAGCACCTTCGCCAGCCTGCTGCTGCAGATAGTTCATAAACAGCGCATCGAAGTTCACTGGCGCAAGGTTCAGTTGCGGGAAGGTGCCGCGGGAAACCAGGCTGGTGATGCACTCACGCGCGTACGGGAACAGAATGTTCGGGCAGTATGCGCCGAGGCAGTGCGCCATCTGGGTGCCGTCGATGCCTTCGATGGAGAAAATACCGCCCTGCTGTACTTCGCACAGGAATGCGGTTTCTTCGCCCAGAGAGGCGGTTACGGTCACGCGCAGCACCACTTCATACACGCCTTCAGCCAGCTGGCTGGAAGCGGTATCCAGATCAAGTTTAACTTCCGGCTGCCAATCTTTCTGGAAAACTTGCGGCGCGTTCGGCGCTTCAAAAGAAATATCTTTGGTGTAGATGCGCTGAATCTGGAAAGTCATTTCGGTGCTGTTTTGTTCTGACATAGTAAAACCCTTTCGTGTTGTCCTTAAGTACGCCCGTCCAATGGGGATGAGCGCAAAAATTAGCGCAGGAGGGGATCGAGTCCACCACGTGAATCAAGCGCGTACAAGTCGTCACAGCCGCCAATGTGCTGCGCATCAATAAAAATCTGCGGAACCGTCGTTCGACCGCTGCGCTGAATCATCTCTTCACGCTTCGCAGCATCGCCATCGATAGGCAACTCGTTGAACGTCACGCCCTTGCTGTTCAGCAGCGCTTTTGCACGTACGCAGAACGGGCAGGTCGCTTTGGTATAGATATCAATATTGGCCATGACTTCACTCCTGTTTTTACCCCCGAGAGTTTTACGCCGCAGGCGTTGTTTTCCCGCTGACGAATAGCCGCCGCAGGGAAAACCGCGCTACGCCATAAAGACGCGGGTAAATTATTTACCGCGTACCAGCGGAAGGTTCTCGCCGCTCCAGCCAGCGATGCCTTCTTTCAGTACGAAGACCTTTTCAAAACCGGCTTTGTTCAGCGCGCTGGCGGGTTCTTGCGCCTGCATACCTGAGCCGTCTACCACTATAATGGGTTGTGCTTTGTGCTTTTCCAACTCGCCGACGTTATTTGCTTTGATATCGCTCGGCAGCAGGTTAATAGAACCCGCAATGTGGCCTTTACGGAAATCGTCACGCTGACGCAGATCGACAACCACGGCATCTTCTTTGTTGATCAGGCGCGTCGCTTCACCGCGGGTGATGACTTTAACTTTCGACATCAGCCCTTTAAAGGTGGTGAACAGCACCGCCACCAGCAGCGCGACCCACGCGATGCTCAGGACGGGGTGACGGCTGATGAATTGCATAATTTCTTGCATGGGGGGTTACAACTCCCGACTAAGTGATAAAAAAACCAGGGAAGGAGTATACCTGTGCATTGCGGCAAATACAGCCAGTGAGCGCGATGTAATGTATTTTCTGCGGCCCGTCACGAAAAAAAACCGCTCTCGCCGCGGCAATGCGCTCTGGCCGCCCTCTTTCTTTGATCTTTTACGGTGATTTGATCGATTCAGCTGTAGTAAAATTACGCAAATTTTCTGTCTTTGAGCATGAGGTTGTCGCAATGTCGGTTTCTAAAAAACCTATGGTACTGGTCATTCTGGATGGCTATGGCTATCGTGAAGACCAGCAGGATAACGCTATTTACAGCGCCAAAACCCCTGTTATGGACGCACTGTGGGCGAAACGTCCGCATACCCTGATTGATGCTTCAGGCCTGGAAGTCGGTCTGCCGGATCGTCAAATGGGCAACTCCGAAGTGGGCCACGTCAACCTCGGCGCGGGCCGTATCGTGTATCAGGATCTCACCCGCCTGGACGTTGAAATCAAAGAACGTACCTTCTTCGCCAACCCGGTACTGACCGGCGCGGTCGATAAAGCCGTTGCCGCAGGCAAAGCCGTGCATATCATGGGCCTGATGTCTCCGGGCGGCGTCCACAGCCACGAAGACCACATCATGGCGATGGTTGAGCTGGCAGCCGAACGCGGCGCGGATAAAATCTATCTGCACGCCTTCCTCGACGGCCGCGATACTCCGCCGCGCAGCGCTGAAAAGACGCTGGCGAAATTCGAAGACAAATTTGCCGCGCTGGGCAAAGGCCGCGTTGCCTCGATCGTTGGCCGCTACTACGCCATGGACCGCGACAACCGTTGGGACCGCGTTGAGCAGGCTTACGATCTGATGACCCTGGCAAAAGGCGAGTTCCAGGCCGATACCGCCGTTGCGGGCCTGCAGGCCGCTTATGCGCGCGATGAAAACGATGAGTTCGTGAAAGCGACCGTTATTCGCGCTGAAGGCCAGGCCGATGCGGCGATGGAAGACGGCGATGCGCTGATTTTCATGAACTTCCGCGCCGACCGCGCGCGCGAAATTACCCGCGCCTTCGTTAACGCCGATTTCGACGGCTTCGCCCGTAAGAAAGTGGTAAACCTCGATTTCGTCATGCTAACCGAATACGCCGCGGACATTAAAGTCGCCTGCGCTTATCCGCCGGCATCTCTGGTGAACACCTTCGGCGAATGGATGGCGAAGAACGACAAAACCCAGCTGCGCATCTCCGAAACTGAAAAATACGCTCACGTGACCTTCTTCTTCAACGGCGGCGTTGAAGAGCCGTTCAAAGGCGAAGAGCGCATTCTGATCAATTCACCGAAGGTCGCCACCTACGATCTGCAGCCGGAAATGAGCTCCGCTGAGCTGACCGAAAAACTGGTTGCCGCCATCAAGGGCGGTCAGTTCGACACCATCATCTGTAACTACCCGAATGGCGATATGGTTGGCCACACCGGCGTAATGGAAGCCGCCGTTAAAGCGGTCGAAGCGCTGGATGACTGCATCGACCAGGTGAGCAAAGCCGTTGAATCCGTTGGCGGACAGCTGCTGATCACCGCAGACCACGGCAACGCCGAGCAGATGCGCGATCCGGCCACCGGCCAGGCGCACACCGCGCACACCAACCTGCCGGTTCCGCTGATTTACGTTGGCGATAAAAACGTCAAAGCGGTCAACGGCGGCAAACTTTCCGACATCGCGCCGACCATGCTGACGCTGATGGGAATGGAAATCCCGCAAGAGATGACTGGCAAGCCGCTGTTCATCGTGGAATAATCCTTCCCCATGAGGGGAAAGGCGACGTATTCAACTACATGGATCGCAACGGCAGTTCGATCCGTCTTTTACGCCAGCGCGCTTAGCGCTGGCGTATTGCTGTGCGCCGCATCTGCTCACGCCGACGATCGCGACCAGCTTAAATCCATTCAGGCCGATATCGCCGCTAAACAGCGGGCGATTAAGCAACAGCAGCAGCAGCGCGCTTCCCTGGTCGCCCAGCTAAAAGCGCAGGAGGAGGCCATCTCCGCCGCCGCGCGCAAGCTGCGCGAAACCCAGGAAACGCTGAACCAGCTGAATAAGCAGATCGACGAAATGAACGCCGCGCTGGCCAAGCTGGAGCGTCAGCGCGCCTCGCAGGAGCGTAACCTTTCCGCGCAGCTCGACGCCGCGTTTCGTCAGGGGCCGCATACCGGCATCCAGATGATCCTCAGCGGCGAAGAGGGGCAGCGTAATCAGCGCCTGCAGGCCTACTTTGGCTATCTGAACCAGGCGCGCCAGGAAACCATCGCCCAGCTGAAGAAAACCCGCGAAGACGTGGCGGTGCAAAAATCGATGCTGGAAGAGAAACAGAGCCAGCAGCAAACCCTGGTGTACGAACAGCGCGCCCAGCAGAGCAAGCTGGAGCAGGCGCGCAACGAACGTAAAAAGACCCTCGCCAGCCTGGAATCCTCCATTCAGCAAGGCCAGCAGCAGCTCAGCGAGATGCGGGCTAACGAATCACGCCTGCGCGGCCGTATCGCCCAGGCGGCGGCGGCGGCCAAAGCGCGGGCGGATCGCGAAGCCCGCGAAGCGCAGGATGTGCGCGATCGCCAGCAGGAAGCCTCGCGTAAAGGCACCACCTACAAACCTACCGAAAGCGAACGCTCGCTGATGTCCCGCACCGGCGGACTTGGCTCACCGCGCGGCCAGGCATTCTGGCCGGTTCGCGGCTCAATTCTCCATCGCTATGGCGAACAGCTGCAAGGTGAACTACGTTGGAAGGGGATGGTTATCGCTGCGTCTGAAGGCACCGAGGTCAAAGCCGTTGCCGATGGTCGGGTTATTCTCGCCGACTGGCTGCAGGGCTATGGTCTGGTGGTGGTCGTTGAACACGGCAAAGGCGACATGAGTCTTTACGGCTATAACCAAAGCGCGCTGGTCAGCGTCGGCACTCAGGTCCGGGCGGGCCAGCCGATCGCTCTCGTAGGCAGCAGCGGCGGTCAGGGCCGTCCGTCGCTCTATTTCGAAATTCGCCGCCAGGGTCAGGCGGTCAATCCACAGCCGTGGTTGGGAAGATAAGTTTTGCTTCAATTTCGCAGAATTGCACTCGCGGTAACCGGTACGCTGGTTATGGCGTCGCCGGTATTTGCCGGCAAACTCTCCATTGTTATCGACGACTTTGGCTATCGTCCACAAACGGAAAACCAGGTGCTGGCGCTGCCAGCGACGATCTCCGTTGCCGTCCTTCCTAATGCGCCCCACGCCCGAGAAATGGCGACCAAAGCGCATAATCTCGGCCACGAGGTGCTCATCCACCTGCCAATGGCGCCGCTCAGCAAACAGCCGCTGGAAAAAGACACCCTCCGCCCGGATATGAACAGCAGCGAGATAGAGCGCATTATCCGTGAAGCCTACGGTAAGGTTCCGTACGCCGTGGGGCTGAATAACCATATGGGCAGCGCCATGACGTCGAATCTCTTCGGCATGCAGAAGGTGATGCAGGCGCTCGAGCGCTACAATCTCTACTTCCTCGATAGCGTCACCATCGGCAATACCCAGGCCATGCGCGCGGCGCAGGGCACCGGCGTAAAGGTGATTAAGCGTAAGGTTTTCCTCGACGATACCCAAAACGAAGCGGATATCCGCTATCAGTTCAACCGCGCTATCGCTTTGGCGCGGCGCAACGGTTCCGCCATTGCTATCGGCCACCCGCACCCGACGACGGTGCGCGTGCTGCAGCAGATGGTGTATAACCTGCCGCCGGATATCACTCTGGTTCGCCCGAGCAGCCTGCTCAACGAGCCGCAGGTGGATACCTCAACGCCGAACACCGCGCCGCCGTCCGTTCAGCCGTCGCGCAATCCGTTCCGCGGCGTGAAACAGTGCAAATCTAAGCGTCCGCCGGAGCCGGTCAACGCCAGCCGCTTCTTTACCATTCTGAGCGAAAGCATCACTCAGAGCACGCTGGTGCAGTATTACCAGCTGAAGTGGCAGGGCTGGGATAAGCCTACCAACTAAATCGTCCGGGAGTCCGTGTGCTTATCCGCCGCGGATTCCGGCTTGTCCTGATGGGCATACCAGGCTTTAAAGTATTTAAGAAAGCTGTAAAAGGTCGCGTAAAGCCCGGTGACCACGCCAACCTTGCCCTTTCGCCACGCTCCGCTGAACAGATACCACTTAAAGAAAGCGCCAATCGCGCTGATCGCTCCGCGCGCAAGAGACGGCCTGATTTTCTGGTGTTTAACCAGCCGCGTGGTGTAGCTATTGAGCTTACTAAACACTTCATGCAGGGAGTAGAAGGTATCGTGGCGCACGAATCCCGGTAGCCGGGCAGAGTGCGTAAAGCCAACCACCTGATCGTCTACCGGCCGATCGTTGAACCTAGCGACGGAGCGGTTAAACAAGCGAACCGGGAAATCCGGCGATGATACCGGATAAATGGTGCGCACCTCTTCACCCAGCACGAACCAGTAGCGCGGCAGACGCCATGCGCAGGCGGGGTCCGGCTCATCGCCGGCCTTGAGCGCCAGAATTGCCGCCACCACCTCGTCGTCAAGGATCTCATCGCTGTCCACACACAGCACCCAGTCGTGGCGGGCCAGAGAGGTCGCATAATTCATCTGCGTACCGTGAGCGGTATAAGGATGATGGTGAACGGAGAGACCGAACTGTTGGCAAATCTGCAGCGTAGCATCCGTACTGCCTGAATCGATGACGATAAATTCATCAGCCACCCTGAGCAGCGGCGGTAATACCTCCCGTAATAAGCGAGATGAATTACAGGTCAATAAGCATACAGAAAGTTTAAGCATAATCTTTATAGGGTTAAACCATGGTTAAACTGACTGTATAAACGAATAGGCGAGAAAGCGATTTAGAAAAAGTGCGGAGTGGATTAAGTATCACAAAATTGTAGGATAACTCTCAAAAAAGCGCCCGTGGGCGCTTTTTTACCATCCTGACCGGGGCGGAATTAATCCCAGCTGAGAATGACTTTGCCAGACTGGCCGGAGCGCATCGCGTCAAAGCCCTGCTGGAAATCATCAATGCCAAAGCGGTGGGTGATGATCGGCGACAGATCGAGCCCGGACTGGATGAGCGCGGCCATCTTGTACCAGGTTTCGAACATTTCGCGACCATAAATCCCTTTGATAAACAGCCCCTTGAAAATCACCTTGGTCCAGTCGATAGACATATCCGATGGCGGAATACCCAGCATGGCAATACGCCCGCCGTGGTTCATGGTATCGAGCATGGTGCGAAACGCCGGCGGCGCGCCGGACATCTCCAGACCCACGTCGAAACCCTCGGTCATGCCCAGCTCGGCCATCACATCGTTAAGGTTCTCTTTCGCCACGTTCACCGCCCGGGTGACGCCCATTTTGCGCGCCAGCTCCAGGCGATATTCGTTAACATCGGTAATCACGACGTTGCGCGCGCCAACGTGTTTCGCCACCGCGGCGGCCATCACGCCAATCGGGCCGGCGCCGGAAACCAGCACATCTTCACCGACGAGGTCGAATGAAAGCGCGGTATGCACGGCGTTGCCAAACGGATCGAAAATCGACGCCAGATCGTCAGAGATATTGTCGGGGATTTTAAAGGCGTTAAACGCCGGGATCACCAGATATTCGGCAAAACAGCCCGGACGGTTGACGCCGACGCCCGTCGTATTGCGGCACAGATGCGTACGCCCGGCGCGGCAGTTACGGCAGTGGCCGCAGGTGATATGCCCTTCGCCGGAAACGCGGTCGCCCAGCTTAAAGCCGCGAACTTCCTGACCGATACCCACCACTTCGCCGACGTATTCATGCCCCACCACCATCGGAACCGGAATGGTCTTTTGCGACCACTCGTCCCAGTTGTAGATATGCACGTCGGTACCGCAAATCGCGGTCTTGCGAATTTTAATCAGCAGATCGTTGTGGCCGACTTCCGGTTCCGGTACGTCGGTCATCCAGATGCCTTCTTCCGCCTTCAGTTTGGATAACGCTTTCATCTCACACCCTCAGGCAATGACGCCCAGTTGTTTACCGATGCGGGTAAAGGCTTCCACCGCACGTTCAATTTGTTCAGGGGTATGCGCCGCAGACATCTGGGTACGGATACGCGCCTGGCCTTTTGGTACCACCGGGTAGAAGAATCCGGTGACGTAAATACCTTCTTTTTGCAGCTCGCGCGCGAACTGCTGCGCCACGGTGGCTTCACCGAGCATCACCGGGATAATGGCGTGATCGGCGCCCGCAAGGGTAAACCCTGCCGCGGTCATTTTTTCACGGAACAGGCGCGCGTTAGCCCACAGACGATCGCGCAGCTCGCTGCCCGCTTCCACCATCTCCAGCACTTTGATGGAGGCGGCGACAATCGCCGGCGCCAGCGAGTTGGAGAACAGATACGGACGCGAGCGCTGGCGCAGCCACTCGACGACTTCTTTACGCGCGGCGGTATAGCCGCCGGACGCGCCGCCCAGCGCTTTACCCAGCGTACCGGTGATAATGTCGACGCGGCCCATCACGTCGCAGTACTCATGGGAGCCGCGGCCGTTTTCACCCACAAAACCCACGGCGTGCGAATCATCGACCATCACCAGCGCGTCGTACTTATCCGCCAGATCGCAGACGCCCTTCAGGTTGGCGATCACCCCGTCCATGGAGAACACGCCGTCGGTGGCGATCAGTACATGGCGCGCGCCGGCTTCACGCGCCTCTTTCAGACGGGCTTCCAGCTCCTGCATATCGTTGTTGGCATAGCGGAAGCGCTTCGCTTTACACAGGCGCACGCCGTCGATGATCGACGCGTGGTTCAGAGCATCGGAGATAATCGCGTCCTCTGCGCCGAGCAGGGTTTCAAACAGGCCGCCGTTGGCGTCGAAGCAGGAGGAGTACAGAATCGCATCTTCCATACCGAGAAAATCGGCCAGCTTCTTCTCAAGCGCTTTGTGGCTGTCCTGGGTACCGCAGATAAAGCGCACGGAGGCCATGCCGAAGCCGTGGCTGTCCATCCCGCTTTTCGCGGCGGCAATCAGTTCCGGGTGGTTCGCGAGGCCGAGATAGTTATTGGCGCAGAAGTTAATGACCTGGCTGCCGCCGACGGTGATATCCGCCTGCTGCGCCGAAGTGATGATCCGTTCTTCTTTAAACAACCCTTCCGCACGCGCGGTATCCAGGTCATTGGTTAACTGTTTGTAGAAATCCCCACGCATTGCAACTCTCCAGATTCGGCAAAATTTGGCACATATTACCTAAAGCTATACGCTGATACGAGATGATGCATTACTGCATGAATTATTTGCAGCATAAATCACGAGTCCCTCTCTACCTTATCGGCGAATGGCTGAAGCCTTTCCGATGTAGTGATATGATAGGAGTATTCATGTCCGGATTGTCTCTGGACTACCAACTTCAAAGGTTACAGTTATGATCATCGTTACCGGCGGCGCAGGCTTTATCGGCAGCAATATCGTTAAGGCGCTGAATGACCAGGGTATTACCGACATTCTGGTCGTAGATAATCTGAAAGACGGGACCAAATTCATCAATCTGGTGGATTTGAACATTGCCGACTACATGGATAAAGAAGACTTTCTGATCCAGATTATGGCGGGCGAAGAGTTCGGCGATATCGACGCTATTTTCCATGAAGGCGCCTGCTCTTCCACCACGGAGTGGGACGGCAAGTACATGATGGATAACAACTATCAGTATTCCAAAGAGGTACTGCACTACTGTCTGGAGCGTGAAATCCCGTTCCTGTACGCCTCTTCCGCAGCGACCTACGGCGGCCGCACCAGCGACTTTATTGAATCCCGCGAATACGAGCAGCCGCTCAACGTTTACGGCTACTCCAAGTTTCTGTTTGATGAATACGTCCGTCAGATCCTGCCGGAAGCGAACTCGCAGATTGTCGGCTTCCGCTATTTCAACGTCTACGGGCCGCGCGAAGGTCATAAAGGCAGCATGGCCAGCGTCGCTTTCCATCTGAACACCCAGCTGAATAATGGCGAAAGTCCGAAACTGTTCGAAGGCAGCGACGGCTTCAAGCGCGACTTCGTCTACGTCGGCGACGTCGCGGCGGTGAACCTGTGGTTCTGGGAAAACGGCGTTTCCGGCATCTTCAACCTCGGCACCGGGCGCGCGGAGTCTTTCCAGGCCGTTGCAGACGCAACGCTGGCTTATCACCAGAAAGGCAGCATCGAGTACATTCCGTTCCCGGATAAACTCAAAGGCCGCTATCAGGCGTTTACTCAGGCGGATCTGACTAACCTGCGCGCAGCGGGCTACGATAAACCGTTTAAGACCGTTGCCGAAGGCGTAACGGAATATATGGCCTGGCTCAATCGCGACAATCATGCGAATTCATAAAATCATTCGAGCGGTATCAAGGCGGCAACTCAGTGATTCTCCGGGAGCTGACTAAAGTCAGTGACCGGAGGGAACGCAGGCAGCCAACGCAGAGACAGCTTGAAGGATGGAATGAATGAAAATATTGGTGGTTGGCCCGTCATGGGTGGGCGACATGATGATGTCGCAAAGTCTTTACCGTACGCTCAGGGCGCGCTATCCCCAGGCGATAATCGACGTGATGGCGCCCGCATGGTGCCGTCCGCTGCTATCGCGCATGCCGGAAGTCAACGAAGCGATCCCGATGCCGCTCGGCCACGGCGCGCTGGAAATCGGTGAACGGCGTAAGCTTGGGCACAGCCTGCGCGAACGTCGCTACGATCGCGCTTTCGTGCTGCCCAACTCGTTTAAATCGGCCCTCGTGCCGTTCTTTGCGGGAATACCGCATCGCACAGGCTGGCTCGGCGAAATGCGCTACGGCCTGCTGAACGACGCCCGTAAGCTGGATAAAGACGCCTGGCCGCTGATGGTCGAACGCTACGTCGGTCTGGCCTACGACAAAGGCGTGATGCGCTGCGCGAAAGATCTGCCGCAGCCGCTGCTCTGGCCGCAGCTGCAGGTGCATGAAGGCGAAAAATCGCAGGCCTGCAGCGCGTTTAATCTCTCAGCCGAGCGCCCGATTATCGGCTTCTGCCCCGGCGCAGAGTTCGGCCCGGCAAAACGCTGGCCGCACTATCACTACGCCGAGCTGGCGAAACAGCTGATCGACGAAGGCTTTCAGATCGTACTGTTTGGCTCCGCGAAAGACCACGAAGCGGGCAATGAAATCCTCGCCGCGCTCACGACCGAACAGCAGGCATGGTGCCGCAATCTGGCCGGCGAAACCCAGCTTGAGCAGGCCGTTATTCTGATCGCCGCCTGTAAAGCGGTGGTCAGCAACGATTCCGGCCTGATGCACGTCGCCGCGGCACTGGACCGTCCGCTGGTGGCGCTCTACGGGCCCAGCAGCCCGGACTTCACTCCACCGCTGTCGCACAAAGCGCGCGTGATCCGCCTGATCAGCGGCTACCACAAAGTGCGTAAAGGCGACGCCGCCGAAGGCTATCATCAGAGTTTGATCGACATTACGCCGCAGCGCGTACTGGAAGAATTAAACGACCTGCTGCTGGAAAAAACGGAACAAGAGGAAGCCTGACGGATGCGGGTACTGATCGTAAAAACCTCGTCCATGGGCGACGTGCTGCACACGCTGCCCGCGCTGAGCGACGCCGCGCTGGCCTTTCCCGGCATTCGTTTCGACTGGGTGGTTGAAGAAGGCTTCGCGCAGATCCCTTCCTGGCATGAGAGCGTCGACCGGGTCATCCCGGTGGCGATTCGCCGCTGGCGTAAGGCGTGGTTTTCCGCGCCGATCAAAGCCGAGCGCAAGGCGTTCCGCGAGGCCGTGCGCGCGGAAAAGTACGACGCTATCATCGATGCCCAGGGGCTGGTGAAGAGCGCCGCGCTGGTCACCCGACTGGCCCGCGGCGTGAAGCACGGTATGGACTGGCAGACCGCCCGCGAGCCGCTGGCGAGCCTGTTTTACAACCGTCGTCACCATATCGCTAAACAGCAGCACGCCGTTGAGCGCACCCGCGAGCTGTTCGCGAAAAGCCTCGGCTACGCGAAGCCGGAAACCCAGGGCGACTACGCGATCGCCCGCCATTTTTTGCGTCAGGCTGACCCGTCCGCTGCGCCGTATCTGGTGTTCCTCCACGCCACAACGCGCGATGATAAACACTGGCCGGAAGAGAACTGGCGGGCGCTTATCGCCCTGCTTGCCGACAGCGGCGTACGCATCAAACTGCCGTGGGGCGCCCCCCATGAAGAGGCGCGGGCCGGACGCCTGGCGGAAGGGCACGATTTTGTCGACGTCCTGCCGCGCATGAGCCTGGAGCAGGTAGCCCAGGTGCTGGCCGGCGCGCGCGGGGTCGTTTCCGTCGACACGGGGCTGAGCCATCTCACCGCCGCGCTCGATAAACCGAACTTCACGCTGTACGGCCCGACCGATCCGGGGCTGATTGGCGGCTACGGTAAAAATCAGCACGTGGTGCGCCCGGAAAGCGGCAGCAGCACGGGCGATATTCCCGCGTCCCGGGTTCGGCAACTGTTGAAATCTCAGGAACTGGCTTAATGGGTTCATTATTTAAGCAGATCTATCGCTACACGCATCGACGCGCCTTTCGCCATAACGAAAATCTCTGGCCGTTTACCCATATCACGCGCGCGGCGAGCGGCGAAATCCGCACCCTGAAATACAAAGGGAAAGCGGTTCCGCTGGTCAATCTCAGCGAACTGAAGGATAGCGCTCAGGGCGAGGTGCTGCTGACCGCCACCGGCCCCTCTACGCGCCGCATCGATTTTACGCTGCTGCCGAAAAGTATTCCGGTGATGGGGGTGAACGGCGCCTGGCATCTCTCTGATAAAATTAAATTTTCGCTCTATACCATCGTGGATATGGAGTTTTACGATAAAAAACCGGACGTGATCCGTTCGGTGATTAGCCAACCCGATCTCGTGCTCTTCACCACCATGCACGGTATCGCCAAAATCCTCGACCGCCACGGCGCAGAGCTTCGCTGTCGTTTGGCATTAATTGAAGACGCCTGTTATAAAATTTATCAGCCTAAAGTCGCCAAAAACGCGATACAGCAGGCCTGGCGCGGCGTCCCCGCGCTACGCTTTCATCCGCAAAGGCAGGATATTTGCTTTAGCACCGACATTCGTCACGGCATTTTCGATGCCGGAACCGTGGTCTACTGGGCACTGCAAATTCTGATGTGGCTGGGATTTAAAACCATTCTGATAAGCGGGCTGGATATGAGTAATTTCAACCAGCCGCGATTCTACGAAACGGAACAGGATAAACTCCCCTCCTGGCTGGCAAATAAGGTGGATGACCTGGTCATGCCGTCCTTTTCGCACGCTGCCAACGTGCTGCAACAAAACCATATTCGGGTCGTCAACTTCTCGTTAGAAAGCGCGGTTCCGGAAACGATTTTCGAAAAGGTTTCTTTTGATGAGTACTTTAAAAATAAGTAATTACGCCAGACAGGGCTACACCGTTTTCTTCACTTTGTTTCTGTTTTTTAGCGCTATTTTCTGCGTATCAACCCGGACAAATAACCTCCTTCATTTATCTATTTTGCTCTTTTTGCTTTCACTGCTTAACAAAGACAACCGTCAGGCAATAGCGGAAAGCATCCGCCAGCGGTGGCCGGTTTATAGCCTGCTGGTGGTATTCTGCGTGTACTATGCGCTGAGCAATATTTGGGGGCAGACGCCGCAGCATATCGATTCCCCTCTGACCCATGGCACCTATTTAATTTTCTATCTTCTGCTGCTGACAACGCTACTTGGCCATCCCCGGACCCGACATCTGGCGCTGCTGAGCGTCGTGGCCGGGATCACGGTGCTCTCCGTCTGGACGATGGCGATCGACTTCACGCTGGTCCTCAAGGAACGCCTGGTTTCGCCGGAGAATCCCGGCCCGACCAACGTGATCGACCTGGCGGGCTATTGCGGTATCGGCATCCTTATTTGCGCGATGCTGCTGAAGGAGAAAGGCAGCCACCTGCTGTATGTGCCGATGGCCATCATGCTGGTGATGCTGTTTCTGACCCAAAGCCGCGGCCCGATTATCGCGCTGCTGGTGGCGTTTGTTTGCACCCTGCACCTGCACGTCTTTACCCGCCGCAACCTTCTGATTGTCGCCGCGTTAGCGTTGGTTCTGGGCGCGCTTTTCTTCTTTACGCCAACGGGAGACCTGCTGCTGGCGCGCTTTGAAGAGCTGGGCACCCAAAGCGGATTGCGCTTGAGTATCTGGCACCATACGCTCCAGGAAGTGGCCAGCCAGCCGTGGCTGGGTCGGGGCTTTGACTACGAGCTGAACTTTACCAACTACAGCGGCGAGCATATCACTACCACCCACAGCGTCTATCTTGGTGCTCTGTTGAAAGGCGGCATAATCGGCCTGGCGCTGCTGCTGGCGGTGATTGCCGGAGGGTTATGGCAGGCATGGCGTAAACAGCAGGATGGCCGCTACGGGCTGGCGATTTTTATCTATGCGCTGATTTTTATGGCCTCGCAGGGCATGTTTATCATCAGCAACCCTCGCGAAAGCTGGCCGCTGTTTTGGCTGCCGCTGGGCATCGCGCTGAGCGGCAGCCTGAAGGCGAAACGCTAAGAGAAGGGCCCGCAGCGGGCCCTTTTTTATGCCTGCTGGCGAGCGGCGATCAGGGCATCCACCTGCGCTTTGATGACCGGCCAGACCGCGTCAATGGTCATGTCGGCGACGTTAGTCTCTTCGCAGACAATTTGTCTGGCCTTGTCATAACCCGGCGCCCAAATGGTATAGCCCGGCAAACCGGTATCTTTGAGTTTACGTTTGTTGTAAACCGCCACCATGGGCTTGTCGAACGCGCGAGCAATATGCACGATGGCGGTATCCGCCGTAATCACCAGATCGCAGTGGCGAACAATCTCAACCGCTGAATTAATATTGCTATCTGGCAGATGCAGCGCCGTTTCCAGATTAAGCTGACGAATTTTCTCGCTATGCCCGACCATCACGACGCTGATTTTATAAGGGAGCGTATATAAGCGTTCAATCAGAGCAGAAACCTGATGACGGCAAAAGTCTTTATCCGTTGAGGCGGTAAACGGGTTTATGGCAATACAGAGCTGACTCCCCTTGTGCTGATCCAGCAGTGTTTTGACTCTTTCCCGCTCAAAAGCATCGCCGGGCAGATGATAGTGGTAATGAGGGTGTTCTATACCAAATAGCCTGGCGACGGCTTTATAGCGCGCGGAAATATGGCTGCTGCTGTCCAGAAAAGGGATGGAGTGATCGTAAAGCTTATATTCTTGTTTATTAAAACCGATAACGCAGCCAGGGCGTAAATCAGCCAGCAGTTTAAAACGCTCGTAGGTTTTCACGTCATCAAAATCAACGACCGCGTCAAATCCTGCCGCACGCAGTGCGTTTAACGGCATCCGCGGCTGATATAAATAAACCTGCTCAAGAAAATCCGCACCGGCAAGCATCTGCTTACAGACCGGCCCGGTAAGCACCGAAACCTTATAACCCCGGTCAGCTAAAAGCTTTGCGCAGCCGGTCGTTACGACCATATCCCCAACTTTGTCATCCAGGCGCAATAATAAAACATGCTGAATCTTCGCGGAATTAAAGGGCTGGCGTGCGCTTTTATTTCTGTAACGATAGTTAATTAAATTAAACTTAATTTCGCGGAAGAAGGCATTTTTCTTCCGCGTAAACTGCTTCACGATACGCATACGGTACCTGGTTGTGATCTTTTATCGCTGTGTGAGTTTCTGTTGGTAGTACTCCGCCAACGTCATTCCCTTCACCTGCGGCGCCAGCCAGCTGAAAAAAGCGTCCAGATCGGCATATAAGCGCTCGATATCCTGCTCGTTTTTAAACGTTGGGCTGCCGCCGGGCATGTACTCTGAAGAGTGGAGCATATATTCGACGTAGTCATTACCCTGAGTCAACGTTTGTTCGACCACTTTTTTCATCGTCTCAACGTTGCCGCCCATCGGACGCAGCCAGTGTACCGACGGCGAGCGTACTTTGCCGCGCAGGCGATCGTAGCCCTGCTTCAGGCTATTCATCCACGCGGAATGCTTGTACTGAATGCTCATCGGCACTTCCAGCAGCGATGATTGCCCTTCACGACGGATATCATTCTCGTCAAGAAAATAGGCGTGCTGCGGGAAATGACGGTAATCGGTACCACCGTCGCCCTGCGGCGCGCCTTTCGCCGTCTTCCAGTTCACCCTCGGGGTAACCGAGCAATCCACCAGATAGCCATACTCCACCAGCAGACGCGCGTAGCGCTCGTCAAACGCCCAGCGCCCGGCGCGATGGCTGACCATTTTGGTCTGAAAGGTGTCCTCCAGCAGGCGGGTCATATAGTCGACTTTTGCCCGCATCGCCGCATCGCTGTACTCGATCAAATACGGTTTATGTCGCCAGTCGTCATCGGTGAGCGGATCGGTCGGCGGGCTGTTCCACGCGTGGAGATGCATACCGATTTCCGCGGTTCCCCGGGCGATCGCATCTTTGGCAAATTCGATATAAACCGGGTCGATGGCCATTTCATAGTTGGTCAACCAGACCGGTTTAAAACCATACTTTTCGCAAAGCTGCTGAAAACGCGGTAGATAGCGCGCATTCTCGGTGGTGATGCTGTCATGTTTTTGCCAGAGGTTATCACCCTCTGTATCAATCGTGATGAGAAATGCGGGTTTGTGCACGAAAACGTCCTCAGGCCATACGTATCGGGTCATGGTAGAGCAAGACAAGGCTTCTCTCAATCTATCTGATCCCCTAGAATCGGAGCCCTGCCCCTGAATGAAGAATAGAGAATGACGCCTGAAACCCGCACTTCCGGCCGCGTGAACCCGGCGCGAATCCTGGTTATTAAGCTTCGCCATCATGGCGATATGTTATTGATAACGCCGCTTATTCACGCGCTTAAGCAGCAATATCCCGCCGCCTGCGTGGATGTGCTGCTTTATGAAGAAACCCGGGATATGCTCGCAGCGAATACGGATATCCGCCACATTTACGGCATTGACCGGCGCTGGAAAAAACAGGGCGCCGGCCATCAGCTGAAGATGGAGTGGCGGCTGATTCGCATGCTCCGCCAGCAGCGCTACGATATGGTGCTCAATCTTGCCGATCAGTGGCCCAGCGCGATCATCACCAAACTGACCGGGGCGGCCATCCGTATCGGCTTTGACTTTCCGAAGCGTCGCCACCCGGCCTGGCGTTTTTGCCATACCGCCCTCGCCTCAACCGAGCGGCATAACCAGCTGCATACCGTGCAGCAGAATCTGTCGATTCTGGCGCCGCTTGGGCTGGATATTGCTGACGCGCCGGCGACGATGGGCTACAGCGAGCAGGACTGGCGCGCCAGCCGCGCGCTGCTGCCGGCAGGATTTCAGGATAACTATATCGTCATTCAGCCAACCTCCCGCTGGTTCTTTAAGTGCTGGCGCGAAGGGCGGATGAGCGCCCTGATAAACGCGCTTTCTGAAGCAGGCTACCCGGTCGTGCTGACCTCCGGCCCTGACGCCAGAGAGAAGCAGATGATCGACACCATTATGGCGGGCTGCCCCAATGCTCGCCTGCACTCCCTCGCCGGGCTGCTCACCCTGCGCCAGCTGGCGTCCGTCATCGACCATGCCCGCCTGTTTATCGGCGTCGACTCCGTGCCGATGCATATGGCCGCCGCGCTCGGTACGCCGCTGGTGGCGCTATTCGGCCCCTCCAAGCTCACCTTCTGGCGTCCATGGCAGGCGCAGGGCGAGGTGATTTGGGCGGGTGATTTCGGATCGATTCCCGATCCTGACGACATTGATACCAACACCAACGAACGCTTTCTCGATTTAATCCCCACCGACGCGGTTATCGCGGCGGCGAAAAAGGTACTGGCATGAGTAAATTCAGGCTGGCTCTGGTACGCCAGAAGTATCGCCCGGACGGCGGCGCGGAGCGGTTTGTCTCCCGCGCGCTGGAAGCCCTCGACGACAGCGATCTTGAACTGAACGTCATCACCCGCGAATGGCAGGGGCCGGTGAAGCCCGAGTGGAACATCCACATCTGCAATCCGCGCAAATGGGGGCGGATCAGCCGCGAGCGAGGATTTGCCGACGCCGCCCGCCAGCTGTGGCAGCGCGAAGCCTTCGATCTGGTGCAAAGCCACGAGCGTATCCCCGGCTGCGACCTGTACCGCGCCGGAGACGGCGTGCACCGCCGCTGGCTGCAGCAGCGCTCGCGCATTTTGCCCGGCTGGAAAAGCCGCCTGCTGTTTGCCGACCGCTACCATCGCTATGTGATGCAGGCCGAGCGCGACATGTACCAGGACGCGCACCTGCGCGGCGTTATCTGCAACGCGGAGATGATTAAGCGCGAGATTATTGAAGACTTCGGCCTGCCGGCGGAAAAAATCCACGTTATCTATAACGCTATCGATAACCAGCGTTTTCTGCCGCCGACGGAAGAAGCCTTTGTCGCGCTGCGCGCCAAATGGAATCTGCCGCGCCAGGCGACCTGCCTGATCTACGTCGGCTCCGGCTTTGAGCGCAAGGGGCTGGATGCGGCGATCCGCGCCATCGCGCCGACCAACCGCTACCTGCTGGTGGTGGGCAAAGATAAAGAGCAGGGCCGCTATCAGCAGCTGGCGAAAACGCTGAACTGCGAGGAGCGGGTGCGCTTCTTCGGCATGCAGTCGGAAACCCTGCCGTTCTATCAGATGGCCGACGGCCTGCTGCTGCCGACGCTGTACGATCCGTTTCCCAACGTCATTCTCGAAGCGATGGCCTGCGGCCTGCCGGTGATTACGACTACCGGCTGCGGCGGCGCGGAGTTTATTGTTCAGGGCAGCAATGGCTACGTTTGCGATGCGCTGGATATCCCGGCCCTGCAGGAGTCGGTTAGCGCCCTGCCCGCCCGGGCGTTAGGCTCTGCGCAAGGCGAACGCGCCCGCGAGCGCATCATGACCTGCACCAGCGAACGCCTCTCGGCGCAGCTGCTCTCCCTCTATCAGGATTTGGTGAAATAACGATGCGCATACTGTTTGTTATCGACGGCCTGCCCGGCGGCGGCGCGGAAAAAGTCGTGCTGACGCTGGCAGCGCATTTTCTTAGCCAGGGTGAACAGGTATCGCTTTTTTCCCTGCGCGACGTCTGCGATTATCCGCTGCCGGAAGGGCTGGATTATCAGGTCATCGCCGATCGCTGCCGCAAGCCGTGGCGCAAGCTGACGGAGCTGTCCCGGCGCGCGCGCCAGCTTGATGCGGCAATCGAGAAAGCAGAACAGCAGGGCCGTTTCGATCTGGTGCTCTCGAATCTGCATAAAACCGACCGCATTGTCTCCCGCAGCCGCCTGCTGAACGGGCGCAACGTCTGGTTTTGCCTGCACGGCGTGTTCTCCGCGTCCTATCTCGGACACCGCAGCGGTTTTGACCGCTGGCTGAAACAGCAGAAAATCGGGCGCGTTTACCGGGGACGCAACGTCGTCGCCGTCTCCGATGCGGTAGGTCAAGACCTGGTCGAGCAGTTCGCCATTCGCCCGGCCCAGTTGAAAACCATCTATAACCCGTTTGATATCCCCGCTCTGCGCGCCGCGGCCGAAGAACCCAGCCAGCGCCCCGACGGCGACTATATTATCCACGTGGGCCGCTTTCATCCCGGTAAACGCCACGACCGCCTGATTGAGGCGTATGCGCAAAGCGGTATCGATGCGCCGCTGGTGCTGCTGGGGCAGGGAAAACCGGAACAAGAGCAGCGCCTGCGCCAGCTGGCGCAGCAGCTACAGGTTGCCGATCGCGTCCTGTTTAAGGGCTTCCAGAAAAACCCGCTGCCGTGGATTAAAGGGGCGCGGATGCTGGTCCTCAGCTCCGATAGCGAAGGCTTTGGCAACGTGGTGGTTGAGGCGCTGCTGCTGGATACGCCGGTCGCCAGCACCCGCTGCCCGGGCGGCGTGACCGAGATCCTCACCGGCGAGCTGTCGCGTGGCCTGGCGGATCTCAACAGCCCGGCGCTGGCTCAGACGATGCAAAGCATTTACCATAGCCCGCCGGCCATCGACGCAGCGGCGCTGGAGAAGTTCAGCGTGGCATCGATTTGTCAGCAGTATCGTCAGCTGCGCAGCGCCTGACGCCGTTATTCAACCAGGATCGAATGAGTTATGAGTCAAACGCCTTTACTAAGCATCGTAGCCGCCGTCTATAACGGCGAAAAATTCCTTGCGCAATTCTTTGAGTGCCTTGAGCAACAGCAGCTGGAAAGCTATGAACTGATCCTGGTGAACGACGGGTCGACGGACGGTAGCCTTGCGGTTATCGACCAGTGGAAAGAGCGCCTGCAAAACGTGCTCGTGCTGGAGCAGGAAAACCAGGGCGTGTCGGTGGCGCGCAATACCGGCCTCGCCGCGGCGACGGGTAAGTACCTGACCTTCCCGGATATCGACGATAAGCTTTACCCTGGCATGTACCGTACGCTTCTGGAGATGGCGGAAAAGGGCAATCTAGACGTCGCCACCTGCAACGGCCGCTACGTCTACGAGACGAAAAAAGATATCCATCCTATTTTTCCGCTGGACCGGCTGCAGTCGACCGGCGTTTTGCCCGGCCACGTCTGGTTAAAGCAGGCGCTGGATTCTCGTAAGTTCCTGCATGTCACCTGGCTGAATATCTACCGCCGGGAGTTTATCGCCAGCCACCGCTTCCACTTTGAGCCTGGCCTGCGCCATCAGGATATTCCCTGGACCACCGAAGTGCTGCTGGCGGCAGAACGCGTGCAGTACACCAGCGAGCAGTTCTACGATTACTATATTCACTCGGAATCGGTGTCGCATAAGCCGGACAACGACGACACGCTGATGCGTTCAGCGCGCCACTATATGAAGATTCTTGAGATGCTGGACGCCATCAACCAGCGTTATCCGGACAAGGTTCGCGATATTTCCGCCTGCCGCTGGCAGATCGCCAAAGAGGGGCTGGGAATTATTCATACCTTCGATAGCATGAAAGATGAGTCAAAAAAGCATATTATCATTAAAGAGTTCTTTGACCGCGGTATCTGGCGCCTGATCTGGAAAAACGCCCGTACGTTCCGTCTACGCTGGCGTCTTGGACGCCGCTATCTGCGCATCAAGCGCTATCGCGACGCGGCTTAATACTGAATCCCTTAGTTTCCGCCAAAGAGATAGCTTTACGCGGGTTAAATGCTTAGAATTTGCCCGCAAAAACATAAATACGGATAAATCGCTTGGAATTGCTTTATACCGCCCTACTTTACCTCATTCAGCCGCTGGTGTGGCTGCGACTGCTGTTACGCAGCCGTAAGGCCCCTGCCTATCGTAAACGCTGGAAGGAACGTTATGGCTTCTGCCAGAACAAGGTAGAACCGGGTGGCATCCTGCTGCATTCCGTTTCCGTAGGTGAAACGCTGGCGGCGATTCCGCTGGTGCGCGCGCTACGCCACCGTTACCCCTATCTGCCGATCACCGTCACCACCATGACGCCAACCGGCTCTGAACGCGCCATGTCCGCTTTCGGCAAAGACGTGCATCACGTCTATCTGCCTTACGATCTGCCCGGCGCGATGAACCGTTTCTTCAATACCGTTCAGCCGAAGCTGGTTATCGTCATGGAAACCGAACTGTGGCCGAACATGGTCGCCACGCTGCACAAGCGTAAAATCCCGCTGGTAATCGCCAACGCCCGCCTCTCCGAACGCTCGGCGAAAGGCTATGCCAAACTGGGGAAATTTATGCGTCGGCTGCTGAGCCGCATTACCCTTATCGCCGCGCAGAATGAAGAAGACGCCAGCCGCTTTATCGCTCTTGGCCTGAAACGCAATCAGCTGGCGGTCACCGGCAGCCTGAAGTTTGATATTTCGGTCACGCCAGAGCTGGCGGCTCGCGCCATCACCCTGCGCCGCCAGTGGGCGCCGCATCGCCAGGTATGGATTGCCACCAGCACCCACGACGGCGAAGAACAAATTATTCTTCAGGCGCATAAGCAGCTGCTGGAGCGTTTCCCCAACCTGCTGCTGATCCTTGTCCCGCGCCATCCGGAGCGCTTCGGCGACGCCCGCGAGATGGTGCAGAAAGCGGGAATGAGCTACACCCTGCGCAGCACCGGCGAAATCCCGTCGAACAGTACCCAGGTGGTGATTGGCGATACCATGGGCGAGCTGATGCTGCTGTACGGTATTGCCGACCTCGCGTTTGTCGGCGGTAGCCTGGTGGAGCGCGGCGGCCATAACCCGCTGGAGCCCGCCGCCCATGCGATACCGGTACTGATGGGTCCGCACACGTTCAACTTCAAAGATATCTGCGCCAAGCTGCAGCAGGACGATGGACTGATTACCGTCACCGACGCCGACTCGCTGGTAACGCAGGTGTCTAACCTGCTGACCGATGAAGATTACCGTCTGTGGTACGGTCGCCATGCGGTGGAAGTTCTGCACCAAAACCAGGGCGCGCTTTCCCGTCTGCTACAGTTATTGCAACCCTATCTGCCGCAGCGGAGCCACTAATGTCGCCTCGACTCTCGGTCGTGATGATTGCCAAAAACGCGGCGGATCTGCTGCCTGATTGTCTGGCGTCGGTAAGTTGGGCCGATGAGATAGTGCTGCTGGATTCCGGCAGCAGCGACAACACCGTCGAACTCGCCCGCAGCCAGGGCGTTCAGGTGCATGTCGATCGCGACTGGCAGGGCTACGGTATTCAGCGCCAGCGCGCCCAGGCCTACGCCACCGGCGACTACGTGCTGATGATCGATACCGACGAGCGCGTCACTCCGGAGCTTGCGCAGTCTATCCGCAGCGTGCTGGCCGCGCCGCAAACCGGCGCGATATACAGCATCGCCCGGCGCAACTATTTCCTTGGCCGCTTTATGCGCCACAGCGGCTGGTACCCCGACCGCGTGATGCGCCTGTACGAACGCGACCGTTACCGCTATAACGATAATCTGGTCCACGAATCTCTCGACGCCCAGGGCGCGCGGGTTATCGAACTCGCGGGCGACCTGCTGCATCTGACCTGCCGTGATTTCTCCGGCTTTCAGCAAAAGCAGCTGGCCTACGCCGCCGCCTGGGCGCAGGAGCGCCATCAGAGAGGCAAAAAGACCTCGCTGGCCGCTATCTTCGGCCATACGCTGGGCGCCTTTGTGAAAACGCTGCTGCTGCGCGGGGGCATTCTGGATGGGAAACAAGGTTGGCTGCTGGCGGTGGTCAACGCGCAATACACGTTTAATAAATACACCGAGCTGTGGGCCCTGAGCCGCGGCTACTCGGAGAAAGTGTCATTATGAGCACAAAAGCGATCTATCCGGGAACCTTCGACCCTATCACCAACGGCCATATCGATATCGTCACCCGCGCGGCCAGCATGTTCGATAAGGTGCTGCTGGCTATCGCCGCCAGCCCGAGCAAAAAGCCGATGTTCACTCTCGACGAGCGCATCGCGCTGGCCACCCAGGCAACGGCGCATCTGGTCAACGTTGAGGTTATTGGCTTCAGCGATTTAATGGCCAATTTTGCCCGCGCGCAGCAGGCGAATATTTTAATTCGCGGCCTGCGGGCGGTGGCAGATTTTGAATATGAGATGCAGCTGGCGCATATGAACCGTCATTTGATGCCGACGCTGGAGAGCGTGTTTCTGATGCCGTGCAAAGAGTGGTCGTTTATCTCCTCTTCGCTGGTGAAAGAAGTGGCGCGCCACCAGGGCGACGTCTCTCACTTTCTGCCGGCAAACGTTCACCAGGCGCTGCTGAAGAAGCTGTAATCCTGCGCCGTCTAGGCTCTTCCCGGAGGCGATGCTGCGCATCTGTCCGGGCTACCGGACCAAGCGCAGCCCTGTAGCCCGGCTAAGCGCAGCGCAAGCCGGGTTCACGGCAACCCCCGCACTTTACTTCTGGCACTGGCGACAATAAAACGTCGCCCGCTGGGCGTGTTTACTGCCGATAACCGGCGTCCCGCAAATGCGGCACGGCTCGCCCTTGCGGCCATACACCTGCAGCTCCTGGGCAAAGTAGCCCGGTTTACCGTCGCTTTGCAGGAAATCTTTCAGCGTCGTCCCGCCCTGTTCGATGGAGCGCAGCAGGACCAGCTTAATCACTTTCACCAGCTGCTCGCACTCCTCGCGCGACAGTGAAGAGGCCAGCCTGTCGGGGTGAATGCCCGCCGAAAAGAGCGATTCGCTGGCGTAGATATTGCCCACCCCGACCACCAGCTTATTATCCATTAGCCAGGGCTTAATCGCGGTTTTTTTCTTCGCGCACTTCGCCTGCAGATAATCGGCGTTGAACTCATCGCTCAGCGGCTCCGGCCCCAGATGCGCCAGCACCGGATGCCCTTCCAGCGCTTTGGTCCACAGCCAGGCGCCAAAACGACGCGGGTCGGTATAGCGCAGCACCTTGCCGTTACTCATCACCAGGTCCACGTGATCGTGTTTTTCCGCGGGCAGCTCTTCGCTCAGGATACGCAGGCTTCCCGACATCCCAAGGTGGACGATAATCCAGCCGTCGGGCAGTTCCAGCAGCAGATATTTAGCGCGGCGGCGTACGCTGAGCACCGGAACGTCGCTCAGACGATAGATCTCTTCAGAAACGGGCCAGCGCAGGCGCCCGTTGCGCACAACGGCGTGCAGGATGGTGGCTCCCACCAGGTGCGGCTCAATGCCGCGGCGGCTGGTTTCTACTTCAGGTAATTCAGGCATTCTTTTCTCGAACAAAAACGGCAGGATGCACTATCTTACCGCGTTCAGCAACGAGGTTCAGGGCAATTATTGTTCAGCATGCTCTTCCGCCTGGCGCAGGGGGTAAACGTTCGCCAGCGCCAACGGTGTAGACGGTAGCGTAGTCTTGATAACAAAAAACCCCGCCGAGGCGGGGTTTTTCTTTACAAGGAATCTAAAATTATTTGATTTTAGCTTCTTTGTATAAAACGTGCTGACGGACAACTGGATCGAACTTTTTCAGTTCCAGTTTTTCCGGCTTAGTACGTTTGTTCTTCGTGGTGGTATAGAAGTGACCAGTACCAGCAGAAGAAACCAGCTTGATTTTCTCACGAATACCTTTAGCCATGACTTATTTCCTCTAAGTACTTAGTACTTTTCGCCACGGGCACGCAGTTCGGACAGAACTGTATCGATGCCTTTCTTATCAATAACACGCATACCTTTAGCAGATACGCGCAGGGTGACAAAACGCTTCTCGCTCTCAACCCAGAAACGGTGAGAGTGCAGGTTCGGCAGGAAACGGCGTTTAGTCGCGTTCAGTGCGTGGGAACGGTTGTTACCGGTCACCGGACGCTTGCCAGTAACTTGGCAGACTCGGGACATGTCTATTCTCCAAAAATCAAATTAGCTCGAGCTTCGTATGGGGTATTGGCGCCTCGTCAGGCTTTACAGCCCGGTCATCGCAGTTCTAAGCGAACTCTCGATTGCCAGGCCCAAATGCCAAACCCGAGATTCTCAAAGGTGGCGTAGTATACGCTGACTCGGCGATGTGCTCAAGTCCCGAACAGACAAAGATCCCGATGGATCGCGCGATCGGGGCTAAATCCAGCCGCGTTCAGCAAAAGATACGTACGCTCCGCGGCCAATAACAAGGTGATCCAGCACACGTATATCCATGAATCGACAACATTTTATCACTCTTTCGGTAATCAACCTGTCGGCCTTGCTCGGCTCAGGACTACCGGATGGATGATTATGTGCCAGGATCACCGCGGCGGCGTTCACTTTGATGGCTTCGCGTACGATTTCTCGCGGATGCACCTCAACGTGGCTAAGAGTACCAGAAAAAAGGCGGCTATGTTTCAATACCCGGTTCTGATTATCTAAAAAGATCACCATGAAGATCTCACGCTCTTCGTCGGCCAGCTGGCTTTGCAGAAATTCCCGCGTCATCGACGGGGTAACCAGCGAGGGTTCTTCCGTCATTCGCAGGCTAAAATAGCGTCGCGCCAGTTCAGCAATCCCTTTTAGCTGCGCATATTTCGCCAGACCAATGCCTTCCACCTCAGCAAACTGCGACTCCTCCGCCGATAGCAGGCCGTACAGCGAGCCAAAACGCTGTAGCAGCTCCCGCGAAAATGTCATCACGTCCTGCGTGCGGGTACCGGTACGTAAAAATAGCGCCAACAGCTCAATATCCGACAAAACTTCGATACCGTAGCGCTGCATCTTTTCCCTCGGCATGAGGGATTCTTGTATTTCCATCGCGGCATCTCCTTCCCACTGCGCGCTATCCTGGCACAGCCTTTTTGCGCCGCCGAGACGCAAGTTTTATCCCTGCGTAGCGCCTCGCAAAGTGTATCTGCGCGAGGCACACGATGCCGTCAGGATTGTGATAAGATGCGCGAATTCTGGTGTACCGCAACAGGAAAAAATCATGATGAGTCTGGCTGGTAAAAAGATCGTTCTTGGCGTGAGCGGCGGCATTGCTGCCTATAAAACGCCGGAACTGGTGCGCCGCCTGCGTGACCGCGGCGCGGATGTCCGCGTCGCCATGACGGAAGCCGCAAAAGCCTTCATTACGCCATTAAGTCTACAGGCGGTATCCGGTTATCCGGTTTCCGACAGCCTGCTCGACCCGGCCGCCGAAGCGGCGATGGGCCATATTGAGCTGGGGAAATGGGCCGACCTGGTCATTCTTGCCCCCGCCACCGCCGACCTAATCGCTCGCGTCGCGGCAGGGATGGCCAACGATCTCGTTTCGACGATTTGTCTCGCTACGCCCTCGCCGGTCGCCGTCGTGCCCGCCATGAATCAGCAGATGTATCGCGCCGCCGCCACTCAGCATAATCTGGACGTCATTGCCGCCCGCGGTCTGCTGGTCTGGGGCCCGGACAGCGGCAGCCAGGCCTGCGGCGATGTTGGCCCGGGGCGGATGCTGGACCCGCTGACCATTGTGGATATGGCCGCGCAGCATTTCTCGCCTGTCAAAGATTTGCAACATCTGAACATCATGATTACCGCGGGCCCCACCCGCGAGCCGCTGGATCCGGTGCGTTATATCACCAATCACAGTTCTGGTAAGATGGGCTTCGCGATTGCCGCCGCCGCCGCGCGCCGCGGGGCTAACGTCACGCTGGTGAGCGGCCCGGTTTCGCTGCCTACGCCGCCGTTTGTACACAGAATTGATGTCACCACCGCGCTGGAAATGGAAGCCGCGGTGCAAAACAGCGCGCCTCAGCAGCATATTTTTATTGGCTGTGCGGCGGTCGCTGACTACCGTGCGGTCGCCATCGCCGAAGAAAAAATCAAAAAACAAGGTGATGAATTAACCCTGAAAATGGTTAAAAATCCGGATATCGTCGCAGGGGTCGCCGCGCTTAAGGCCAACCGCCCTTACGTCGTTGGGTTTGCCGCCGAAACAAATAATGTGGAAGAATACGCACGGCAAAAGCGAGCCCGCAAAAATCTTGATCTGATTTGCGCCAATGATGTTTCTCAGCCAAATCAGGGATTTAACAGCGACAGCAATGCATTACACCTTTTCTGGCAGGAGGGAGATAAGCGCTTACCACTTGAGCGCAAGGAACTCCTGGGCCAATTATTACTCGACGAGATCGTTACCCGTTATGATGAAAAAAATCGACGTTAAGATTCTGGACCCGCGTGTTGGTCAGCAATTTCCGCTGCCGACCTATGCCACCTCCGGCTCCGCCGGACTTGACCTGCGAGCCTGTCTCGATGACGCCGTAGAGCTGGCTCCTGGCGCAACGACCCTCGTGCCAACCGGTCTGGCGATTCATATTGCCGATCCCTCTCTGGCGGCGGTGATTCTCCCGCGCTCCGGACTGGGCCATAAGCACGGCGTCGTACTGGGTAACCTGGTCGGTCTGATTGATTCTGACTATCAGGGCCAGCTGATGGTTTCCGTCTGGAACCGCAGCCAGCAGAGCTTCAGCATCGAACCCGGCGAGCGTATCGCGCAAATGGTGTTTGTGCCCGTTGTGCAGGCAGAATTTAACCTGGTGGAAGATTTTGACGCCACCGATCGCGGCGAAGGCGGCTTCGGTCACTCAGGGCGTCAATAAGCCCGGCGATAGACAAAACTCTTTCGGGGCGCTGCCGGCAAAAGGGCTGCCTGAAGGATGAAGTGGAACCAGCATCGCAAAGCGCACTAATGCAATAACATCACCGCAGGCAACAGCTTGCGGTCGCTTTGTGGGTGCCTGCCTGACAAGTGCTTTTTTTCAGGGGTATTTTAAAACATGGCAGAAAAACAAACTGCGAAAAGGAATCGTCGCGAAGAAATACTTCAATCTCTGGCGCTAATGCTTGAATCCAGCGATGGAAGTCAGCGCATTACCACAGCGAAACTGGCGGCGTCCGTTGGCGTATCCGAAGCGGCTCTGTATCGGCACTTCCCGAGCAAGACCCGCATGTTTGACAGCCTGATTGAATTTATCGAAGACAGCCTGATTACGCGCATCAATTTGATTTTAAAAGATGAAAAAGACACCTCAGCGCGCCTGCGTCTGATTGTGCTGTTGATTCTTGGGTTTGGCGAGCGTAATCCTGGGCTGACAAGAATTCTGACCGGCCATGCGCTGATGTTTGAACAGGACCGGCTTCAGGACCGCATCAATCAGCTGTTCGAGCGCATTGAAGTTCAGCTGCGTCAGGTGTTGCGTGAAAAGAAAATGCGCGAAGGCGAAGGCTATACCGTCGATGAAGCCCTGCTGGCCAGCCAGCTATTGGCATTCTGCGAAGGGATGCTCTCGCGCTTTGTGCGCAGCGAGTTTAAATATCGCCCGACGGACGATTTTGACGCCCGCTGGCCGCTGGTCGCCGCCCAGCTGAAATAATTCTCGCCGGTCTCTGTGCAGCCCGAAGGGCTGCATCTCTTCCCGCAGGAATGCCCGGCATTATCCGCATTGATACCCAGGCGCTCTTCTCGCCTCGGCTGGCCGTTTTGCCAGCAATCGACCCGACAGACCGTTGCCTGCCGGGCAGATGTTTATACGCCGTACGCTTCGCGATAGGCGCGAACGGCAGTCAGGTGTTCAGCCATTTCCGGCTTCTCTTCCAGATAGCTAATCAGGTCTTTCAGCGTCACGATGGAAATTACTTTACAGCCGTAGTCGCGCTCAACCTCCTGAATCGCGGAGATTTCGCCGCGTCCGCGTTCCTGACGATCCAGAGAGATCAGTACGCCGGCCAGCTCAGCGCCGTTGGCCTGAATAATTTCCATCGATTCCCGAATCGCGGTGCCTGCGGTAATCACATCATCCACCAGCATCACGCGGCCCTGCAGCGCACTCCCCACCAGGTTTCCGCCCTCGCCGTGAGTCTTCGCCTCTTTGCGGTTAAAGCAGTAAGGCAGATCGCGGTCATGGTGTTCCGCCAGCGCGACCGCCGTGGTAGTGGCGATAGGGATGCCTTTATAGGCCGGGCCGAACAGCAGGTCAAAATCAATCCCGGAATCCACCAGCGCTTCGGCGTAAAAACGGCCTAACAGTGCCAGATCGCGCCCGGTATTAAACAGGCCGGCGTTGAAGAAATAGGGGCTCTTGCGCCCGGATTTCAGCGTAAACTCGCCAAACTTAAGTACCTGCTTGTTAAGCGCAAACTCAATAAACTGGCGCTGATACGGTTTCATGGATTCGCTCCTCATCTTACTTTTCTACGGACAAAAAAAAGGCGACTTCTCAGTCGCCTTAAAAACTAGTTTTGCAACGCCGCCTTCTGCGTCGTGACAATGGATTCGATACCCCCCCGGGCCAATGCCAGCAGGGTGAGGAGTTCTTCATGGGTGAACGGCTCGCCTTCCGCCGTACCCTGCACCTCAATGATGCGGCCATCTTCGGTCATCACCACGTTCATATCGGTTTCCGCCGCGGAATCTTCAACGTATTCCAGATCGCAAATCGCTTCGCCATTCACGATGCCTACGGAGACCGCCGCCACCATTCCTTTCATCGGGTTGGTTTTCAGCTTACCGGCCGCGACCAGCTTATTCAGCGCATCGGCCAGCGCCACGCAGGCACCGGTGATAGACGCGGTACGGGTGCCGCCGTCTGCCTGCAGCACATCGCAGTCCAGAGTGATGGTGAACTCACCCAGCGCTTTCAGGTCAACCGCAGCGCGCAGCGCACGCGCGATCAGGCGCTGGATTTCCATGGTGCGTCCGCCCTGCTTACCTTTTGCGGCTTCACGCGCGTTACGCGTGTGGGTAGAACGCGGCAGCATGCCGTATTCGGCGGTGATCCACCCCTGGCCCTGGCCTTTCAGAAAGCGCGGCACGCCTTCATCAATAGAAGCGGTGCACAATACTTTCGTGTCACCAAATTCGACCAGCACGGAGCCTTCTGCGTGTTTTGTGTAGTTACGGGTCAGGGTTACTGGGCGCACTTGATTAGCGCTACGGCCTGCTGGACGCATGATGTTCTCCGGCTTGAAACGAATGTGGCTGCGCATTATACGGATAATGCGCGCTTATTCCTATCCTGATAAGGCCTCGAAAGCTATAATCCACCCCACTCTCCTTTAAAAACAGGAACGTCTATGATCCGCAGTATGACCGCCTACGCCCGGCGTGAAATCAAGGGTGAATGGGGTAGCGCCGCGTGGGAACTGCGCTCGGTAAACCAACGATATCTGGAAACCTACTTCCGCCTGCCGGAGCAGTTCCGTAGCCTGGAGCCCGTGGTGCGTGAACGTATTCGCTCCCGTCTGACCCGCGGTAAAGTCGAATGTACCCTGCGTTTTGAGCAGGACCCGAGCGCGCAGGGTGAGCTGATCCTTAACGAAAAACTGGCAAAGCAGCTGGTTAACGCCGCCAACTGGGTCAAAATGCAGAGCGACGAAGGCGAAATCAATCCGGTCGATATTCTGCGCTGGCCTGGCGTGATGTCGGCCCATGAACAGGATCTGGACGCCATTGCCGCCGAAATTCTGGGCGCGTTGAACGGTGCGCTGGATGACTTTATCGTCGCCCGCGAAACCGAAGGCCAGGCGCTGAAAGCGCTGATTGAACAGCGTCTCGATGGCGTGACGGCCGAGGTGGCTAAAGTACGTGCCCATATGCCGGAAATTTTGCAGTGGCAGCGCGAGCGTCTGGTTGCCAAGCTGGAAGATGCGGAAGTGCAGCTGGAAAACAACCGCCTCGAGCAGGAGCTGGTGCTGATGGCGCAGCGTATAGACGTCGCCGAAGAGCTGGATCGTCTGGAAGCGCACGTGAAAGAGACGTGGAATATCCTGAAGAAGAAAGAAGCGGTCGGTCGCCGCCTCGACTTTATGATGCAGGAGTTCAACCGCGAGTCGAACACCCTGGCGTCTAAATCAATCAATGCCGAAGTGACGAACTCCGCCATTGAGCTGAAGGTGCTGATCGAACAAATGCGCGAGCAGATTCAGAACATCGAGTAACGGTTTTTCGCTCGCCAACCCACGCACGGACAAAAGGCCATGGTAAATCATGGCCTTTTATTTTCGCTGCGTTTCAGAAGGAATAGTTCTTATCCAATATCCGGCAGGTTAAAAATGCCCCTGCGGCGCACAGCAGCGTGGGGACCAGATAGCTGTGATCCATGTGGGTGAACTCCATCACCAGCGCGACCGCCGTGAGCGGCATCTGCATGGATGCAGCGAGAAACGCCGCCGCGCCGACGAGAGCAAAACTGCCGTAATCTCCGCCGGGAAGCAGCTGTTGCCAGAGCATACACAGCAGCAGGCTGGTCAGGCCGCCGACCGCCAGCCCCGGCGTCAGCAGCCCGCCCTCCGCGCCGCCGCGCAGCACCGCCAGAATCACCACCATTTTCAGCGCCAGCAGCATCGCCGCCCCGGGAAAGCCCAGTTCATCGCTGAGAGCCAGCTGCATAGGCCCTTTACCGTTTCCCGGAAGCTGGGGGAAATAGAGGCTGAGGGCGGCAAGCAGGGAAAACGCCAGCAGACAGAAAACCGGCATCTGCCAGTTGCTTCGAACGTGCGAGCGAGCCGTGCTGGTCGCTTTGCGAAAGAGCCAGGCCCCGGCGCCAAGAATGGGGCCAGCGATAATCGCCCACCAGAGAAATGAATGCGGCAGGATGTCGGAAGTAAAATGGTATTGCGATTCCTCGCCTAACCCGAGCGTTGCCGTCCACGCGGCAATCGCCGAGGTGATAATCGCCGCCAGCGTTTTCTCCCAGCTAAACGACAGCAGCATTACCTCAAGGCTGAATAACGCACCGGCCAGCGGAACGTTATACACCGCCGCCAGGCCCGCACCGGCGCCGCAGGCAACCAGCGTTCGGGTTTCATCCGCCAGCAGTCCCAGCTTACGCGCCACCATCCCTGCCCCCAGCGCGCCCATTTCCCGCGGAGCGACTTCGCGGCCAAGCGGAGAGCCCAGCGCCACGGTGACGATCTGCAACAGGGCATGAATCGTTGTAGTACCCGCAGGCATTGCCACCGAAGGATTTGCCACCGCTGACGCTATTGAGACTCGCTTCTGCCCATAGCGCCCAAGGAGCCACCAGCCGAATCCTGCGATGGCTCCCCCCGCGACGATTGCCGAGAGGCGACGAGGCCAGGATGAATCCGTGACGCCCTGTAGAAATGACTCCGCGCTCACGATCTGCCCGGGGCTGTAGCCAAAGGCCAGGTGCTGAATCGCGTGTAAAATCAGCGCCAGAACCATGCCTGACAGGCCGGCAAGTAGCCCCGTCAGCACAACGGCAATCAGGCGGGTGAGATAGTTTTTATTGCCAGCTTCTGCAGTCATTTTCTCAGGCCCTGAAGGAGGAAAATAAAAGGATAAAGGTCGAGAGTTAAACAACAGGTATTCATCGCGTTTTCAATATCGATACGCATCGACGGCTTTCACATTACTTTTTATAATCACTAAAAATGAATAAATGACAAACGAACCGTTAAATTCAGCCGATTTAAATCGATCATGCATTAGTTTAATCAGGTTAAATTCATTCACTTTAGAAAATCTCAATCGTGATCTTGCGCACAAATCGTTAACCTTCCGCCATCACCGTGGGGGATTTATGCTGCTTCATATTCTTTATCTGATTGGGATTACGGCGGAAGCCATGACCGGCGCGCTGGCTGCCGGGCGCCGCCGTATGGATACGTTTGGCGTCATTATCATTGCCACCGCGACGGCCCTCGGAGGCGGTTCAGTGCGCGATATTCTGCTCGGCCACTATCCTCTGGGCTGGGTGCAGCACCCCGAGTACGTCATTATTGTCGCCATTGCTGCGGTCCTGACCACGATTGCCGCGCCGGTGATGCCGCATCTGCGCCGCCTGTTTCTGGTGCTTGATGCGCTCGGCCTGATCGTGTTCTCTATTATTGGCGCCCAGATCGCGCTGGATATGGGCCAGGGCCCGGTCATCGCCTCCATTGCCGCCGTCATCACCGGCGTTTTTGGCGGCGTGCTGCGCGATATGTTCTGCAAGCGTATCCCGCTGGTGTTCCAGAAAGAGCTTTACGCCGGAGTGTCATTCGCCGCCGCGATTTTATACATCGCGCTTCAGCATTACGTCAGCAACCACGATGTGGTGGTGATCTCCACCCTGCTGTTCGGCTTTACCGCCCGCATGCTGGCGCTGCGCTGGAAGCTGGGCCTGCCGGTATTTAACTACAACCATAGCGCACATTAATGCTTTCAGAATCCCGGAACGCGTTGCCCGCTTAGCCACTTCGCCAGTGCGGCAACATCCGGGTGATGTAAGAACGTCACCAGCTGCCGCGCTCTTTCCGCCCCGATCCCCGGCAGGCGCCGCCACTGCTCTTCGTTTCGCTCCTGCATCCGTCGCCAGTCATCCTCCTTCAGCCGGGCAAACGCCGTCTTCGGTATAGGGACTCCCATCGCCTGGATCCAGCGCAGAAAAGGCCGTTCGCGCGCAAGATTGAACTGGTGCCACAGCCTCTGCCCGCGCAGCGTCGAGACCCCCGGTATGGCTTGCAGCCGCTCCGGCGTAAACGCCAGCCATGAAAAGAGATGCTCCATGCTGCGCGCGTCATGCAGGGACCGCCATAGCGCTTCTCCCACGCCGTCAATATCGAGAACCGATCGGGATGAGAGCCAGACCAGCCGCGAAAGAAACTGTTCCGCACACTCGGGCGTGGCAAAATAGCAGGTTAAGGCATTGAAACGCGCCGCCGGTGGCTGGGGTTTATTACGCTGAGCCGTGCGCCAGACGACCGAATCGATGCGCGGTATTCCCTGTCCGGCAAGGCTGATTTGCAGCTGGTCGCCAATACCGATATCCAGATTGTACCAGCGGGATACCGAACCGACGCTCACCCGCTGCACGCGCTTATCGTCCAGCATCTGCGGCTCCAGATGCGCCACCACGGCTATTTTACCGCTGCGCCCGATGCTAAAGCTGATACGGCGAACCTCCATGACGCGTGAGGCGGGCGGGTATTTCCAGGCGATAACCCAATCGCCCTGACCCGGAACCCTGAAGCGCCCGGGAGATGCTTTTTCCCGCCGCACCACAACGCCATCGCTGGCAAAAGGCAGCGGTGAAGTGAACCAGCGCTGGCGCCACTGTTCAACCTGCTGCGCATCCGCGACAGGGTGCGAAAAAAGCGCGCTGTAAATAAAGCCGCCCTGCCGCAGCAGCGCCAGCCGCTGTTTCATATCCTGCGGCCCATCGGGCCATGCCCAGATAAAGAGACCCAGTTGATTAAGATCCGCCGCAGCCTGCTGGCGCATCATCATGCCGGCAACTTTTGCCCGCGCGTTCATGCCGCCCATCTGCTTTTGCACGTGCCCCTCGCGGAGCAGGAACAGCTCACCCTGTAGAACGCTATTCGCCAGTACGCCGTCAGAGACTTTAGGCACGGAGGGGATCTGCAAGACCCTGGCCGTCCAGTCTTCCCCGGCCAGGCCATTACCCCGGCTTATCGCCTGGGTCAGACGCCCCTGCCGATACACGAGCGTGACCGCGACGCCATCAACTTTAGGCTGCACCCACAGGCCGGATTGACCGCGCATCCAGCGCGCCACGTCGGCTTGATTTGCCAGTTTACGCACGCCGGTGTGCGCCACCGGATGTCTGGCCTCCCCTTTTAGGGGAGGAGACGCGTCGTGAGCGGGAGCCTCGCCGGTGAAGCAGCGCCGCCAGTACGCCAGCCGCTCCGCAAGCTGGTCATAGACCTCATCGCTTACCGTACTGCTCCCCTGCTGCCAGTAGGCGTTTTTCCATTCCGTTATCTGCTGGCTGAGACGTTCAATCTCCCGATCGGCCCTGGCCTGCGGCCATGCGGGGCAGGCTGCCTGCCCGTCTCCCACCAGCATCCACAGCACCAGCGCCCAGACTCCATTTTGCATCGCGATGCCCTCCTGTTTTCTCGTCACCAATTGTGCCGCAGGCGTATTTTCGTCCGCGAGGAGGGATTTTTAACGCTGCGAGCAGGCATCCAGGTTTTCTGCGTTGTTTCTGCAACGCCCGGAGAAATCAGGGAAACGGCAAGCAAAATGAAAGAAAGAACGCAAAAAGTGTGACAGGAACTGCGTCACGCGGTGCCGCCGTGTATAATAGGCTCGTATGTAAGCTCTATTTCGACCACCACATACAAAAGACACTCATGGCTCAAGGCACGCTTTATATTGTTTCCGCCCCTAGCGGCGCGGGTAAATCCAGCCTGATTCAGGCTTTATTAAAAACCCAACCGTTGTACGACTCTCAGGTTTCTGTTTCGCATACCACGCGCGCTCCGCGCCCGGGTGAAGTGCACGGTGAACACTATTTCTTTGTGAATCACGACGAATTCAGGACGATGATTGGCAGAGACGCTTTTCTTGAACATGCAGAAGTCTTTGGCAACTATTACGGCACCTCTCGCGAAGCTATCGAGCAGGTACTGGCGACCGGCGTCGACGTCTTCCTCGATATCGACTGGCAGGGCGCGCAGCAAATCCGCAACAGAATGCCCGGCGCGCGCAGCATTTTTATCCTGCCGCCGTCAAAAGATGAGCTTGATCGTCGCCTGCGCGGCCGCGGTCAGGACAGCGAAGAGGTTATCGCAAAACGTATGGCGCAGGCAGTTGCAGAAATGAGCCATTACGCGGAGTATGATTACCTGATTGTGAATGATGATTTTGATACCGCGCTGAGCGATCTGAAAATTATTATTCGCGCCGAACGTCTGCGCATGAGCCGCCAAAAGCAGCGACATGGCGCTTTAATCACCAAACTGTTGGCAGACTGAACCCACATTCAGTATCATGCCCAGTCATTTCTTCACCTGTGGAGCATTTTAAGTATGGCACGCGTAACTGTTCAGGACGCTGTAGAGAAAATTGGTAACCGTTTTGACCTGGTACTGGTCGCCGCGCGTCGCGCTCGTCAGATGCAGGTAGGCGGAAAGGATCCGCTGGTACCGGAAGAAAACGATAAAACTACCGTTATCGCACTGCGCGAAATCGAAGAAGGTCTGATCAACAACAAGATCCTCGACGTTCGTGAGCGCCAGGAACAGCAAGAGCAGGAAGCCGCTGAATTACAAGCCGTTACCGCTATTGCTGAAGGTCGTCGTTAATCACACTGCGGGTCGCCCTTGTATCTGTTTGAAAGCCTGAATCAGCTGATTCAAAACTACCTGCCCGAAGAGCAAATTAAACGTCTTCGGCAGGCTTATCTCGTTGCACGTGACGCTCACGAGGGCCAGACACGTTCAAGCGGTGAACCCTATATCACGCACCCGGTAGCGGTAGCCTGTATCCTGGCCGAGATGAAACTCGACCATGAAACGCTAATGGCCGCTCTGCTGCACGACGTGATAGAAGATACCCCCGCCACCTACCAGGACATGGAGCAGCTTTTCGGTAAAAGCGTTGCTGAACTGGTAGAGGGGGTGTCAAAACTTGATAAGCTTAAGTTTCGCGACAAGAAAGAGGCCCAGGCTGAAAACTTTCGCAAAATGATTATGGCGATGGTGCAGGATATCCGCGTCATCCTTATCAAGCTCGCTGACCGCACCCATAACATGCGCACGCTGGGCTCATTGCGCCCGGACAAGCGCCGCCGCATCGCCCGCGAAACGCTGGAAATCTACAGCCCTCTGGCGCACCGTTTAGGTATCCATCACATCAAAACCGAGCTCGAAGAGCTGGGCTTTGAGGCGCTGTATCCTAACCGCTACCGCGTCATTAAAGAGGTGGTTAAAGCGGCGCGCGGCAACCGTAAGGAGATGATTCAAAAGATCCTCTCCGAAATCGAAGGTCGCCTGCAGGAAGCGGGAATTCCCTGTCGCGTTAGCGGTCGCGAAAAGCATTTGTACTCCATCTACTGCAAGATGGTGCTCAAAGAGCAGCGCTTTCACTCGATTATGGATATCTACGCTTTCCGCGTGATTGTCCATGATTCCGACACCTGCTACCGCGTGCTTGGCCAGATGCACAGCCTTTACAAGCCGCGTCCGGGTCGCGTCAAAGACTATATTGCCATTCCAAAGGCGAACGGCTATCAATCTTTGCACACCTCGATGATCGGCCCGCACGGCGTCCCGGTTGAGGTACAAATTCGTACCGAAGACATGGACCAGATGGCGGAAATGGGGGTGGCGGCGCACTGGGCTTATAAAGAGCACGGCGGCGAGAGCAGCACCACGGCGCAAATCCGCGCCCAGCGCTGGATGCAGAGCCTGCTGGAGCTCCAGCAGAGCGCCGGTAGTTCATTTGAATTTATTGAGAGCGTGAAATCCGATCTGTTCCCGGATGAGATTTACGTTTTCACCCCGGAAGGGCGCATTGTCGAACTGCCCGCCGGCGCGACGCCGGTGGATTTCGCCTACGCGGTGCATACCGACATCGGCCATGCCTGCGTCGGCGCCCGCGTCGACCGCCAGCCGTATCCGCTGTCGCAGTCGCTCTCCAGCGGCCAGACGGTGGAAATCATCACCGCGCCGGGCGCACGTCCGAACGCCGCATGGCTGAACTTTGTCGTCAGCTCGAAAGCGCGCGCCAAAATTCGCCAGCTGCTGAAAAACCTTAAGCGCGACGACTCCGTAAGCCTCGGGCGCCGCCTGCTCAATCACGCCCTCGGCGGTAGCCGCAAGCTGGCCGAGATCCCGCCCGAGAACATTCAGCGTGAACTTGAGCGCATGAAGCTGACCACGCTTGACGATCTGCTGGCCGAAATCGGCCTCGGCAACGCCATGAGCGTCGTGGTAGCAAAAAACCTGCAGCAGGGTGAAACCACCGCCGTGCCTGTACAGCCAGCGCCTGTCGGCCATAATCATCTGCCGATTAAAGGCGCGGATGGCGTGCTGATCACCTTCGCCAAATGCTGCCGTCCGATCCCCGGTGACCCGATTATCGCGCACGTCAGCCCGGGCAAAGGCCTGGTTATTCACCATGAGTCCTGTCGTAACATTCGCGGCTATCAGAAAGAGCCGGAGAAATTTATGGCGGTCGAGTGGGACAAAGAGACGGCGCAGGAATTTATCACCGAAATCAAGGTGGATATGTTCAACCATCAGGGTGCCCTGGCGAATCTTACCGCGGCGATCAACACCGCTTCTTCCAATATTCAAAGCCTGAATACGGAAGAGAAAGATGGCCGCGTTTACAGCGCCTTTATTCGCCTTACCGCGCGCGACCGCGTGCATCTGGCGAATATCATGCGCAAAATTCGCGTCATGCCGGATGTAATAAAAGTCACCCGTAACCGAAACTAGCTCTTCCACAAAATCATTCGAATTGCGTCAAGGCGGCAAGCGAATGACAAATCTGCCGGGAGCAGATTTGAACGCTGCTTACAGCGGCCCAGGAATGGGCCGCGTAATCCGCAGCGATTAAAGAGTCATTCGAAGGATGGAAGTATCATGAATTTACAGCGTTATGCGCGTATCTGCGAGATGCTCGCCAGGCGCCAGCCTGACCTGACAGTCTGCATGGAGCAGGTCCATAAGCCTCATAACGTCTCTGCGGTCATTCGTACCGCAGACGCCGTTGGCGTGCATGAAGTGCACGCCATCTGGCCCGGTAGCCGTATGCGTACCATGGCCTCCGCGGCCGCCGGCAGCAATAGCTGGGTACAGGTCAAAACCCACCGTACTATTGGCGAGGCCGTCACCCATTTAAAAGGCCAGGGCATGCAGATCCTGGCGACCCATCTCTCTGATAACGCCGTCGATTTCCGTGAAATCGACTATACCCGTCCCACCTGTATCCTGATGGGGCAGGAGAAAACCGGCATTACGCAGGAAGCGTTAGACCTGGCGGACCAGGACATCATCATTCCGATGATTGGCATGGTGCAGTCGCTGAACGTTTCCGTCGCCTCAGCGCTTATCCTCTACGAAGCCCAGCGCCAGCGGCAGAACGCCGGCATGTACCGGCGCGAGAACAGTATGCTGCCGGAAGAAGACCAGCAGCGCCTGCTGTTTGAAGGCGGCTATCCGGTGCTGGCGAAGGTCGCCAAACGCAAGGGACTTCCCTACCCCCACGTCAACGAGCAGGGCGAAGTCGAAGCCGATGCCGCGTGGTGGGCCACCATGCAGGCGGCGAAGTAATCATGCAGGGCCGTCTGCTGGATGCGGTGCCGCTCAATTCCCTGACGGGCGTTGGCGCGGCCCAGAGCAGTAAGCTGGCAAAAATCGGCCTGCATACGGTACAGGATCTGCTTCTGCACCTGCCGCTACGCTACGAAGACCGCACCCATCTGTATCACATCGGCGAACTGCTGCCCGGCGTTTACGCCACCGTTGAAGGCGAAGTCCTCAACTGCAACATCACTTTCGGCGGCCGCCGGATGATGACCTGCCAGATAAGCGACGGCTCCGGCATCCTCACCATGCGCTTTTTTAACTTCAGCGCGGCGATGAAAAATAGCCTGGCAACCGGGCGCCGCGTGCTGGCCTACGGTGAGGCGAAGCGCGGTAAGCACGGGGCGGAGATGATCCATCCGGAATATCGGGTTCAGGGCGACATGAGTACCCCTGATTTACAGGAAACGCTGACCCCGGTATATCCCACCACTGAAGGCATCAAGCAGGCTACGCTGCGTAAGCTCACCGACCAGGCGCTGGAGCTGCTTGAAACCTGCGCGATCGCCGAGCTACTGCCGCCTGAGCTGGCGCAGGGGATGATGAGCCTGCCGGACGCCTTGCGCACGCTACATCGCCCGCCGCCCACGTTACAGCTTAGCGAGCTGGAAAGCGGCAAACATCCGGCTCAGCGGCGCTTAATCCTGGAAGAGCTGCTGGCGCATAACCTCAGCATGCTGGCGCTGCGGGCAGGCGCCCAGCGCTATCACGCCCTCGCGCTCAGCGCTAACGACACGCTAAAAGATAAGCTGCTGGCCTCCCTCCCCTTTACGCCGACCGGCGCGCAGGCGCGCGTCACGGCTGAAATCGAGCGCGATATGGCGCTGGACGTGCCGATGATGCGTCTGGTGCAGGGGGACGTGGGCTCCGGTAAAACCCTGGTCGCCGCGCTTGCCGCCCTGCGCGCCATCGCCCACGGCAAACAGGTAGCGCTGATGGCGCCGACCGAGCTGCTGGCTGAACAGCACGCCAATAACTTCCGCAGCTGGTTCGAACCGCTGGGCGTTGAGGTGGGCTGGCTGGCTGGCAAACAAAAAGGCAAAGCGCGCCTGGCGCAGCAGGAGGCTATCGCCAGCGGACAGGTACAGATGATTGTCGGCACCCACGCCATCTTTCAGGAGCAGGTCCAGTTTAACGGCCTCGCGTTGGTGATTATCGACGAGCAGCACCGTTTTGGCGTCCATCAGCGGCTGGCGCTGTGGGAGAAAGGGCAACAGCAGGGATTTCACCCGCACCAGCTGATTATGACCGCCACGCCGATTCCGCGCACCCTGGCGATGACCGCGTATGCCGACCTCGACACCTCGGTCATTGATGAACTGCCGCCGGGCCGAACGCCGGTTACGACGGTGGCCATTCCGGATACGCGACGCAGCGATATTATTGACCGCGTACGTCACGCCTGCACTCACGAAGGTCGCCAGGCCTACTGGGTTTGTACGCTGATTGAAGAGTCGGATCTGCTGGAAGCTCAGGCGGCGGAAGCCACCTGGGAAGAGCTGAAGCTCGCCCTGCCGGAGCTGAATATCGGCCTGGTGCACGGGCGTATGAAATCCGCCGAGAAGCAGGCGGTAATGAGCGCGTTCAAGCAGGGCGAGCTGCATTTGCTGGTCGCCACCACGGTGATTGAAGTCGGCGTGGACGTGCCCAACTCCAGCCTGATGATCATCGAAAACCCGGAGCGTCTGGGGCTGGCGCAGCTGCACCAGCTCCGAGGGCGCGTCGGGCGCGGTGCGATAGCCTCCCACTGCGTGCTGCTCTATAAATCGCCGCTGTCAAAAACCGCCCAGAAGCGCCTGCAGGTTCTGCGCGATAGCAATGACGGTTTCGTCATCGCCCAAAAAGACCTGGAAATTCGCGGCCCCGGCGAGCTGCTCGGCACCCGTCAGACCGGCAACGCTGAATTTAAAGTCGCGGACTTATTGCGCGATCAGACCATGATCCCGGAAGTTCAGCGCATCGCCCGCCATATTCACGAACGCTATCCCCAGCAGGCACAGGCGCTGATAGAGCGCTGGATGCCGGAAACCGAACGCTATTCCAACGCGTAGCGCGAACGTCATCTCGCCACGCTGCGCATAATTTTTATTCAGATGAGTGGATTATGAAACGAGAACTGGCCATCGAATTTTCGCGCGTCACCGAAGCTGCCGCGCTGGCAGGCTACAAATGGTTAGGCCGCGGTGATAAAAATACCGCCGACGGCGCCGCCGTCAACGCCATGCGCATTATGCTCAACCTGATCAACATCGACGGCACTATCGTGATTGGCGAAGGCGAAATCGACGAAGCGCCGATGCTGTACATTGGCGAGCGCGTCGGTACCGGCCACGGCGATGCGGTAGATATCGCCGTCGATCCCATTGAAGGCACCCGCATGACGGCGATGGGCCAGGCGAACGCGCTGGCGGTCATGGCGGTAGGCGATAAGGGCTGTTTCCTGAATGCGCCAGATATGTACATGGAAAAGCTGATTGTCGGCCCGGGAGCGAAGGGCACCATCGATCTGAACCTGCCGCTGGCGGAGAACCTGCATAACATCGCCCGCGCGCTGAATAAGCCGCTGAGTGAATTAACGGTCACCATCTTAGCCAAGCCGCGCCATGACGACGTCATTGTTGAGCTGCAAAAGCTGGGCGTGCGCGTGTTCGCCATCCCCGACGGCGACGTTGCCGCCTCTATTCTGACCTGCATGCCGGACAGCGAAGTTGACGTCATGTACGGTATCGGCGGCGCGCCCGAGGGCGTCGTTTCCGCTGCGGTGATCCGCGCGCTGGACGGCGATATGAACGGCCGTCTGCTGGCGCGTCACCACGTGAAGGGCGACAGCGAAGAGAACCGCCGCATCGGCGAAAACGAGCTGGCACGCTGTCAGGCGATGGGCATTGAAGCAGGCAAAGTGCTGCGCCTGGACGATATGGCGCGCAGCGACAACGTGGTTTTCTCGGCAACCGGCATCACCAAGGGCGATCTGCTGGACGGTATCACCCGTAAAGGCAATATGGCCACCACCGAAACCCTGCTGATCCGCGGTAAATCCCGCACCATCCGCCGTATTCAATCGATTCATTATCTCGATCGCAAAGACCCGGATATTCAGCTGCACATCCTGTAAAAACATTTGATCAATAGAGCTTTCCAGCCTTTTCGGGCTGGAAATCTGCTCTCGTCGCGGTGAAGATACGTTAACAGGATTGAGAGGAGAGTCGCTATGGCAAACTGGGTTACGGGCAAAGTGGTAAAAGTACAGAACTGGACTGATGCACTGTTTAGCCTCACCGTTCACGCGCCGGTTGCGCCCTTCACCGCTGGGCAGTTTGCCAAACTGGGGCTGGACGTAGACGGAGAACGCGTGCAGCGCGCCTATTCCTACGTCAACGCCCCCAGCAACCCCGATCTTGAGTTCTATCTGGTGACGGTTCCGGAGGGCAAGCTCAGCCCGCGGCTGGCGGCTCTGAAGCCGGGCGATGAAGTCCAGGTGGTCAGCGAAGCCGCCGGTTTCTTCGTGCTGGAAGAGGTACCGGATTGCGACACCCTATGGATGCTCGCCACCGGCACGGCGATTGGCCCGTACCTGTCAATTCTGGAAGAAGGGAAGGACCTGGATCGCTTTAAAAACCTGGTACTGGTGCACGCCGCGCGCTATGCCGCCGACCTCAGCTATCTGCCGCAGATGCAGGCGCTGGAAGCGCGCTATGCGGGCAAACTGCGCATCCAGTCGGTCGTGAGCCGGGAAACCGCGCCGGGCATGCTCACGGGACGTATCCCGTTCCTGATTGAAACCGGCGCGCTGGAAGAGGCCGTCGGCCTGCCGATGAACGCCGAGAGCAGCCACGTCATGCTGTGCGGTAACCCGCAGATGGTGCGCGACACCCAGCAGCTGCTGAAAGAGACCCGGCAGATGAGCAAGCACCTGCGTCGCCGGCCGGGTCATATGACCGCCGAACACTACTGGTAATCAGGATTCCGCTTTCCAGCGCACGTCCAGCGTCTCTTTACCAAATTTATTCGCGCCCTGGGTACCGACAAACGCGCCCAGGTCGATCAGCATCATGACGATAATCAGCGTCGGTATAAACCGCCCGACGCCCCACTGCCAGACCCCAGGCAGCATCGACCAGTTGCCCGCCAGCAGCATCCACGCCAGAATCATCAGCAGCGCCCAGAGCCCGGATTTACCCCGATCGTGCAGGCGTTTAATGGTCACCGCCGCCGTCGGCCACAGCAGACACACCAGAATAAAAGCCGCCGTCTGTAAATTGAGTAGGTTACTACCGGCCAGCGTGAACAGCGCGCTCATGGTCATTATCCAGATAGCGATCCAGATCCAGAAGTCGCGACGTCCAATCCGCCCTTTAATTGAGAATAGCCACTGCTGTAGGGTCATGTTTTATTCCTTATCATCATCACCGACGTAGTTTACCCTGAAGGCGTGACTTTTTGACAAGCGTGACGGTTCTCGTTTTAATCGTCAGCAGATAAAAAAAGGGAAGATGGGCATGAAGAAGTGGGCAACCTTATGTTTAATTGGGCTGGCGGCATTATCCGTCGGCCAAAAAGCGTTGTCCGCCGAGTCAGACGCCAGCGCTACGGCGCCCTATCTTCTCTCCGGCGCGCCGGCCTTTGATATTTCCATCAGCGAGTTTCGGGAAAAATTCAACAACGATAACCCGAAGCTATCGCTCAATGAATTTCGCGCCGTCGCCGCCAGCAAAGACCAGGCAAACCTGACCCGCGCCGCCACGAAGATCAATGAGAACCTTTACGCGTCGACCGCGCTTGAACGCGGCACGCTCAAAATTAAATCGATGCAGATCACCTGGCTACCGATTCAGGGGCCGCAGCAGAAAGCGGCGAAAGCGAGAGCCCAGGAGTATATGAGCGCCGTGATGCGCGCGTTCGTACCCACGCTCAGCCTGACGCAAAGCCAGCAGAAGCTGCAGAAACTGCTGACCGCCGGAAAAGGCAAACGTTACTTCTCCGAAACGGAAGGTGCTGTGCGCTATGTAGTGGCGGACAACGGCGAAAAGGGGCTGACCTTCGCTGTTGAACCGATTAAGCTGGCGCTATCTGAAACGCTGGAAAACAACAATAAATGACAAAAAGCAAAGCCTTTCCAGTGATGAATCTCTATACTGTTTCACAGACCATGCTGCCCGCGGGGGCGGCTATATTCCTTAATTCGCTTTAAAGCGTGGAGAATAAAAATGCGACATCCTTTAGTGATGGGTAACTGGAAACTGAACGGCAGCCGCCACATGGTAAACGAACTGGTCGCGAACCTGCGTACCGAACTGGCTGGCGTAACCGGGTGTGCAGTTGCCATTGCTCCGCCTGAGATGTACATCGACCTGGCTAAACAAGCCGCTGCGGGCAGCCACATTCACCTGGGCGCGCAGAACGTTGACCTGAACCTGTCCGGCGCGTTCACTGGCGAAACCTCTGCCGAAATGCTGAAAGACATCGGCGCTGAATACATCATCATCGGCCACTCCGAGCGCCGTACCTACCACAAAGAGTCCGACGAGTTTATCGCCAGGAAATTCGCGGTACTGAAAGAGCAGGGTCTGATCCCGGTTCTGTGCATCGGTGAAACCGAAGCGGAAAACGAAGCGGGCAAAACGGAAGAAGTGTGCGCGCGTCAGATCGACGCCGTTCTGAAAACCCAGGGCGCGGCGGCGTTCGAAGGCGCAGTTATCGCTTATGAACCCGTATGGGCGATCGGTACCGGCAAATCCGCTACCCCGGCTCAGGCTCAGGCTGTACACAAATTCATTCGCGACCACATCGCTAAAGCTGATGCGAAAGTGGCTGAACAAGTGATCATCCAGTACGGCGGTTCCGTTAACGCGGGCAACGCAGCAGAGCTGTTCACCCAGCCGGACATCGACGGCGCGCTGGTTGGCGGCGCATCCCTGAAAGCTGACGCTTTCGCGGTGATCGTTAAAGCAGCAGAAGCCGCGAAAAAAGCGTAATTCGCTTTAAAGGCTATCCCCGGTCGCGCTTCGCAACCGGGGCTACTGACCAGAAATCTGCAATATTTGTAGCCCGGCTCAGCACAGCGCAAGCCGGTTTTTTTACCTCGCTACAGTTTCCCCAACGCCTGATACCACAGGTAGTCCAGCGGCAGCAGAATCAAATAGCTTACCGCCGCCAGCGCGATACACAGCAGCATTCCCGCCCGCGCAGGCACTTTCCCTAGCCCCATCGCCACGACAATCGGTGACGCCTGATACGGCAGCAGCGGCGTGGAGTACCCCAGCACCTGAATCATAATCACGCTCAGCAGCGGGAAGCCGGTGGCATCGGAGAAGCTCTGCGCGAAGGTGGTATACAGCGCCGGTACGCCGTTAGCGGTCATGATAAAGTTCAGCGCGCTGGTAATGCCGGTCAATGCGAGAAAGCTGGTGAACGGACTCTCTTTATCCAGCGGCATAATCTGCAGCAGGGCATTCCCCACCACGCCGCCGATACCGGTTTGCGTCACGGTGATAGCCAGCCCCAAAATCCCGGCGACGTAAATACAGGTGCGGATATTCACGCCGCTGGAAAACTCCTCGCCGCTGATAAAACCGACCCGCGGCAGCAGCGTTATCACCGCCGCCGCCAGCCCCGTCCAGGCCGGCCCCACGCCGTGCCAGCTCTCCGTCACCCAGAGCGTCAGCACTACCACCAGCAGCCACGCCAGGCGCTTCTCATCGCGGCTCATCGGCGGCAGCGGCGTCATGTCGCGCGGCGGGTGCGGTTTTCCGGGAAACAGCCAGCATATCAGGGCGATCAGCACAGCCCCTTTGAGCCAGCCGAGCACCGGCGTATGCAGCAGTAAATAGGGAAGATAATTCAAATGGATACCATAAGATCCCTCCGCCGCGCCGCTCATCACCAGATTCGGGACGTTGGCGGGCAGGATGGTGGCAGACAGCTGGAAGGTCCCGAACCCCACTGCCAGTGCCAGGCCAAACCACGGGCGCGTCCCCTCTTCAATGCCGGCACGCCTGGCCATTGCCGCCACAATCGGCATCAGCAGCGCGATACGCCCCATATTGGACGGCATCACAAACGCCAGCGCATAGCTGAGCAGCACCACGCTGCCGACCATCAGCGGCCAGGAGTCGGTCAGCCGCGACGAGAGCGACCGGGCCGCCCTGTCCGCCAGCCCGGTTTTGCGTATCGCGATCCCCAGCACAAATCCGCTGAACACCAGCCAGAACGCCGATGAGGCAAAGCCGCCGAAAATGACCTCCGGCGGCGCGATTTTGGCGATCATCGCTGCGGCAAAAAACAGCAGCGCAGTCATAAACTCCGGCAGTAGCGAAGTCGCCCAGAGGAGAATAGTGATGCCGACGATGATAGAAGGAAGGAACAGAGGGTGGGACAACCAGAGCGACATACCTGTCTCCTGTCGATTTTTTCAGCAAGAATACGACGGACGATAAGACAGGTAAACGCCAGATATGGTGGGGCTATTGCAGGATTGCGCAGCTGTGATCCTGAATCTCTTCCGCCGATGCGCGATTAAGCGTTAGCAGGTTACGCTCGGTGGCCAGCAGCACCAGCGAGCCATCGCTCTGCTTTGCCATCGCCAGCGCAAAACGGCCCATATGTTCACGCGCTTCCGGCACCTCTTCGGCCAGCATCAGGAACGGGCTGCGCTGCGCCAGCTCCGTTTCAGTGACCCGACGCGCCAGATATTCGTGGCCCAGTAGTCCACCGGGCAGCGGCAACCAGCGGCTGCTGATAGCGGGTGCGTCCTTGTCCAGCTGGGTACGGACATCGGGACGCAGGCAGGAGATATGGATATGGAAATGATTTTGCGTGCGTCCGCTGCGCGAGTTGATGGTCAAGGAGACCGCGTCATCCGATACGGCGGAACCACGATGCTGGCTCATGATTTCGCGCCCCTGCCAGGCCTGCCAGAAGAAGTTCGGCGTCAGGGGATTAAGCAGCAGCGGACTTTCGGTGCCGTTAATACGGTAAGTCGGCATCAGCAGATACTGCAGCGGGCCATTGCGGTCTTTAAACAGCACATAGCCGCCCTTGAGGTTCACTTCCGCACAGGGCGCGGGATTCTGGTGCTGCTGTTGATTGGGGACGCACTGTTGCAGAACAATTTTGCGCAACGCATCAGGGTTGCCGGAATGAAGCCAGTAGTAGCCGCCGGCCATCGCCGCCACAACGACCACCAGCAGCGCTAATAAAAGGTATCGTACTCTTCGCATTATTTTTTCCTGTCTCAGCCAGAAACGGAAGAGTAACGCAGTTTGATGACCAAATGAAAACAGGAAGAGGTTCGGTGTGTTTTCCCGGAGGCGGCGCTACCAGACTTCTAAGCCCCGGGTCGCGGCTTACGCCTGTCCGGGCGACAAGAGTTGTATCCCCGCTAAGCGCAGCGCAAGCGGGGATAAGGGGAGGCTATTTAACGCTGGTTGATCTGGTCGAAGGTGCCGCCGTTGGAAAAGTGCTCTTTCTGCGCTTTCGTCCAGCCGCCAAACACGTCATCGATGGTGAACAGCTTCAGTTTCGGGAACTCATTCGCGTATTTTTTCGCTATCTCAGGATCGCGCGGACGATAGAAGTTCTTCGCCGCAATCTCCTGGCCTTCCGGCGAGTAGAGGTACTTCAGATACGCTTCCGCCACCTGGCGAGTGCCCTTCTTGTCGACCACTTTATCCACCACGGAAACCGTCGGCTCGGCGAGAATCGATTCGCTCGGGGTCACGATCTCAAATTTGTCTTTACCCAGTTCGTTGGTCGCCAGCAGGGCTTCGTTTTCCCAGGCAATCAGCACATCGCCGATCCCACGTTCCACGAAGGTGTTGGTCGCGCCACGGGCGCCGGAATCCAGTACTTCGACGTTCTTAAACAGCGCTTTTACGAACTCTTGCGCCTTCGCCTGATCGCCATTGTTCTGGTGCAGGGCATAGCCCCATGCCGCCAGATAGTTCCAGCGCGCGCCGCCGGAGCTTTTCGGGTTCGGGGTAATCACCGACACGCCCGGTTTAATCAGATCGTTCCAGTCGTGAATCTGCTTCGGGTTGCCTTTGCGTACGAGGAACACAATGGTTGAGGTATACGGCGCGGAGTTATCCGGCAGACGCTTCAGCCAGTTTTTGTCGATTCGGCCACGCTCGGCAATCGCATCGACGTCATAGGCCAGCGCAAGGGTCACCACGTCGGCTTCAATGCCGTTGATCACCGAGGTCGCCTGTTTGCCGGAGCCGCCGTGGGACTGACGAATCACCACGTTGTCGCCGGTTTCTTGTTTCCAGTGCGCGCTAAAGGCTTTGTTGTACTGTTCGTACAGCTCGCGCGTTGGATCGTAAGAAACGTTTAATAGTTGAATGTCTTTTGCCAGAACGCTGGCGGATGCCAGCAACAGAGTTAACCCCACGCCCCACTTATTCATCGCACCGCTCTCTTTATGTAGTGTTGTGATGGATTAAGCGTGCCAGAAAGCGGACTGATGATTAAAGAATAAAAAAAGATTGGCTATAACTTGTGAGTATATAGAGCGGGGGAGAGTTTGCCCCCTCCCGAACGGGAGGGGGCGGGAAGCATCAGACTTCTTCCATGCGGCCCAGCAGCGCCTGCAGACGATCCTGCCAGCCCTGCTGCTGTTCTTTCAGCTGACCGTTTTCACGCTCAAGCTCTTCACGGCTGTGCTGCGCGCTCTGTACTTCCTGCGCCAGCGTGTTGTTCTTCTCTTTCAGCTCTTCGATTTCCATCTGTAACAGAGTGATGGTATCAATCGCCTGCTGAACTTTAGATTCTAATTTCTCAAACACTTCTAATGACATCGTCATACCTCTCCTGAACTTGCAAGGCGTTGATAGAAACCGTCCGTTTCGTATACGCGTTGACGCCTTAACGAAAATTAGCGCACTACAGTGGTGATGTAGTCGATTGTATGAAGCCCCGCCTCCCCTGTCCAGCGACAACCCGCGTAGATTGCGGTTTGCAACACTTTTCAGCCTTTACCTGGTCCGTTCGCCGCTTTTACCCGGTACTTTTTCGTAATTGTTAATCAACACGTAAAAAAATGTGCGGTGAAACGCTCCCGCAAAAGGCCGAACACGCGTTTATGGCGCGAAAACGCTCATTTTCTTGACGTGGTACACACATTTGAATTTCGATATTTCTCGTTTTTGTTCGTTAACGATAAATTAACACTATGCCTACATGGCAGCGTGGTCGCCTGCGACCTTCACACATACAATAATCATCACTACGCTTCAGGATTCGATTATGAGCCAAACATCAACACTAAAAGGCCAGTGCATCGCAGAGTTCCTCGGTACCGGGTTGTTGATCTTTTTCGGCGTTGGGTGCGTCGCTGCGCTTAAGGTCGCGGGAGCCAGCTTCGGTCAGTGGGAAATCAGCATCATCTGGGGTCTGGGCGTCGCCATGGCGATTTACCTGACCGCAGGGGTTTCCGGTGCGCACCTTAACCCGGCGGTCACCATCGCGCTGTGGCTGTTCGCCTGCTTTGACGGTCGTAAAGTTGTTCCATTTATCGTTGCGCAATTCGCTGGCGCCTTTTGCGCTGCGGCTTTAGTTTACGGGCTTTATTACAATCTTTTCTTCGATTTCGAACATACCCACAATATGGTGCGCGGTAGCGTCGAAAGTCTCGAGCTGGCAGGCATTTTCTCCACCTATCCGAATCCGCATATCAATTTTGTGCAGGCCTTCGCGGTAGAAATGGTGATTACCGCTATCCTGATGGGCGTCATTCTGGCGCTGACCGACGATGGTAACGGCGTGCCGCGTGGCCCGCTGGCGCCGCTGCTGATTGGTCTGCTGATCGCCGTCATCGGCGCATCCATGGGCCCGCTGACCGGCTTCGCCATGAACCCGGCGCGTGATATCGGACCGAAAGCCTTCGCCTGGCTGGCAGGCTGGGGCAACGTCGCCTTCACCGGCGGCAAAGATATTCCTTATTTCCTGGTGCCGCTGTGTGCGCCAATCGTCGGTGCTGCGCTGGGCGCATTCTGCTACCGCAAGCTGATTGGCCGCCACCTGCCTTGCGACACCTGCGTCGTCGAAGAGAAAGAAGCCGCATCCCACTCTACGACGCAACACAAAGCTTCGCTGTAATCTGACTACGGGACTCATACTATGACCGACAAAAAATATATCGTAGCGCTCGACCAGGGCACCACCAGCTCCCGCGCCGTGGTAATGGATCACGATGCCAATATCGTCAGCGTTTCTCAGCGAGAATTCGAACAAATTTATCCGCGTCCAGGCTGGGTTGAACACGACCCGATGGAGATCTGGGCATCGCAAAGCTCTACGCTGGTCGAAGTGCTGGCAAAAGCCGATATCAGCTCCGATGAAATCGCGGCGATCGGCATCACCAACCAGCGTGAAACCGCCATCGTCTGGGAGCGCGAAACCGGAAAGCCGATTTATAACGCCATCGTCTGGCAGTGCCGCCGTACCGCCGAGATCTGCGAACAGCTCAAGCGCGACGGCATGGAAGAGTACATCCGCAAGGCCACCGGCCTGGTGGTTGACCCCTACTTCTCCGGCACCAAAGTGAAGTGGATCCTCGACCACGTCGAAGGCGCGCGCGAACGCGCTAAACGCGGCGAGCTGCTGTTCGGCACCGTAGACACCTGGCTTATCTGGAAAATGACCCAGGGACGCGTTCACGTAACCGACTACACCAACGCCTCGCGTACCATGCTGTTTAATATCCACGAGCTGGACTGGGACGACAAAATGCTCGACGCGCTGGATATCCCGCGCGCCATGCTGCCGGAAGTGCGCAAATCTTCCGAAGTGTACGGCCAGACCAACATCGGCGGTAAGGGCGGGACGCGTATTCCGATCGCCGGCATCGCGGGCGACCAGCAGGCGGCGCTGTTCGGCCAGCTGTGCGTGAAAGAGGGGATGGCGAAAAACACCTACGGTACCGGCTGCTTTATGCTGATGAATACCGGCGAGAAAGCGGTGACGTCAACGCACGGCCTGCTGACGACTATCGCCTGCGGCCCGCGCGGTGAGGTGAACTATGCGCTGGAAGGCGCGGTGTTTATGGCTGGCGCCTCTATTCAGTGGCTGCGCGATGAGATGAAGCTGATTAGCGACGCGTTCGATTCCGAATATTTCGCCACCAAAGTGAAGGATACCAACGGCGTGTACGTCGTTCCGGCGTTTACCGGCCTCGGCGCCCCGTACTGGGACCCGTATGCCCGCGGCGCGATCTTCGGCCTGACCCGCGGCGTGAACTCCAACCATATTATTCGCGCCACCCTGGAGTCGATTGCCTATCAGACCCGCGACGTGCTGGAAGCGATGCAGGCTGACTCCGGGATCCGTCTGCACGCCCTGCGCGTTGACGGCGGCGCGGTCGCCAACAACTTCCTGATGCAGTTCCAGTCCGATATTCTCGGCACCCGCGTGGAACGCCCGGAAGTCCGCGAAGTCACCGCGCTGGGCGCAGCCTATCTGGCCGGTCTGGCGGTCGGTTTCTGGCAAAACCTGGATGAACTGCAGGAGAAAGCGGTCATCGAACGCGAGTTCCGTCCGGGGATTGAAACCACCGAGCGTAACTATCGCTACAGCGGCTGGAAGAAAGCGGTAAAACGCGCGCTGGCGTGGGAAGAGCACGACGAAGCGTAAGATGGGGTATTCCCGGCTGGCGGCGTAAACGCCTTAGCCGGGCTACCGCCCGCAGACCGCACAACCCCGTAGCCCGGCTAAGCGCAGCGCGAGCCGGGGGGAAACCGCGTCGATGTAATAAATCCCGGAGTATCCCCGGGTTGCGGCGTAAACGCCTTACCCGGGCTACAGCCCGCACCCGTAGCCCGGCTAAGCGCGGCGCGAGCCGGGGGGAAACCGCGTCGATGTATAAATCCCGGGGTATCCCCGGGTT
>NZ_JBEAID010000039.1:0-53785 GCF_040064585.1 Klebsiella sp. CN_Kp113 | reverse complement strand
CGGTAGCCCGGACAAGGCGCGTCAAGCGCCGCCTCCGGGAAGCAGCGCGCAATGTCATCTCCGCTTTTTTCCCGGCTCGCGCTGCGCTTAGCCGGGCTACGGGTTTACCGTCGTCTGCGGGACGGTAGCCCGGACAAGGCGCGTCAAGCGCCGCCTCCGGGAAGCAGCGCGCAATGTCATCTCCGCTTTTTTCCCGGCTCGCGCTGCGCTTAGCCGGGCTACGGGTTCAGCGCCGTCTGCGGGCCGGTAGTCCGGACAAGGCGCGTCAAGCGCCGCCTCCGGGAAGCAGCGCGCAATGTCATCTCCGCTTTTTTCCCGGCTCGCGCTGCGCTTAGCCGGGCTACGGGTTCAGCGCCGTCTGCGGGCCGGTAGTCCGGACAAGGCGCGTCAAGCGCCGCCTCCGGGAAGCAGCGCGCAATGTCATCTCCGCTTTTCTCCCGGCTCGCGCTGTGCTTAGCCGGGCTACGGGTTTACCGCCGTCTGCGGTCCGGTAGCCCGGACAAGGCGCGTCAAGCGCCGCCTCCGGGAAGCAGCGCGCAATGTCATCTCCGCTTTTTTCCCGGCTCGCGCTGCGCTTAGCCGGGCTACGGGTTCAGCGCCGTCTGCGGGCCGGTAGCCCGGGTTAGGCGTTACGCCGCAACCCGGGATGGGCTCAAAGCTTACGCTACTCCTTCGCGATAGGCGTTTCGTTTTCCGCCACTTTGGTATCGCCCTGAATGGCCGCGATTTTCTTCTCCACGTCGGCAACCTGCTCGCTGCTGTGCAGCAGCGTATAGGTCAGATCAAACTGGGTGCTTGCCCCGGGCTGAAGCTGCTTAACGCGTTTTTGCTCGCGCTCGATGGTTACCGGATAGGCGTAGCTGGTACCCGGCTCAATACCGGTCACGTAACCCTGTTTCTCGGTATCGGTGTTTTTCCACAGCGTCAGCACCGGCAGCTGGCGGGTATCAAACTGAATCGATGCCCCTTTGTCGCCGGCTTTGTTGACCACGGCGGCCAGCGTTTGATGATTTTCGTCCGCCAGCGGCTGCATGTTAAACACCATTTCATCGAAATCTTTGGTTGGACCGGCGTAGGTTTGCCAGGTTTTTAAGCCGGCTTTGGCGTAGTCATTGAACGGGCTGATGCTGGCGATCGGCGCCATAAAGCGGGCCCCCTCTTCGAGGATCGGCTTGCCAAAGTTGCTGTGATAGATAATCTGATAGTCATGCGGATAGTCAGCATGGTTGGTTAAGACATCGTGCAGGCTGAAGCTGTTGCTGCCGGGTACATAGCGCAGCTCGGTCATGGTCTGCAGATCCGCTTTCTTAAACGTGCTCTCCTTCACCAGCCCGCGAACGCGAATTTCATACGGCGCGGTGTCCGCGACTTCCACTTCCACCTGTGAAGCCGGCGTGTTGCCGACTTTACCGTGCAGGGTATAAATCTGCCCGTCTGCGGTTACCGGGTGGCCGGTCCATTCATAGCCGCAGCGCACCATCATTTCATTGAAGCCTTCCAGCCAGCCCAGCCCGTTGCGGCTTTCGAGGTTAATAAAGGCCGGGTTGACCACCTCTTTTACCGGTGAGTCCCAGCCCATCCGTGAACCAAAACCTTCGATTTTCAGTAGATTCATGCCGCGAGTCGGGCTCAGGGTAATCGTCAGGCCGTCTTTGCTGTGGATCACGAGGATTTTGCTGCCTTCCTGTTTCCCGCCGTGAAGGACTTTTTGCTCAATGCTGAAGTTATGATCTTTTATCTTCAGCTGGTCGCTGGTTATCTGCCAGTTTCCTTTATCCATACCGCTTTCAGCGCTTGTCAGCACCCATGTTTTCGCGACTACAGGCCCAGAAACAAGCATGGCAATTGCTGTTAAAGCTAATGTTTTTTTCATTTTTTAACCCTTTTGCTGAATCGATTGTGTTGCTGATGCAGGGAATTTAGTTGTAAGTGGATTATGAAAATGTGAAGTGTCTCACCTGGTGAGAAAATGGCCGTTTTTATATTTTTAAATGAGATTTAAATCGCTTTTTTTAAGTAATTATAAAAGTTGTTGCTAAAAAAATGTGAATCAAGATGATTTTAGCTTTAACGATTCAGCTATTACTGGCTACGGCTATGATGAAGCCTTTAGAAACGACAGGGCCGCCGGGCTTTGGTGGCCCAGGCGGCCCTGGTTGAAGCGGTTTTACCGTGTAAAAAAACGCAGCGGGGAGGTTATCAAGCGCCGTAGAACGCTTTGGTATAGAGCCCTTTGACATCCTGAACGGACGGATAGTTAGGATTCGTTAATGTGCAGGGATCGTCAACGGCATGGTGACTCATTCTGTCGAGGACGTTCACAAAGGTGATTTCATTGATTTCAACTTCGCCGCACTGGCTTAGCGTTTTCGGCACGCCCAGACGTTGATTCAGCGCGTTGATCGCTTCAATCAGGTTTTTGATGCCTAACGCCGCTTCCAGCTGACGATATTTTTTGGTGAACTTCGCATTATATTGAATGATATAAGGCAGCATAATCGCGTTTGCCAGACCGTGGGTAATACCAAACTCGCCGCCAATCTTGTGCGCCATTGAATGAACTAACCCCAGCGAGGCGTTGGTGAAGGCGATTCCCGCCAGCGCAGAAGCATTGTGCATATGCATGCGGGCGTTTAAATCATCAGGTGAGCGCCAGGCGATTTCCAGATACGTAAACACCAGCCGAATCGCTTCTACCGCATAGGGGTCAGTAAACGAGTTGGCCGCGGTGGACACATAGGCTTCAATGGCGTGGGTCAGAACGTCCATTCCGGTATGAACGGTAACGTGCGGCGGCATTTTTGCCGGAATGGTGGGGTCGAGAATGGCGATATCCGGTACCAGATCGGCGGCAACAATCGGGTATTTGATATGATTTGCCGTGTCGGTGATCACCGAAAATGCGGTGATCTCAGAGGCGCTGCCGCTGGTGGAAGGGATCGCCACAAATCGGGCTTTATTGCGTAGCGCCGGCATGGAACCGACCGGGAGAATATCCTCGAACTTCAGCTGCGGATGCTCGTAGAAACACCACATTACTTTTGCGGCATCAAGCGCGGAGCCGCCGCCAATCGCCACTATCCAGTCCGGTTCAAAAGCCTGCATCGCTTTTGCGCCGCGCCAGACGGTTTTAATGGACGGATTGGGTTCGACATTATCGATAATAATGCACTCCATACCTGCTTTATTGAGTTCGCTGACGGCTTTATCCAGAAAGCCAAAACGCTTCATGGAACTTCCGCCAGTGACTAACGCGGCTTTTTTGCCGCTCAGGGTGGAAAGATGTTCTAAAGCATTTTCGCCATAAATAATACTGCGAGGAATTGAGAAGGCCTGGGTCATAGGAAACTCCATTTAATATTAAGGATTTTTTTAGTGTGCATTCGTCATTTACGATTCAGCGACACGTGCAGAGTAAAAAAATCGAATTAATGCTCCAGATATTGCTGAAGCAATATCTGGAGGGAGTTGACCGTCATACTTCGAGCGGCTGGTGCGTTGACTGCAACTTGAATTATTTGGGGTATTAGCGGCGTTTAAATCGTACCGTCCCAGGAGTCGACTTTTTCGCGTTTCGCTTCCTCTTCATCAAACCAGCGCGAGGTCACGCATTTTGATTCGGTGTAGAAACGGACGCCGTCTTTGCCCAGGCAGTGCAGGTCGCCGAAGAAGGACTGCTTATGGCCTGAGAACGGGAATACGCCGACCGGCACCGGGATACCGACGTTGATACCGACCATGCCGCCGTGGGTGCGTTTCTGGAATTCGCGGGCGTAGTAGCCGCTTTGGGTGAAAATAACCGAGCCGTTGGCAAACGGGTTATTGTTCATAAGTTGCAGACCTTCTTCGAAGGTTTTGACCCGCTTAAAGCACAGCACCGGCCCGAAAATTTCCTGCGTGCCGACGCTCATCTCTTCGGTTACGCGATCCAGGATGGTTGGCCCGACGTAGAAGCCATTTTCCTGGCCCGGCACCTGAATAGCGCGACCATCGAGCACCAGCTTTGCCCCCTCCTCAATGCCTTTATTAATCCAGTTGATGACCGATTGCTTATGATCTTTAGAAATCACCGGACCCATATCGGTGTCGCGCAGATAGCCGGGGCCGATTTTCAGCTGTTTGGCTTTCTCGACGACGGCGGCAATCAGCTTATCAGCGATCTCTTCCTGCACCACGACAACCGGCAGCGCCATGCAGCGTTCGCCCGCGCAGCCAAACGCGGCGTTGATAATCCCCGCTGCGGTACGGTTAATTGGCGCATCGGCCAGCACCAGGGCATGGTTTTTCGCTTCGCACAGCGCCTGAACGCGCTTGCCGTGAGCGGCGGCTTTGGAGTAAACGTGCAGACCCACGGAGGTTGAGCCGACGAAGGAGACGCCGTTGACGTCCGGGTGGGTCAGCAAGATATCGGCTTCATTGCGTGAGCAGGTCACGACGTTGATCACCCCATCCGGCACTCCTGCTTCCTGATAGAGTTTGGTGATTTCCATACAGGTCATCGGCGTCATACTGGCCGCTTTAATCACCATGGTATTACCGGAGGCGACGCATAATGGCGCCATCCATCCCATCGGGATCATTGCCGGGAAGTTAAACGGCACAATACCGGCGAACACGCCGATTGGCTCACGATAAAGGTTGGTGTCGATCCCGGCAGAGGCGTCCATCAGGTTTTCACCGGCCATGAGAGTGGGAATCGAGCAGGCAAGCTCGGTACCTTCTTTCGCTTTTAATACATCGCCCTGGGCGTCGCCCCAGGCTTTACCGTTTTCTTTTGCCACCAGCTCGGTTAAGCGGTCCTGATGCTGGATTAATAATTCGCGAACGCGGAACATAATTTGCGAGCGTTTAATGGCCGGCGTATCTGACCACGCCGGAAAGGCTTTGCGTGCCGCGGCAACGGCATCCAGCACTTCTTGCTCGGTGCAGCAGGGGGCCTGAGCCATGACTTCCCCGGTACTTGGGTTATAGACGTCCATATAGCGTTCGGTCTGCGATACGCGCCATTGACCATCAACGAAATATTTCAGCCTTGGTACAGTAGTCATATTTTTCTCCATGATGATAGCTGTCGACTCTCTAAAATCTGGCTCCGGTCGGCGGCAAAGAACTGACCGCCGGGTTAGCCCCTCTCGTGAAAAGTGAATTCCTGCTTCTTGCCGGACGATGGCCTCCGCTGGGCGATTCACCTGCGGCGGTGCGGATGATTTTGTCGACTTTCTGTTGAGGAAAGCCTGCAGACGCCAGGTTTTAATGAACAGAACTCACTGGCCAAAAATACGCGCACGCACCGTTTCGGTTCTTGTACTTTAATGAAATTTATTTTTCATTATTATAATGTATGAAATAACAAAACCGTTTTGAGAGGTGGATCAAAGATAAGCAAACTGCTGATAAAGTCAGCGCCCTAAAGGCAGGGTTATATTGTTTTATTTAATAAAGTTAACAGGTTGTGTTGATGGCATTGGCGTTGATGGCGAGGGGAGATTGCCAGCCGGATTGCAATGGAACGGCTTTCTTGTGAAATAAAAGTTAAATATAAGCGCGAAATCGAATGAAAATGAAAAATTAAAACCGATTTAAATGCAGGGAAAATTCGAATTGACCATTGTCCATGGCATTGCGTTCGAGGGAGTGGGTCGCCCGGATCGGGCAACAGCCGTAATCCGGGGGAGTCATACAGAATTAGCCTTCGCTTTCGGCCAGTTCACGCAGGTACTGGAAGATAAGACGCGCGGACTTCGGCGGCTTGTTGCCTTCTTTCTCTTTTTTGGCGTTGCGGATCAACGAACGCAGCTGCTGACGATCGGCATCTGGCCACAGGTTCAGCACTTCAGCCACGGCATCATCACCATTATCAATCAGACGATCGCGGATCTGCTCAAGCTTATGGAACAGCGCAACCTGCTGGTTGTGGCGGTTCTTCAGCTTGTCCAGCGCCTGACGAATCGGCTCGACGTCGCGGCTGCGCAGCATTTTACCAATCAGCTGCATCTGGCGGCGGCGGCCTTCTTTCTTGATACGCTGGGCGAGTTCAATCGCGTCGCGCAGGTCGGTATCCAGCGGGATTTTATCGAGCGCGTTTTTACCCAGCTCGACCATTTCCGCGCCAAGACGCTTCAGTTCTTCGGCGTCACGCTTAATTTCACTTTTACTGACCCAGATAATTTCATCGTCTTCATCTTCGACGTCATCACCAGGGACGTCGTCGAGCCAGTCTTCGGGCTGCTTTGTCATCTCAGGCTCCTTAAAAAAGAGACTAATGTTACCAGTTAAGGCGCGCACTGAAAAACGGTTCTCTGTTAGACTTCAGTTAACTCCTTCTTACATTATGGCATTAGCGATGAAAGTCATCTCTCAAGTTGCACAACAGCGTAAGACGCTGGAAGAGGCCGTGACCACGGCGCTGGAACTGGCGGCAGGCAAATCCGACGGCGCGGAAGTCTCCGTCAGTAAAACTACCGGTATCGGCGTGAGCACCCGCTACGGCGAAGTGGAGAACGTAGAATTCAACAGCGATGGTGCTCTCGGCATCACCGTTTATCACCAGAATCGCAAAGGCAGCGCGTCTTCGACCGATCTCAGCCCGCAGGCTATTGCCCGCACGGTGCAGGCGGCGCTGGATATCGCCCGCTATACCTCGCCGGACCCGTGCGCGGGCGTGGCGGATAAAGAACTGCTGGCTTTTGAAGCCCCGGATCTTGACCTGTTCCACCCGGCGGAAGTTTCCCCGGATGAAGCCATCGAGCTGGCCTCCCGCGCTGAACAGGCGGCGCTAAAAGCCGATAAACGCATTAGCAATACCGAAGGCGGCAGCTTTAACAGCCACTACGGCATTAAAGTGTTCGGCAACAGCCACGGCATGCTGCAGAGCTACTGCTCTACCCGCCACTCGCTCTCCAGCTGCGTGATTGCCGAAGAGAATGGCGATATGGAGCGCGATTACGCTTACACCATCGGACGGGCGATAGACGACCTGCAATCGCCGGAGTGGGTTGGCGAAGAGTGCGCCCGCCGCACCCTGTCGCGCCTGGCCCCGCGTAAGCTATCGACGATGAAAGCGCCGGTGATTTTCGCCAACGAAGTCGCTACCGGTCTGTTTGGCCATCTGGTCGGGGCGATCGCCGGCGGTTCGGTTTACCGTAAATCCACCTTCCTGCTTGATGCGCTGGGTAGCCAGATCCTGCCGGACTGGCTGACCATTGAAGAGCATCCGCACCTGCTGAAAGGTCTGGCTTCGACGCCGTTTGATAGCGAAGGCGTCCGTACGGAACGCCGGGATATCATTAAAGACGGCGTACTGACCCAGTGGCTGCTGACCAACTACTCGGCGCGTAAGCTGGGGCTGAAGAGCACCGGCCACGCCGGTGGTATTCACAACTGGCGGATCAACGGCCGCGGCCTGAGTTTTGCAAAGTTGCTTAAAGAGATGGGAACCGGCCTTGTCGTAACGGAACTGATGGGGCAGGGTGTAAGCGGCGTCACCGGCGACTACTCACGCGGCGCATCCGGCTTCTGGGTAGAAAACGGCGAAATTCAGTATCCGGTCAGTGAGATAACCATTGCAGGAAATCTGAAAGATATGTGGCGTAATATCGTGACCATCGGCGACGATATCGAAACGCGCAGCAACATTCAGTGCGGTTCCGTACTGCTGCCGGAGATGAAGATCGCCGGGCAATAACACTTGTGTGCTTAATAATAAAAAAGGAAGTGAGCAATGCGTAAAAAACTGTTAGCGATGCTGGCCGTATCGGCTTTTGCGCTTGGTTCGGCATCGGCTTTCGCCGATCTGGGCGAAGACATGGATACCCTTGCTGAGAACCTGCAAGTGGTGCAGAAAACTTCAGATGCCGGCGAGCTGAAAGCGGCGCTGAATAAGATGCGCACAGCGGCGGTTGACGCCCAGAAAGAGACGCCGCCGAAGCTGGAAGGTAAAGCGGCGGACAGCGCGGAAATGAAAGACTATCGTCACGGTTTCGATGTGCTGATCGGCCAGATTGACGGCGCGCTGAAGCTGGCTGATGAAGGCAAAGTCAAAGAAGCCCAGGCCGCAGCGGAAGAGTTTAAAACCACCCGCAATACATACCATAAGAAGTACCGTTAATTTCTCTTTGTGGGGAGGCGTCAGCCGATGCCTCCCACATTCTGTTAATTCAAAACTCCATCACCGTCACATTTTTCGCTTTTCCTGCATGCCGGTTTTCGCCACCATGACACCGATGATCTTGTGATGTTCATCACGAGAATTGGTTGGGGCGAATACATCCACAATAACTATGTGAAATAGATCACGCCTGCCTTCTTCCTTTCCACTTCGAAGTGGAAAACAACTCGCTACAAACTCTTTGCCCCCGGCATTAGTGTTATCCCCAGAGACATCAACGGGGTAATTCAAGTGAATAACGGAGCGGTAACACACGTCCCAGAGGAGCAGGCCACGCTAACCGAACAGCTGGCCGACAAGATGCTGCAGCAGGTTTTCGCACTATTAAGCCGCCGCAACATCGTCCCCAACGACGTTCAGGAGCAAATGCTGACTTCCCACGTTCGGGCGATGGCCCATCGGTCAATCAGCGGCGAGCCGCTGCCGGAAGTGGATGCCAGCCTGTTCGAAGAGATCTCAGAAGATTCAATGATGCTGGCCCGCGAAGTGGTCGCGCAGTTCGGCAATCTGCCAGATGAAGAAGCCTGGCTGCTGTCCGTCCACTTCGAAGTCGCGAAAGATAACCTGTAAGGAGCACACAAATGGAACAAATCACCGTTGTTATTGGCGATCGCCTGGGTAAAGGACAAAAAGTTGCCGCAGGTGCGGAAAAAGCCGGCGCTCGCGCCGTGGTCGTGCCGGGCGTTGCCGCGGATATGAAGCTGGGCGACATGATGAAGGCGGAAAACGCCACCTTCGGTATCTCTTTCTGCGGCAGCGGCGGCGCAGGGGCTATCACCGCGCAGAATAAGCACGGCTACAAGGCGAAATATGGCATGCGTTCCGTTGATGAAGGCGTCACCGCGATCAACGAAGGCTACAACGTACTGGGCTTCGGCTTTATGGATAAAGAAGAGCTGGGTGAACGCCTGGTTGAGGCCTGGAAGAAGAAGTACGGCGCGTGAGCATGAAAGAGCAATTCACCACCACGGTGAGCGTAACCGGCAAAGGCGAGAGCAAAACGCGCGCTTTTGCCGATGCTCTGAACCATGTCCAGGCGGCGGTGATGAAAACGTCGCCGCACATCTTACTGCGTATTGAACCACAGGACGTGGAGGTTGTTCATGCGCGTGAAGCGGTACGGAAAGAGGCCTTTTTATTCTTCTTTTTGCGCCGTGAGCGACGAACCTACAGCGTGGAGCTGAAGGTCACCGTCACCGTGACCGCCATTAATCTCGATAAAGTGGATTTCGTCACGCAAACCTGATTTTCACCAAAGGGTCAGACTATGTTCCTGATAATTTTAATAAAATCGCTCATCATCGGCGGCCTGGTTGGCGTCGGCGTAGGCGCCGGAGCGGCACGCATGTTTCATGCGCCCACCACGCAGGGGATGGGGGCGTTTCGTACCTTGGGCGAGCTGAATTCATGTGAAGGCGATCCGGCTTCCCACTTCTCATTTGGCCTGGGCTTCTTCTTCAACGCCTGGGCCTCTTCCGTCGCGGCAGGCTCCTTCACTCAGGACGTTGACCACCGCATTATCCCCAACTGGGGGGCGGCAGCGCTGATGATTAAAAACCGCAACGTCGGCGAGACGCTGCACGATCCGAAAAAGATGGCCATCGCCTGCGGCATTATCGGCATGATCGTGGTCGCTTTCCTCAACCTCACCGCCTCTTCTGTACCGGAAGCGCTGCAGGTGACGGCGGTTAAAGTGCTGGTTCCGGCGGCAAACCTGCTGGTGAATACGGTGATGCCGGTCATCTTCTGGCTGGCGGCGATTGATGCCGGTAAAAAATCGGGCTTCTGGGCGACGATTTTCGGCGGCGCGGCGCAGCTGATTATGGGTAACGCCGTTCCGGGCCTGGTGCTGGGCATCCTGATCGGGAAAGGCGTTGAAGAGAGCGGCTGGCACCGCGTCACCAAGGTGATGATGGTGGCGATCGTCGCGCTGTTCGTTCTGAGCGGCTTCTTCCGCGGTTTCGACATGAAGATGATTGAATCCTTCCATCTGACCGTGCCGAACTGGCTGGAACTGATCCACAACTCGCTCAGCGGTAAATAACAGGAGCCTCTCATGGAACAAAATAAAGGTTTTTGGTATGCCGACTGGTCGTTCCCGATCTTTGTTGGCCTGCTCTCCGCCGGCGTCTTTGCCGGGACGCATATGTACTACCTCTACGGCATCGGCGCGTTTAACGAAGTCGCCTTCGTGGCGATGCTGAAAGCGGGAATTGATACCGGGGCCTACGGCGCGGTAGCGGCGTTCGGCGCCAGCTTCCTGTTCGCGCGTATTATCGAAGGCTCGCTGGTGGGGATTCTGGATATCGGCGGGGCGATTCAGACCGGCGTCGGCTTAGGCGTTCCGGCGCTGCTGCTCGGCGCGGGCTTTGTTTTCCCGGTCGCCAACTTTGCCGCCTCGCTGGTCACCGGCCTGGTGCTGGGCCTCGCGATTGGCTACATCATCATCCTGGCGCGTAAATTTACCATCAACCAGAGCGATTCCACCTACGGTGCGGACGTCATGATGGGGGCCGGTAACGCCTCAGGCCGTTTCCTCGGACCGTTGATTATCCTCAGCGCCATGACCGCTTCTATTCCTATCGGCATCGGTTCCCTGGCGGGCGCGCTGCTGTTCTACATCTGGCAGAAGCCTATCACCGGCGGCGCGATCCTTGGCGCCATGCTTCTTGGGTCAATCTTCCCGGTGGCGATTAGTTAAGTCCTGCGGGCGCCTCGGCGCCCGCGTTAACAGGAGAGAGATATGTTTGATTTACTCCTGCGCCGTGCGCGCCTCGTCGACGATACCCTGACTGATATCGCCATCCGGGACGGTAAAATCGCGGCGCTTGGCGAGATTAGCGCGCCTGCGCGCAAAACCCTTGAGCTGGACGGTCGCTATTACGTCAGCGCAGGCTGGATTGACTCTCACGTTCACTGCTATCCGAACTCGCCGATTTACCATGATGAGCCGGACAGCGTGGGGGTTGCTACCGGCGTGACCACCGTGATTGACGCGGGCAGCACCGGCGCGGACGACGTGGATGATTTCTACCAGCTGACCCGCAAAGCCGCGACCGAAGTTTACGCCCTGCTTAACATCTCCCGCGTCGGGCTGATTGCCCAGAATGAACTGGCCAATATGGCGAATATCGACGCAGAGGCGGTGAAGCAGGTGGTCAATCGCTACCCGAACTTTATCGTCGGCCTGAAGGCGCGGATGAGCAGCAGCGTGGTGGGGGAAAACGGCATTACGCCGCTGGCGCGCGCAAAGGCGATTCAGCAGGAAAACGGCGGCCTGCCGCTGATGGTGCATATCGGCAACAATCCGCCCGACCTGGATGAGATCGCCGACCTGCTGACCTCCGGCGACATCATTACCCACTGCTACAACGGTAAACCCAATCGTATCCTGACGCCGTCCGGCGAGCTGAAAAGCTCGATTTCCCGTGCGCTACAGCGCGGCGTGCGCCTTGATATCGGCCACGGCACCGCCAGCTTCAGCTTCGAGGTGGCGCGGCGGGCGATTGCTATGGGCATTCTGCCGCACACCATCAGCTCCGATATTTACTGCCGCAACCGTATCGACGGCCCGGTGCGATCGCTGGCGCTGGTGATGTCGAAATTCCTCGCCATTGGCATGTCGCTGCCGCAGGTCATTGACTGCGTGACCGCCAACGCCGCTGAAGGCCTGCGTCTTAGCCACAAAGGGCGGCTGGAAGTGGGTTACGACGCCGACCTAACGCTGTTTACCCTCGCGCAGACGCCAACGGTGCTGGTGGATGCGGAAAAAGAGAGCCTTCAGACCGACAAGATTCTGCTGCCGCTTGCCGCCGTTCGCGCGGGCAAGGGCTATCTGACCGAACAAGGGAGCGCGGAAAATGCCTTCGATTTTTGAGAAATATGATTTAAAACAGGTGATTAATACCTCCGGTCGTATGACCATTCTCGGCGTCTCCACGCCGCGGCCGGAAGTGGTGGATGCCGCGATGGCGGGGATGAACCAGTACTTCGAGATGAAAGATCTGGTCAATAAAACCGGCGCGTATATTGCGAAGCTGCTGGAGGTGGAAGGGGCGACCGTCGTCTCCTGCGCCTCGGCGGGCATCGCCCAGTCGGTGGCGGCGGTGCTGGTAAAAGACAGCGACTGGCTGCTGGAAAACCTGCACGTGACGCCGATTGAAAACAACGAAATCGTGCTGCCTAAGGGTCATAACGTCAATTTTGGCGCGCCGGTGGGCACCATGGTGGCGCTGGGCGGCGGCAGGCTGGTGGAAGCGGGCTACGCCAATGAATGTTCCGCCGGGCAGCTGGCGGCGGCCATTACCCCGCGCACCGCGGCCATTCTGTATATCAAATCCCACCACTGCGTGCAGAAAAGCATGCTCAACGTGGCGCAGGCGGCAGCGGTGGCGCAGAGCCATAATCTGCCGCTGATTGTCGACGCGGCGGCGGAGGAAGACCTCCAGGCCTACTATCGCGCCGGCGCGGATCTGGTGATTTATAGCGGCGCGAAGGCGATCGAAGGGCCGACCAGCGGGCTGGTGATTGGCAAAACCCAATACGTTGAGTGGGTTAAACGTCAGTCGAACGGCATTGGCCGGGCGATGAAGGTGGGCAAAGAGGGGATCCTCGGCCTGACCTGCGCCATTGAGCACTATCTGACGGCGCGCAAAGAGAGCGGTGAAGAGATGGTGGCGAAGATGACGCCGTTTATTCAGCAGCTCAATACGCTCGATGGCGTCACCGCGCGCGTGGTCTGGGACAGCGCCGGCCGCGATATCGCGCGGGCGGAGATCAAGTTTGATGAAGCGGTGACCGGCGTCGATACCGGCGATCTGGTCAATGCGCTGAAGCAGGGCGAATACGCCATCTACTTCCGTGGCTATAAAGCAAATGAAGGCATTATTGAAGCCGATGTCCGCAGCGTGAACGCGCAGCAGCTGGAGATTGTCTCCCGTCGCATCGCAGAAGTTTTGAACAAGGAGAAAAACGCATGAAACTGACCCCTAATTTTTATCGTGACCGCGTCTGCCTGAACGTGCTGGCGGGGAGCAAAGAGAACGCCAGCGAGATTTATGAGGCGGCGGAAGGTCATGTACTGGTGGGCGTGCTCTCCAAAAATTACCCGGACGTCGCCAGCGCGGTTGCCGATATGCGTGAATACGCGCAGCGGATTGATAACGCGCTCTCCGTGGGACTGGGCGCGGGCGACCCGAACCAGTCGGCGATGGTCAGCGAAATTTCGCGTCAGGTGCAGCCGCAGCACGTCAACCAGGTATTTACCGGCGTGGCGACCAGCCGCGCGCTGCTGGGGCAGAACGAAACCGTGGTTAACGGCCTGGTGTCGCCAACCGGTACGCCGGGAATGGTGAAGATCTCCACCGGTCCGCTCAGCAGCGGCGCGCCGGACGGCATCGTACCGCTGGAAACCGCGATTGCGCTGCTGAAAGATATGGGCGGCAGTTCGATTAAATATTTCCCGATGGGCGGGCTGAAGCATCGCGACGAGTTTATGGCGGTGGCCGAGGCCTGCGCCCATCATGATTTCTGGCTGGAGCCCACCGGCGGGATCGATCTGGAAAACTACGGTGAGATCCTGCAGATCGCGCTGGACGCAGGGGTGAGTAAAATTATCCCGCATATCTACAGTTCGATTATTGATAAAGCCAGCGGTCACACCCGCCCGGCGGACGTGCGTCAGCTGCTTTCGATCACCAAACAGTTAGTAAAATAGCGCCGATTGCCCCTCCCCCGGCCTCTCCCCAACGGGGAGAGGGTTAGGGCGAAGGGAAACCGCCACCGAACCATCAAGGAGTCACCATGCCAACCGCTCGTCACCTGCTTGTTGCTTCACTCTCTCTGCTCGCCGCCGGCGCCGCTGCGCAAACCCAGTACGCCTGGGTCGGCACCTACAACCCCAATGGCGAAGGGCTGTATCGCTTTACCGTCGATAGCCAGACCGGGGCGCTGCGTGATAAAACGCTGGTCGGGACGCTGCCTGACCTGGCCCAGCTTACCGTCTCGGCGGATGGCAAAACCCTGTACGGCGCCAGCGAAGTGGAAAAGGGGGTGGTGCAGGCGTGGCGCATCGGCAGCAACGGTGAACTGAGCGAGCTGAATCAGGTCGCTTCCGGCGGCGCCGGGCCGGTTTATCTCTCCCTGACCCCCGATGGACGTCATCTGCTGGTGGCAAACTACGTCAGCGGCAGTATCGCCGTGCTGCCGGTGAAAGAAGATGGTAACCTGGGCGAGGCGGTGGATGTGCGTCAGGATCAAGGACCTGCGGGCGCGGAACGCCCGGCGGCAGCCGTCGAAGGTAGTTTTGCCATTAGCGATCATAACGGCCCCCACGCCCATATGATCGCCGCCGATCCCAGCGGTAAATTCGTTTACTCCACCGATCTCGGCCTGGACCGGATCTATCAGTACCGGCTGGATAGCGCCACAGGGAAGCTGACGCCGAACGATCCGCCGTTTATCGCGGCCTCATCTCCCGGCGCCGGACCGCGCCACTTTGTGTTTACGCCGCAGGGCGACGGACTATGGTTGATTAACGAAGAGGCGTCGACGCTCACTTTTTATCATCTCAATAAGCAAAGCGGCCTGCTGCGCGAGGGGAAAACGGTCTCGGCGCTGCCTGCAGAGTATAAGGGCACCAGCTTTGCCGCCGGCCTGGTCCTGAGCCGCGACGGCAAGCAGCTGTACGTCGCCAACCGACTGCATAACAGTATCGCCCACTTTACGGTGCTGGCTGACGGCAGCCTGAGCCACCAGGACGATATCTGGACCCGCGGCGACTATCCGCGCACGCTGACGCTGGACAGTCAGGGGCAGTGGCTGTACGTCATGAACCAGCGTAGCGACAACATCACCCGCTTTCGCGTCGCGCCGAAGGATGGCAGGCTGACGTTCTCTCCGGACTACACCCCGGTTGGCAGCCCGTCGCAGATGGTGATATCCGCTCAACCCTGAGCCGTAAGAAAAAGGAACTGACATGCGATTTCCCCATCAACGTTTAGCGCAGCTGTTTACTCTGTTGCAAAACGAAACGCTGCCGCAGGAGGAGCTGGCGCAGCGGCTGTCGGTTTCTACTCGCACGGTACGCGCGGACATCACCGCGCTGAACGCGCTGCTGCTGCACTACGGCGCGCAGTTTATCCTCACCCGCGGCAGCGGCTATCAGCTGGTGATTCACGATCCGACGCGCTATCAGACGCTGGAAGAGAGCGCGCCGAAAGCGCAGCATATCCCGCGAACCGCGGCGGATCGCATCCACTTTTTGCTGGTGCGCTTTTTAACTTCCGCGTTTTCTATCAAGCTGGAGGATCTGGCCGATGCGTGGTTCGTCAGCCGCGCCACCTTACAGGGCGATATGGTTGACGTACGCGAGCGTTTTCAGCGTTATCAGCTCACCCTCGAGACCCGGCCGCGCCACGGCATGAAGCTGTTCGGCAGCGAGGTCTCCATTCGCGCCTGCCTGACCGATCTGCTGTGGGAGCTGAGCCAGCAGGGGCCGCTGAACCCGCTTATTGGCGAAGAGGCGTTTGACGCCAGCGTACCGACGCTGCTGGCCGGCGTGCTGCAGGAGACGTTAACCCGCCATCACGTGCGGCTGACGGACGCCGGAGAGCGCTTTATCTGCCTGTACGGCGCGGTTGCCGTGCGCCGCGTGAGCGAAGGGTATCCGCTGGCCGATTTTAGCGCCGAAGATGTGGCGCAAAACGTACGCGACGCCGCACGCGAGCTGGCAAACACGATGCAGCAGCTGGCGGGCAAACTGCTTGCTCCGGCGGAAGAGGAGTGGCTGTGCGTCCACCTTGCCGCCCGCCAGGTGCAGGACGTCGATCCGGGCACCATCAGCGCCGACGACGACGAAGCGCTGGTGAACTACATCCTGCGCTATATCAATCAGCAATATAACTACAATCTGCTGGACGATGCCCAGCTGCGTGCGGATTTACTGACCCATATTAAGACCATGATCACCCGCGTGCGCTACCAGATAATGATCCCCAACCCGCTTCTGGAAAATATCAAACAGCACTACCCCATGGCGTGGGACATGACCCTGGCGGCGGTATCGAGCTGGGGGAAATATACTCCCTACGCCATCAGCGAAAACGAGATCGGCTTTCTGGTGCTGCATATCGGCGTCGGGCTGGAGCGCCATTACAATATCGGCTATCAGCGTCAGCCGCAGGTGCTGCTGGTCTGCGATACCAGCAACGCGATGGTGCGGATGATTGAAGCCATCCTGCAGCGTAAGTATCCGCAGCTGGAAATTGCCGCCACCCTTTCGCAACGCGAATATGAACAGCGGGAAGAGATCGCGGAAGATTTTGTCATTTCCACCGTGCGTATCAGCGAGAAAGAGAAGCCGGTGGTCACCATTGCGCCGTTTCCTACCGACTACCAGCTCGACCAAATCGGCAAGCTGGTGCTGGTGGACCGCACGCGTCCCTGGATGCTGAATAAGTATTTTGATGAGGCCCACTTCCAGGTGATAGATACCCCGATGGATCAGCAGGCGCTGTTTGCCGCGCTGTGCCAGCAGCTGCAGCAGGAGGGGTTTGTCGGAGCGGAGTTTCATGGGTCGGTGGTGGAGCGTGAGGCTATCGTCAGCACCATGCTCGGCGACGGGATCGCGCTGCCTCACGCCCTCGGCCTGCTGGCGAAAAAGACCGTGGTCTATACGGTCATCGCCCCGCACGGTATCGCATGGGGCGATGAAACCGCGCATATCATCTTCCTGCTCGCCATCAGCAAAAGCGAGTATGAAGAGGCGATGGCGATCTACGATATTTTCGTCACCTTCCTGCGTGAACGGGCAATGGCCCGCCTTGCCGCCACCCGCAGTTTTGCTGAGTTTAAAGCGGTGGCCATGGAGTGCGTCAGCCGGTTTTGAGATGCGCAGCCAGAGTTCGAGCCGCGCGCGCTTCGGGATACCGACGGGTATATCAGGTTCGGGATGAGGTGGTGAGGGTTTATGTTATTGCTGTGGGAAAACGAGAGAAATTAGCCGTCTATCGGAACGTCCATAAACGGCTGTAGCGGGAGGCTATCTCAGGTGATGTACAACCTGGTTGCTGCTGCCGCGCCAGATCAGCGCCGGGTCTTTTAAGTCCTGCACAAATTTGCCATCAACCAGCACGTTGATGAGATCCACCACCTGCATCTGCGCGGCGTTAAGTTCGTCCAGCTTGTAGCCGGTCCACACCCAGATATCTTTGCCGGGGCACTCGGCGCGAACGCGCTGCACCAGCTTAAGGATCTCCGGGACGTTCTGCGGGTGCAGCGGGTCGCCGCCGGAAAGCGTGATCCCCTGGCGCTTAACGCGGGTATCGTTGAGGTCAGCAATAATGCGGTCGGCTATCTCGGCGGTGAACGGCATGCCGGAGTTTAGCCGCCAGGTGCTCTTGTTATAGCAGCCGGGGCACTCGTGAACGCAGCCGGAAACGAACAGGGTGCAGCGAGTGCCCGGACCGTTAACGATATCTACCGGGTAGTACTGATGGTAATTCATTTTTCGCTTCTCAATTAACGCCATAGCCGCGTTGGCTGCGCTCGCTCACCCCAGTCACGTACTTAATGTACGCTCCCGGGGATTCCCTCGTTTGCCGCCTTGCTCTGACGCGAATTGCTTTGCGAAAACGGAGGGGCTTTGCATTTGTAAAGGGAACGACTCCCGGCGTTGCTGCGCTCGGCCGGGCTACGAAGAGCCGCATACGCGGTTGTAGCCCGGATAAGGCGCTTTGCGCCGCGATCCGGGAACGGCTCGAGTGGCCGGCCGGTCCCCTCTCCCGGCAGGGGAGAGGATTAGGGGAGGGGCAAAACCACCTGGAATTAACCGATCTGCCCGTTGCCCAGGTGCTTAACCCGGCGCTTCACTTCTTCCTGCTTGCCGGCGTTGAACGGACGGGCGTCCGGGCTCCCGAGATAGCCGCACACGCGGCGGGTTACCGACACGCGGGAGGCATCGTGGTTGCCGCATTTCGGGCAGGTGAAGCCTTTGCTGGTGCATTCGAACTCACCGGTAAAGCCGCACTCGTAGCATTCGTCGATCGGCGTATTGGTCCCGTAATAGGGCACGTGCTGATAGCTGTAATCCCACACGTCTTCCAGCGCTCTCAGGTTGTGCTGAATATTCGGGTACTCGCCGTAGCAAATAAAGCCCCCGTTAGCCAGCGGCGGATAAGGCGCTTCAAAATCGATTTTATCGTACGGGTTTACCTTCTTCTCTACGTCAAGGTGGAAGCTGTTGGTGTAATACCCTTTATCGGTTACGCCTTCGATCACGCCGAACTCAGCGGTATCCAGACGGCAGAAGCGGTCGCAGAGGTTTTCGCTCGGCGTGCTGTACAGGCTAAAGCCGTAGCCCGTCTCGTCTTTCCACTGGTCTACCGCTTCGCGCAGGCGCTGAACGATGGCGACGCCTTTCTCACGCAGCGCTGCGCTATCGTACATATGCTTGCTGCCGAACAGCGCGTTGATGGTTTCATGAATGCCGATATAGCCCAGCGAAATCGACGCGCGGCCGTTTTTGAAAATCTCAGAGACGTCGTCGTCCGCTTTCAGACGCACGCCGCAGGCGCCTTCCATATACAGAATCGGCGCCACGCGAGCCTTCACCCCTTCCAGACGGGCGATGCGGGTCATCAGCGCTTTACGCGCCAGCTGCAGGCGTTCGTCGAGAAGTTTCCAGAACTCAGTCTCGTCGCCACGGGCTTCCAGCGCGATGCGCGGCAGGTTGAGGCTGATAACGCCGAGGTTGTTGCGGCCATCGTGCACCTGTTCGCCGTCCTCGTTTTCCCACACGCCGAGGAAGCTGCGGCAGCCCATCGGGGTTTTGAACGAGCCGGTCACCTTCACGACCTGATCGTAGTTGAGGATATCCGGATACATGCGCTTGCTCGCGCACTCCAGCGCCAGCTGCTTAATATCGTAGTTCGCATCGCCAAACTTGTGGTTCAGGCCGTCGCGAATGGCGAAGACCAGCTTCGGGAATACCGCCGTTTTACGGTTTTTACCGAGTCCCGCAATGCGGTTGCGCAGAATGGACTGCTGAATCAGACGCGATTCCCAACTGGTGCCGAGGCCGAAACCGAAGGTCACGAACGGCGTTTGACCGTTAGCGGTATGCAGGGTGTTCACTTCATATTCCAGCGACTGGAAGGCGTCGTAGCACTCTTTCTCGGTGCGGGAACGGGCGTAGCCTTCGGCGTCGGGGATGTGCCACTCTTCGGCAATTTTACGGTGCTTATTGAAGCTTTCGGTAACAAACGGCGCCAGCACTTCGTCGATGCGGTTGATGGTCGTACCGCCATAAATATGGCTGGCGACCTGAGCGATAATCTGCGCCGTCACCGCGGTAGCGGTAGAGATCGACTTCGGCGGCTCAATCTCGGCGTTGCCCATTTTAAATCCCTGGGTCAGCATGCCTTTAAGATCGATCAGCATACAGTTGAACATCGGGAAGAACGGGGAGTAGTCGAGATCGTGATAGTGGATCACGCCGCGCTCGTGGGCCATGACCACGTCATGCGGCAGCAGGTGCTGGCGCGCGTAGTGCTTGGCGACGATGCCCGCTAGCAGATCGCGCTGGGTAGGGATGACTTTACTGTCTTTGTTGGCGTTCTCGTTGAGTAACGCCGAGTTGGTCTGCTCAACCAGGCCGCGAATTTCCTGGTTCAGACGACCGCGCTTTTCACGTTGGCTATCGCGGTCGTGGCGATATTCAATGTAGGCGCGCGCCAGCTGCTTGTAGGGACCGGACATCAGCTGGTTCTCAACGGCGGTCTGGATCTCGCTGATATCCACCTGGGCGCGGCCCTGCATTTGCTGGCTAACGACTTCTGCGACGGTGGCGCAATAGTCTGCGTCATCGACTCCCGCTGCTTTAGCTGCACGTAGAATTGCTTCATTAATGCGCTCTGACTTGAACGGCACTTTACAGCCATCGCGTTTCATCACATGCGGTGTCATGATCACTCCATAATTTTTTACAGAACAGGTTATCCACAGAGGCGGAAGGTCAACCGAAGTCCCGGGGCGCTGTAGCTGCCGCCGTTTCCCTCCGATCCCGGCCCTTTTTATCCACATCCCATCACCGCCTGAGTACGATGGGTGTGGTGACATAATAGACTATTAATACAATATGTGGGGCCGGGACGCATTTTAAGTTCTATATGTAGTGCTTTGCATCAAAGATGTTTGCAATTTTATTGATGCAGAACAAAGTAAAAAGAGGAGAGCAGGAATGATGGGCGCTTGCGCTTAATGTAAATTTATCCGCTTATAAAATAAGCAAAAATGGGGCCTGAACGCAGGAAATTCAGGCCCGAAAGGAATAACGTCAGGCGAGCAGCGCGTCGTTAAGCAGGTCAACCAGCAGCAGCAGGGCGTAACGCGCGGCCTGCGCATTCTCAGGCAGGGGCAGCAGCGCGGAGGCCATATTGCTCAACGCGTGGTTGACGGGGGTGAGGGCGAAAATTGTCGCTTCCTGTACCCGGGCCAGCAGGGTCGCGCCCTGCAAAATCGCGTCGGCCTCGCCGGTTGCCAGCACCAGCAGGAGATGATCGTCGCTGAGGGTACTGGCGATCATCCGCATCAGGGCGCTGTCCTGGCAGAGATTCATCACGATCCCGATGGAAAGCAGCTGGTGCTGAAGCAGGGTCGCCAGCGCGATGTCCTGTGCGCCGAGGGCGAAACAGTGTACGGCGCGGGCATTTTGCAGGCGCGTGCGCAGCTTTTGCAGCGTTGATTCGGGCGTGCTCACCAGCTGCTGCTCAAGATGTGTGCTAATCAGGCTTAATTTGTCGCGCCACGCGGCGGGCAGCGCGGCGCTCTCCTCGTTAAGCCAGCTGGTACGACGTTCGCAAGCCTGCGCCAGCTGCTTTCGCAAATCACGAATATCCTCGCAGCCGACGGAGCGGGCAAAGCGGGTAATTGTGGCTGCGCTCACGCCAGCGCGCACCGCCAGTTCATCAATCGAAGCGCTGGCGGTAAAACTTAAATTCTGCAGAATAAATGCCGCGACTCTTGATTCCTGAGCGCTAAAGCGAGTCATGCCTTCCTGTAACTGTCCTACGATATCCATGCTTTCAGCCTCTTTCTCCGCCACCGCCTGATTGAAAATATTTTTCAAGTATGAGGGCTTTTTATACCACGCAATCACGCACGATGCCTGAGATTATTGCCGCTTTCGCTTTTATGCCGGAGTAAAGAGGTGAAAAATAACGCTCCGATCACGTACGTGAAAAAAATTTTCATATAGCCTTCACCCATACCGGCACCTCGTCTTATAGTCGATGGTGTCTGTTTAGCGCTCGCTTACGCCAAATCCATTGGGAGGAATTATGCCACGTATCGTCCTGTGCTGCGCCGCCGGAATGTCCACCAGCATGCTGGTTAACAAAATGAAGGCCGAGGCGCAGCAGCGCGCTCTGGGGCTGGAGATTTACGCCGTACCCGTCGCCGAGTTTGAGCGCGAGTTGCCCAATGCCGACGTGATCTTACTGGGGCCTCAGGTGAAGTATGAAGCGGCCCGATTGACGGAGCTTGCTGCACCGCACGGGAAAGCCGTGGCGGTGATCGACATGGCGGATTACGGCATGATGCGCGGGGCCGCCGTCCTCGATAAAGCGCTCGCTCTGCTGAACTCCTAACCCTTTCCCATCAACGCGTTCATTTCGCAACGCCGCTGCGGCCTTGCGCGGGGATCTGTACGCCAAAAATGAGGCCACTATGCAAACATTGAAAATTGCCGTCATCGGCGGCGGCAGCAGCTATACGCCGGAACTTATCGAAGGCATTATCCTTCGCCATCAGCAGATTCCGGTCACGGAACTGGCGCTGGTGGATGTCGAAGCCGGGCGCGAGAAAGTGGCGATTATCGCCGCGCTGACCCAGCGTATGCTAAAGCGCCATGGCCTTGAACAGGTGAAGGTCAGCGTGCATTTCGGCCTCGATGAGGCCATTCGCGGCGCTCAATTCGTGCTGACCCAGCTGCGGGTTGGGCAGTTGGCGGCGCGGGCGGCGGATGAGCGGTTGGGGCTGAAGTACCATCTGCTGGGTCAGGAAACCACCGGCGTCGGCGGCTTTGCCAAAGCGCTGCGCACGATTCCGGTGATTTTACAGGTTGCCCGCAAGGTGGAAGCGCTGGCGCCCGACGCCTTTATCCTTAATTTTACCAATCCGGCAGGGATCGTGACGGAGGCGGTGAGCCGCTACAGCAGCGCGAAAATCATCGGCCTGTGCAACGTGCCCATCAATATGCAGCACATGATTGCCGGAATGCTGGACGCAAAAGAAGAGGAGGTCCGGCTGAGCTTCGCCGGGCTGAATCATATGGTCTGGGTACACAAGGTGATGCAGGGGCGGGAAGAGGTGACCAGTAAGGTCATCGACATGCTGTGTGACGGTCAATCGCTCTCGATGAACAATATTCAATCGCTGCCGTGGCCGGCGGAGTTTCTGCGGGCCCTGAAGGCCATCCCCTGTCCCTATCATCGCTATTTCTGGCTGACGCCGGCGATGCTGGCGGAAGAGATTGAGGCGGCCAAAACCAAAGGCACCCGCGCGGAACAGGTGATGAAGGTGGAACAGGAGCTGTTTGATATCTATGCCCGGCCCGAGCTGGATGAAAAGCCCGAACAGCTGAGCTTCCGCGGCGGGGCGTACTACTCCGAAGTGGCGGTGGAGCTGATTAACGCCATCTACAACAATCTTGGCAAAGAGATGGTCGTCAACACCCGCAACAACGGCGCGATTCAAGGCTTCGATGATGATGCGGTGGTGGAAATTAACAGCATTATTGACGCGCAGGGCGCACGACCGCTGGCCTTTGGCGCGCTGCCGCCGATCATGAACGGTCTGACGCAACAGGTGAAAGCCTTCGAGCGCTTGACGATTGAGGCCGCGGTCCACGGCTGCCGGGATAGCGCGCTGCTGGCGCTGGTGAGTAACCCGCTGGTCGGGAATGTGACCGATGCCCGGGCGCTGCTTGATGAGGTGTTAACCATCAACCGCCCCTGGTTAACGCAGTTTAACTAAACTTTTCCGCCTTCGGGGATACCACTATGTCTCGTACTTCATTTATTGAACGCTATGTCATGCCCGCCGCGCTGAAAATCGGCGGTCAGAAGCATGTCCTTTCGGTACGCGACGGCATTATTCTCAATATGCCGTTTATGCTGATTGGCTCGTTTTTCCTGATATTCGCCTACCTGCCGATTCCCGGCTACGGTGAGATGATGACCAGCGTGTTTGGCGATGCCTGGCGCGATAAGATGCTGTACCCGGTCAAAGCGACCTATGACATCATGGCGCTGCTCTCCGCGTTCGGCATTGCCTACCGGCTGGCGGAAAAATATCGCACCCTGGACCCGCTCAGCGCCGGGGCGATGTCGCTGGTGGCGTTTGTGATGACGATCCCCCAGGTGACGCTCTTTACGCCGGCAGACGGTTCGGCGGCGCAGCTTGTCAAAGGCGTGCTGCCGGTGGGGATGATTGGCAGCCAGGGGCTGTTTGTGGCGATTGTGATTTCGCTGCTTTCCACGGAGATCTACCGCCTGGTGGCCAGCCGTAATCTGGTGATCCGCATGCCGGAGGGCGTACCGCCCGCGGTGGCGAAATCTTTTCTCGCCCTGATCCCCGGCTTCTGCGTGCTGGCCGTGGTGCTGGCGCTGCGCCTGATCGTTGAAGCTTCGCCGTTCGGCGATATCAATAGCATGATTACCACCCTTATCGGTATTCCCATGTCGCACGTCGGCGGTTCGCTGCCGGGGATGATTATCTCGGTGATCCTGATTGGTATCCTGTGGACCCTGGGGCTGCACGGCGACACCATTGTGCTGGTGTTTATTCGCCCGGTCTGGCTGTCGAATATGTCGGAAAACCTGGAAGCGTTTCAGAATGGGCTGCCGATCCCGCATATCATCACCCAGCAGTTTTATGACCTGTGGATTGCGCCCGGCGGTACCGGGGCGCTGTTAGGGCTGGTGATTTTTATGCTGCTGCGCAGCCGTAGCCAGCAGATGAAACAGCTGGGGAAAATTGCCGCGCCGGGAGCGCTGTTCAATATCAGCGAGCCGATGGTATTCGGCATTCCGCTGGTGATGAACCCGTACTTCTTCCTGCCGTTTATTTTGACGCCGGTCCTGCTGGTGATTGTCTCGTATACCGCGATGGCCACCGGGCTGGTGATGAAGCCGGCGGGGATTGCGCTGCCGTTTACCACGCCTATTTTTATGAGCGGCTATCTGGCGACGGGAGGGCACATTTCCGGCGCGGTGCTGCAGGTGGTGAACCTGGCGATCTCGCTGGTGATCTACTATCCGTTCTTCCGGGCATGGGATCGCCTGAAGGCGAAAGAAGAGCAGGCGTCCGCGCAGCCGGAAGCCAGCGCGACGCTGTCTGCGGCCGATCGTATTTAAAGCATATTCCCGGAGGCGGCGCTTGACGCGCCTGTCCGGGCTACCGGCTCGCAGAAGAGGGTGAACCTGTAGCCCGGGTCAGCGCAGCGCGACCCGGGACTCTCAGCGCAAGTCGGGTAGGGGTTACTCCTGCAGCCACCATACCGCTTCAAACGGACGCAGGGTCATATCGGCAGGGCGGTTCGCCGCCTCCGCGTAGTTGCTCATCAGCATCCGCCAGTCGCCGCTCATCGCTTCCGGCTGCCAGCGCTGGAACTCGCGGCTCAGGTTCGCCACGACCACCAGGGTTTGCCCCTGCCACTGACGGCGATAGCACCACAGCGACGGATGTTCCGGCAGCAGATCCTGATAGTCGCCCCAGGTCAGCACCGGCGTGCTCTTGCGCAGCGCAATCAGCTGCTGATAGGCATAAAACACCGACTCCGGGTCCGCCAGCGCCGCCTCGGCGTTAATCTCGCGATAGTTGTCGCACAGCGCAATCCACGGCTCGCCTGCGGTGAATCCGCCATTTTCACCGCGGTTCCACTGCATGGGCGTGCGGCTGTTATCGCGCGATTTACTGGCCAGAATCGCCAACAGTTCATCCGCGTCCCGGCCCTGAGCCGCGCGTTCGATATACATGTTGTGGCTCTCAACGTCGCGATAATCGGTGATGCGCGTAAAGTGCGGATTAGTCATGCCAATCTCTTCGCCCTGATAAATATAGGGCGTGCCCTGCATGCCGTGCAGCACCATCGCCAGCATTTTCGCCGCCGGGACGCGGTACTCCCCCTCGTCGCCGAAGCGGGAGACGATGCGCGGCTGGTCGTGATTACACCAGAACAGCGCGTTCCACGCGCGATTGTGCATCCCCTGCTGCCAGTGCCTGAACAGCGATTTCAAGGCCACAAAATCCGGGCGCGCCAGCGTCCACTTCTCGCCGCCGGGATAGTCCACCTTCAGATGGTGGAAGTTAAAGGTCATCGATAGCTCGCTGCCGTCGAGCGCCGCGTACTTCTGGCAATGCTCAAGCGTGGTGGAGGACATTTCGCCCACCGTCATCAGGTTGCGCGGGGTAAAGACATCGCGGCTCATCTCCTGCAAAAATTCGTGCGCTCGCGGACCATCGGTATAGAAGCGCCGGCCGTCGCCCGCGGTATCGGACGGGAAGGTCTGGTCTTTGGAGATAACATTGATCACGTCGAGGCGCAGGCCGTCGACGCCGCGATCGGCCCAGAATTCGCAGACTTTTTTCAGCTCCGCGCACACCGCCGGATTTTCCCAGTTCAGATCCGCCTGCTCGACGGCGTACAGATGCAGATAGTACTGCTCGCTTTCGGCGTGCCACTGCCAGGCGTTGCCGCCAAACTTAGATTGCCAGTTGTTCGGCGGTGTGGTCGGTTCGCCGTCGCGCCAGATATAGAACTGACGATACGGGCTCTCTTTGTTGAGCGCTTCGCGGAACCAGGCGTGCTCGGTCGACGTGTGGTTCAGCACCATATCCAGCACGATACGAATTCCTCGCGCCTTCGCCTGGGCCACCAGCTCGTCGAAATCGTCGAGCGTGCCGTAGGCGGGATCGATAGCGGTATAGTTGGCCACATCGTAGCCGTTATCCACCTGCGGCGAGACGTAAAACGGCGTCAGCCAGATAGCGTCAACGCCGAGCTTTTGCAGATAGTCGAGGCGGGAGGTCACGCCGCGCAAATCGCCGGTGCCGGTCCCGGTGGTGTCCTGGAAACTCTTTGGATAGATTTGATAAATAACGCCGTTTTGCCACCAGAGGGGAAGGGTATTCATATTGCGTTCCTGCTACAAAAAAGGGGGGCGGCAGCGCGCCCCGAAAATAAGACGTCAGACAATCTGTAAGGTGCCCTGGCGGAATTTGCGCTGGTAAACAACCGTTGTCAGGACAATCGGCACGACCACGGCGATAGCCATCGCCAGCGCGTAAACCTGCCAGTAGGTTGGCTGAATGGAGAGGATACCCGGCAGGCCGCCGACGCCGATGCCGTTGGCCATCACGCCGTTCAGTCCGCACAGCAGCCCGGCAAGACCGGAGCCGACCATCGCGCAGAGCATCGGGAAGCGGTATTTCAGGTTGATGCCGTACATGGCCGGTTCCGTCACGCCGAGGTAGGCGGAAATGGCCGCCGGAACGGAGATTTCGCGTTCGTTCTGCTTGCGGCTGGCGATGATGATTCCCACCACCGCCGATGCCTGGGCGATGTTGGACAGCGCGATCAGCGGCCAGACCGGCGTACCGCCCATGCTTTGAATCATCTGCATATCGATGGCGAGCGTGGTCTGATGGACCCCGGTAATCACCAGCGGCGCGTACAGGAAGCCGAACAGCGCGGCGCCAATCGGCGCGAAGCTGCCGGTTAACAGATGACGCACGGCCCAGGCCACGCCGTCGCCAATCATGCGGCCAACCGGGCCGATAAAGGCGTGAGCGAGAAAGACCGCCAGGATCAGCGAACAGACCGGCACGATCACCAGATAGAGGTAGTCAGGCACGATGCGTTTCAGCCGCGTTTCGATAAAGCCGAGCGCCAGCCCCGCCATCAAGGCCGGGATCACCTGCGCCTGGTAGCCGACTTTCTCAATGGTGAACAGGCCGAAGTTCCATACTTCCGGCACCTGCTGGCCCAGCAGGTAGGCATTCATCAGCTGCGGAGAAACTAACGTAACGCCCAGCACGATACCGAGGATTGGCGTGCCGCCCATTTTCTTTACCGCGGACCAGCAGATACCCACCGGCAGGTAGAAGAAGATCGCCTCGCCAATCAGCCACAGGAAGTCATAAAGAGTTTTCAGCGACGGGTGCATCTGCGCCAGCGTCTGGCCGTTGCTCATCGGCAGATCGCCGATCACGTTGCGGAAGCCTAAGATCAGACCGCCGCTGATCAGCGCAGGCAGCAGCGGGAAGAAGATCTCCGCGAAGTGTGAAATGAGCTGTTCATGCCACTTCATATTCTGCCGCGCGGCTTTCTTGGCTTGTTCTTTATCGGCGCTGGCCTGGCCGGTGGTCGCCAGCAGCGCTTTATAGTAGTCGCCAACCTCGGTACCGATCACCACCTGGAACTGACCGGCGTTGGTAAAGCAGCCCTTCACCATGCGGAGCTGTTCAATTTCTTTCGGTTTGGCAATGGCTGGATTATTCAGCACAAAGCGCAGACGGGTAATACAGTGGCTGACGGTGGCGATATTGTCGCGCCCGCCCACCAGTTCGATAAGTTTATCGATGTCCTGCTGATTCACTTTACTCATGATGAGGCCTCATGACCGAGGGGAGAGGTTGCATTTAACTTGCATTGGATCCTACTCGCTCCGCTTGAATTGCAAAATGGGAACGTTCCCGAAACCCGGCGAAGATCACATAAATCGTTAAGACAGGCTTAATTCAGTACGGCGGGAATCACGATTTGACGGGGTTCACGGTTTCCGGCGATCTGCTCGATCAGCTGCTGCGCCGCCTGGCGTCCGGACTCGGCGTAGCCGGGATCGACCGTCAGGATCTCCGGGTGGAGAAACTTCATCAGCGGCGTGCTGCCGACGCTGGCGAGCTGGAGACGATCGATTCCCTGCTGCTGGAGATATTTGCTGGCTCCCAGCGCGAGGGTATCGGTGGCGCAGACCAGCGCGCTGGTTTCAGCCGACAGCACGCCGGCGACGTTTTCGTAGCCCTGCTTCATGCCCAGGCCCGGCAGCGCGGCGAGGGGCGTGAGGTGTTTTTTCTGGCAGAAATCGAGGTAGGCCTGGTGGCGGCGCTGCCCGGTGGTGATGTCGCTGTGCGGCACGCCGAGGAAACTGATGTGGCGATGCCCGCGATCGTACAGGCGCTGCATCAACATCCTGATCGATCCTTCATCGTCATAGCAGACGGAGGCGATGCCCGGCGCGTCGCGGGCCAGCAGCACCAGCGTCTCTCGCCACGGGGTGAGCATCTCTTCATGGATGCCGGTGAAACCAAACAGCACCACGCCGTCGATATTGCGCCGGGCGAGCATGCCGAGATGCTCCTCGACCAGCGCCGGGGAGAACTGGCTCTCCATCATAATCGGATCGTAGCCCTGAGCGTAAAAGGCGGGAAGCATGGTCTGTACGGCGAGGTTTTCCGACAGCGAATCCAGACGGGTGACGATGATTGCCACCACTTTATCGCTCTGGCCGCGCATCGCCCTGGCGGAACGTGAGGGCGAAAACCCGTGCTGCTGCATCACCGCTTCAACGCGCTCACGCGTGCGTTCGCTGACGCCGCTTTCGTTGTTAAGCACGCGCGATACCGTCGATTTCCCGACGCCGCTTAAGCGTGCGATATCTTTGATGGTCAGCCGGTTTTGCATGCAGAGTTCTCGTTGTGGTCCGCTTAAAGTGAGCCTAATGCTACTCAACGAAACCACAATGAGCAAAGTCTGGTTTACGTCTGGTTTAGTTGCCCGGGGGTATTATCGCCATAATAGCCACAAATAGATTATCGGCGACGGTATAATTCGCGCCGTTTGTATTCATTTACCGGAGATTTTATGGACCCCGATCCCACTCCTCATCCTCGATGGAGCCCCCTTTTTTTCCGGTAAATCTGCGTAGCGCTGCTTTACCGGAAGCGTAAAGCAGCGATGTCTTTGACGTCCCTGCCATAAAAATAACATGCCTGACAGGTAAGGTTGACTCGCGCCTGTCGGTAGCCTGCGTTCGCTCGCGCGAGCGCGGAGGGACTGTTTATGTTTAAAAATTTTACCCGCCAGCTGTTTGCCCAGCTTGGTCGTCATTTACCGCGTCGTTTAGTACAACGCGGTCCGCTACCCGATGCCCGCAATCTGGCGAGCGCGCCGATCCCGGACTCCCTCGGCAAGCAGTGCCTGGACGTGGCGGCAATGGATGGGAATGAAATCTGGCGCGCCTTCGCCAGCCATCCGGAAGGGCTCAATGCGGGCGAAGTGGCGCAGAAAATCGCGCAGTATGGCGAAAATCAGATCCCGGCGCAGAAGCCGTCGCCGTGGTGGGTGCATCTTTGGAGCTGCTACCGCAACCCCTTCAACCTGCTGCTGACCGTTCTGGGTATCGTCTCCTACTCAACGGAAGATCTGTTTGCCGCCGCGGTTATCGCCCTGATGGTGGGGATCTCCACGCTGCTGAACTTTATTCAGGAAGCCCGTTCAACTAAAGCGGCGGACGCCCTGAAGGCGATGGTCAGCAACACCGCGACGGTCCTGCGGGTGGTGAACGAACAGGGCGAGAGCCGCTGGTGCGAGCTGCCCATCGACCAGCTGGTGCCGGGGGATATCGTCAAGCTATCGGCGGGAGACATGATCCCGGCAGACCTGCGCGTCATTCAGGCGCGCGACCTGTTTGTCGCTCAGGCCTCGCTGACCGGTGAATCGCTGCCGGTGGAAAAAGTGGCCCGCACCCGCGACCCGCTGCAGGCAAACCCGCTGGAGTGCGACACCCTGTGCTTTATGGGCACCAACGTGGTCAGCGGTTCGGCGCAGGCGATTGTTTTCGCTACCGGCGGCGGCACCTGGTTTGGCCAGCTGGCTGGCCGCGTCAGCGAGCAGGAAAGCGAGCCGAACGCCTTTCAGAAAGGCATCAGCCGGGTCAGCATGCTGCTGATCCGCTTTATGCTGGTGATGACCCCGATCGTGCTGCTGATTAACGGCTACACCAAAGGCGACTGGTGGGAGGCGGCGCTGTTCGCGCTCTCCGTCGCGGTGGGCCTGACCCCGGAAATGCTGCCGATGATCGTCACCTCGACCCTGGCGCGCGGGGCGGTGAAGCTGTCGAAACAGAAAGTGATCGTCAAGCACCTCGACGCGATACAGAACTTTGGCGCGATGGACATCCTGTGCACCGATAAAACCGGCACCCTGACGCAGGATAAAATCGTGCTGGAGAACCACACCGATGTCTCCGGCAAGGTGAGCGAACGCGTGCTGCATACGGCCTGGCTGAACAGCCACTATCAGACCGGGCTAAAGAATCTGCTCGATACCGCGGTGCTGGAGGGCGTCGAGCTGGAGTCAGCGCGCGGGCTGGCGGAACGCTGGCAGAAAGTCGATGAGATCCCGTTCGATTTCGAGCGTCGCCGTATGTCGGTGGTGGTGCAGGAGCAGGACAATGTTCACCAGCTGATCTGCAAAGGCGCTTTGCAGGAGATCCTCAACGTCTCGACCCAAGTGCGCTATAACGGCGACATCGTACCGCTGGACGACACCATGCTGCGGCGCATCCGTCGCGTAACCGACACCCTCAACCGTCAGGGACTGCGCGTGGTGGCGGTGGCGACGAAGTACCTGCCCGCCCGCGAAGGCGACTATCAGCGCGCGGATGAGTCAGACCTGATCCTCGAAGGCTATATCGCCTTCCTCGATCCGCCGAAAGAGACCACCGCCCCGGCGCTGAAGGCGCTGAAGGCCAGCGGTATTACGGTCAAAATCCTGACCGGCGACAGCGAGCTGGTGGCGGCGAAAGTCTGCCATGAAGTGGGGCTGGACGCGGGTGACGTGGTTATCGGCAGCCAGGTTGAAGCGCTGAATGATGATGAGCTGGGCGAGCTGGCAAAACGTACCACCCTGTTTGCTCGCCTGGCGCCGCTGCACAAAGAGCGTATCGTGACCCTGCTGAAACGCGAAGGACACGTGGTGGGTTTTATGGGCGACGGCATTAACGACGCTCCGGCGCTGCGCGCGGCGGATATCGGTATTTCCGTCGACGGCGCGGTGGATATCGCCCGCGAGGCGGCGGATATCATCCTGCTGGAGAAGAGCCTGATGGTGCTGGAAGAGGGGGTTATTGAAGGCCGCCGGACCTTCGCCAATATGCTCAAGTACATCAAAATGACCGCCAGCTCCAACTTCGGTAACGTCTTCAGCGTGCTGGTCGCCAGCGCCTTCCTGCCGTTCCTGCCGATGCTGCCGCTGCATCTGCTGATCCAGAACCTGCTGTACGATGTCTCCCAGGTCGCCATTCCGTTTGATAACGTGGACGATGAGCAGATCCGTAAACCGCAGCGCTGGAACCCGGCGGATCTCGGCCGCTTTATGGTCTTCTTTGGGCCGATCAGCTCCATATTCGATATTCTGACGTTCTGCCTGATGTGGGGGGTGTTCCACGCCAACACGCCGGAACATCAGACCCTGTTCCAGTCCGGCTGGTTCGTGGTTGGCCTGCTGTCGCAGACGCTGATTGTGCATATGATCCGTACGCGGCGGATCCCGTTTATCCAGAGCCGCGCGGCCTGGCCGCTGATCGTGATGACGCTGCTGGTGATGGTGGTGGGGATTGCGCTGCCGTTCTCGCCGCTGGCGGGCTACCTGCAGCTTCAGGCGCTGCCGCTCAGCTACTTCCCATGGCTGATAGCGATCCTTGCGGGCTATATGACGCTAACCCAGATGGTCAAAGGCTTCTACAGCCGCCGCTACGGCTGGCAGTGAGCGAGGCGCTTTACCTGCAGAAACAACAAAGGCAGCCACGGGCTGCCTTTGTTCATACTGTCTACGATTAGCGACGAATGGCGATCGCTTCGATCTCAATTTTTACGTCTTTCGGCAGACGCGCCACTTCCACGCAGGAGCGCGCCGGGAAGGTAGCGTTGTGCTCGGTGAAGAAGGCTTCATAGGTGGCGTTAACGGTGGCGAAATCGTTGAGGTCTTTGACGAAAACGGTGGTTTTAACGATATCGCCCACTTTCAGGCCCGCGGCTTCGACGATAGCTTTCACGTTCTCCAGAGACTGACGCGCCTGAGCGGCGACATCTTCCGGCACGCTACCGGTTTTCGGGTCTACCGGGATCTGGCCGGAAGTGATGATCATGTTACCCAGATCAACGCCCTGAACGTACGGGCCGATGGCTGCTGGCGCATTTTCCGTCGCGATAGTTTTAGACATGAGTTCTCCTGAAATATGTGAATGTAATCTGACTGGCGTGGGTCATTATAAAGAGTGCTGGCTGCTTTATCATTAAGCAGGCCGCATTTTGCGAAGGAGAAAAGCGGATAACGCAGCGCGCTATCCGCATAAGGCGTGAGCCTGAAGGATGAAGTTAGTGGGTGACTTCCGTCCATGCCATGGTCCAGTCAGAACCTGTACCCGGTTCGAACTGAGTGGCGTACTGGCTCCACTGCACGCAGTAGCCGCTGTAGGGGAACGGGCGACATTGGTACACTTTGCCGTTTTTAGGCTGCATGACTTTCGTTCCCGCCTTATAGCTTTTCAGGTTATCCGGGAAGGTATAGTCGTAGTTCCCCGCAGGCGCAGGCGTCGGATCCGGCTGAACCGTACTCTCTTCCAGCATCAGGTCAATGACCCCCTGGCTGAGGGTGGCGCCCTGCGCATTGCTGGCTGAGTAGCGCAGCATATGATGACCTGCCTGAACGTTGGTCAGCGGAATAGATACCGTCAGGGAGCGATTATCTATCGTCTGCTGAATGCTCCCTTTCTGCGTGCCCGCATGGTCGTTGACGGTGGCGGTGAGATGCATTTTGCCGCTGGCCGTGGCGTTGAACGTCACCGTCGCTTTCCCGTTGGCGATTTTGGTTGCGTTAACGTTGGCGACGCTCAGGGATTCTTCCACGATATCGTCTGACTGCGACTCGGCGTAGGTCAGCGTAACGCTTTGAACGGTGCTGTCTTTTGGCACATACACCTGGTTAACGCCGTGGAGGGGGGTAATGTTGCCATCACTCCCTTTTACCCCGGCGCGCAGCTTGCCCTGGTGCGCGGTATTAATAGCTTCAGCCAGATCGTAAGACCACTGGCTGCTTTTTCCTTGCGCTTCGCTGGCGATGGTCAATTCCGTTTGTAGCGAATGAACTTCACCGCTCGCGTTAAAGAAATGGGCAATGACTTTATCTCCCGCATGGAGATCTTTCCCGCTAAGCTGGCCGGCGAGCTGCGTTGTCCAGAGGGATTCATTCTCCGTTTCATCGCTGGCGCCGCCGAAATCAACGTCAATGGCCTGATAAAAACTATTTGCCGTATCGGCAATTTCCCAGACGGCATAAATAACCTGATAGCCGGTGCGATCGGGTACATTACAGGAGTGCGTGACCTGTACAGCCGGCGTCGCGCCATTACCGTCGATTTGACAAAATGGCCTAGTTTCAAAATCGCTGCGCGTCAGCGGCTTATTTTGATCCCAGTTCTGTTTGGTAATGTAATAACGCCAGTTAGTCGTTCTATGCGGCGCAGAATGGTGCCAGACGAAATTATTTTTACCGCTCTTTATCGTGGTTTTCGCCCAGCGAGTCGGGCTCTGGCTATCTAGCTGCGAGAAGTTGCTTTTACCCGCGCTGGCCAGTTTACCATCAGGCGGCATTGCCCCTTCAGGAAAACCGCTCGCTTGCTCGACGCTTTGCGGTTCCCACTGCACCGAACCGCAGTCGGTGTTTTTCCCTAAATGACATTGGTACGCCCGACTTGGCGGCGATTCCACATAGCCGTGCGCCAATGCTGAGGAGGTAAATAATAATGTTGCTGTATATAACGATATTTTTTTCACTTTCATAATTCATCCTGTGAACATTGATTAAATAATGGAAAACGCACTGGAGTGTATGAAGGGGAAAATTCAGGTTCAATAGCAGTGATATTTAATGATTAATCTCATTGTTTGTTATTTTTAATTATGAGGCGTGTTGATGAGAAATTGATGAATGTTGATTATCTGACCCGTGGTCAGTGAGTTGACGGCCGTGCGGATGATTTAAATTATCGTTCAGGAGCAGTCCCGTTTATCGGGCTGCTCCTGATAAAACCTGGCGAATTTAATTTGCCAGCACGACATGATGTGAAAATTCTTTTTCACAATATTTGCACTTCAGCGCGATATCGTTTTCGCGTTTCTTCACCGCAAAGCTGGAGGACACCGGCTCGGCGTGGCTAATACAGTTGCTGTTCGGGCATACCAGCACGTTGTTAATACGGTCTGGCAGATTCGGTCGGGATTTACCGACGACTTCATACTCATCAATGCGGTTTACCGTGGCCTGCGGCGCGTACAGGGAGAGCTGGTTGACCTGCTCGTCGGTCAGGAAGGTGTTCTCAATTTTGATCAAATCTTTGCGGCCCATTTCGCCTGACGGCAGGTTCAGGCCGATGGTGATGCGCTGATCCGTTTCGGTCAGTTTGAACAGGGTCAGCAGCTTAAAGCCGACCTGCGCCGGGATATGGTCGATAACGGTGCCACGTTTGATGGCTTCTACCTGTAATTTATTGTCGTGTGTCATCTCTTTTCCCCTTACAGTGCCAGATCGCTATTCAGTACCAGCGCCAGTAACGCCTGGCGCGCGAAGATGCCGTTACCCGCCTGCTGGAAGTACCAGGCGTGCGGCGTTTTATCGACATCGGTGGTGATTTCATCAATGCGCGGCAGCGGATGCAGCACCTTCATGTTCGCGCGCGCGCCTTCCAGGTCGGCGGCGCGCAGGACGAACTGCGCCTTCACGTTGGCATATTCCGACGGGTCGAGGCGCTCTTTCTGCACGCGGGTCATATACAGAATGTCCACCTCTTCCATCACCTCTTCAATGGCGCTATGCAGGCTCCAGGCAATGCCTTTTTCGTCGAGCATGTCGAGGATGTACTGCGGCATGGCCAGCGCGTCCGGGGCGATAAAGTAGAAGCGGTTGCCGTTAAATTTCGCCAGCGCCTGGGTCAGGGAGTGAACGGTGCGGCCATATTTCAGGTCACCCACCATCGCCACGTTAAGATTTTCCAGACGGCCCTGGGTCTCCTGAATGGTGAACAGATCCAGCAGGGTCTGCGTCGGATGCTGGTTCGCGCCGTCGCCGGCGTTGAGTACCGGAATACCGCCGGAGAACTCGGTCGCCAGACGCGCCGCGCCCTCCTGCGGGTGGCGCATGACGATGGCATCGACATAGGTGCTGATGACCGAGATGGTATCGGCCAGGGTTTCGCCTTTTTTGCCCAGCGAGGTGTTGCTGCTGTCTGAGAAACCGACCACGCTGGCGCCCAGGCGGTGCATGGAGGTCTCAAACGACAGGCGGGTGCGGGTCGACGCTTCAAAAAAGCAGCTGGCGATCACTTTATGCTTGAGCAGCTCCGGCTGCGGATTGGCTTTGAGTTTTGCTGCGGTTGCCAGTACCAGTTCAAGGTCTTCGCGGCTGAGATCGTTTATGGAAATGATATGTTTTTGATATAGCGGGTTAGCCATGTTTATCTCCTGACGCCTGGGCAAAAAAAAAGCCCCTTAAATAAGGGGCTTTACGAATACGGATGCAACGGAAAGAAAAAACGGCAGGCCAGCGTCTGTTTTCAGACGCGGTAAGACGCGATGTCGTACACACTGAACCATAATTCCTCCCGGCAAAACGGGTGGCATTATACGCAGCTCATATTTCGGATCAAGCGATTAATCCACAAACAGGTAAACGTTTGCCTGGGGAATCATGCGTTAACGCAAAAAACCCGCAAAAAGAAGTGGTATGGCAGTCGGATGGGGGGTATAAACTCGAAATGAAAAGCTGTTTTATATTTGAGGGCTATTATGATCGTTGGAAATATTCACCATCTGCAAAGCGGGTTGCCGGCGTCTCTGCGTGAGGCGATCGAACATGTTAAAGCGCATGTCACCGACGCGACGCCGCTGGGTAAACATGATATTGACGGCAACAACCTGTTCTATCTCATTTCCGAAGATACCACCGAGCCGATGGCCGACCGCCGCGCCGAGTATCACGCCCGCTACCTGGACATCCAGATTGTACTGAAAGGCCAGGAAGGAATGACCTTTAGCGTTCTCCCTGCCGGCGCGCCGGATATCGACTGGCTGGCGGAGAAAGACATCGCTTTCCTGGCGGAGGGGGCGCAGGAAAAAACCGTCATCCTCAGCGAAGGCGACTTTGTGGTGTTCTATCCCGGTGAAGTGCATAAGCCGCTGTGCGCCGTGGGCACGCCGGCGAAGGTGCGCAAAGCGGTAGTGAAGATGCTGATGGCGTAAAAAATACCCCGGGCTGCGGCTGGCGCCTTGCCCGGGCTACAGATCCGCGCGGTTTGGGGGCGAGTAGCCCGGATAAGCGCAGCGCAATCCGGGGAAATATCGCGGGAACGCTTACTTACCCAGCGTCGCCACCATCACCGCTTTGATGGTATGCATGCGGTTTTCCGCCTGGTCGAAAACGATGCTCGCCGCGGATTCAAATACCTCGTCGGTCACTTCCATACCGCCATGCAGGCCGTACTCCGCCGCCATCTGTTTGCCGAGCGTGGTCTGGTCGTCGTGGAACGCGGGCAGGCAGTGGAGGAATTTCACCTGCGGATTGCCGGTCAGCGCCATCATCTCGCTATTTACCTGATACCCGCGCAGCAGAGCGATACGCTCCGCCCACTTCTCTTTGGCTTCGCCCATCGATACCCAGACGTCGGTATAGATAAAGTCCGCGCCCTTCACGCCCGCCGCAATATCTTCGGTCAGCGTAATATTGCCGCCGTTTTTCTGCGCCAGCGCCCGGCACTGCTCGACCAGCTTCTCTTCCGGCCAGCAGGCGGTTGGCGCGACCAGACGCAGATCCAGCCCGGTCAACGCGGCGGCTTCGAGCATAGAGTTGCCCATATTATTCCGCGCATCGCCGGCGTAGACCAGGGTCATCTGATTAAAGGCTTTGCCCGGCAGATGCTCCTGCATGGTCAGTAAGTCCGCCAGCAGCTGGGTGGGGTGGAATTCGTTGGTCAGGCCGTTCCATACCGGAACGCCGGCATACTCGGCCAGGGTTTCAACCACTTCCTGGCCGTGGCCGCGATATTGAATACCGTCGTACATGCGCCCCAGCACGCGGGCGGTGTCTTTAATCGACTCTTTATGGCCAATCTGGCTGCCGCTGGGGCCGAGCCAGGTGACGCGAGCGCCCTGGTCAAATGCGGCAACTTCGAAAGAGCATCGGGTGCGGGTAGAGTCTTTTTCGAAGATGAGCGCGATGTTTTTGCCGGTGAGATGCTGAATTTCAATATTGTTTTTCTTATCAGCTTTAAGCCTGGCCGCCAGCTCAAGCAGAGCGGTGATTTCGGCGGGGGTAAAATCGAGCAACTTTAAAAAATGCTTCTGATAAAACGCGGACATGGTTCCCTCACATGGCTCAAGCCATTTGTTGAATTAAAATTCACTTTATATGTATGAATATTCATTTGCAACCCCGTGTCATAAATCTTTCGCTCAGAAGGTGGAGGCAATCACGGCGGTATGTGACAATAGAAGCATCCGCGACACATTATGAGGAACGAGCCATGGCAAACCCGGAATTACTGGAAGAACAGCGTGAAGAAACGCGCCTGATTATTGAAGAGCTGCTCGAAGACGGCAGCGATCCTGACGCGCTGTACACCATTGAGCATCATCTCTCTGCCGATGATTTCGAAACGCTGGAGAAAGTGGCGGTCGAGGCCTTCAAGCTGGGCTACGAAGTGACTGAGCCGGAAGAGCTGGAAGTCGAAGAGGGCGATACCGTGATTTGCTGCGATATTCTCAGCGAATCCGCGCTGAATGCCGAGCTGATTGACGCCCAGGTTGAGCAGCTGATGACCCTGGCGGAAAAATACGACGTTGAATACGACGGCTGGGGCACCTACTACGAAGATCCGAACGGGGAAGACGAAGAAGGTGACGACGACGAAGATCTGGTTGATGAAGACGATGACGGCGTTCGCCACTAAGTAGCAGAGGTATACGGCGGTGCGGTATGCCGCCGTATAGCAAGGAATTTTAATGGATTACCCGCAAATACTCGCCCCGATTTTAAGCTTTCTGCATTGCCCAACTCCTCAGGCGTGGATTGATGAAGCCCGTAAACCGGAAAACCTCCCGCTGCTGTTGACCGACCATATGGTGTGCGAGCTGAAAGCGGCGCAAAACGCTATGCTGCTGGTGCGTCGATACGTCGCGGATAAAGCGGACGCGGATGAGCTGCTGGCCTGCCTGAAGCCGTATGAGGACTTCACCTACCGCTGGGGGCCGGAGCCGGATTTCGTCGCGCTGCATAAGCAGATAAATAAAAGCGCCATGCCGCAGACCGACGATCCCTGGGGACGTCAGCTACTCGACAGCATGATTCTGCTGATCAAAGAGGAGCTGCATCACTTCTGGCAGGTGAGGGAAATCATGCTTTCCCGCGAAATCCCGTACGTCAAAATCACCGCCAGCAACTATGCCCGCGGGCTGCGCCGGGAAGTGCGTTCTCACGAACCGGTCATGCTGATCGATAAACTCATCTGCGGAGCCTATATTGAAGCCCGCTCCTGCGAGCGTTTTGCCGCGCTGGCGCCATGGCTGGATGACGATCTGCAGAAGTTTTATCTGTCGCTGCTGCGTTCCGAAGCGCGCCACTATCAGGACTATCTGGACCTGGCGCAGAGAATCGCCCAGGACGATATCAGCGAACGCGTGCGCCAGCTTGGCGAAGCGGAAGCGGCGCTTATTAACGCGCCTGAAGCGGAGTTTCGTTTTCACAGCGGCGTGCCCGCCTGAGCGTCAGGCCGCCGCTTCACCGCCGCGGCCTGACGATCCATTACAGATTGGCGTTTTTGTCTTTCTCTGCCGTCGCGGCGGCTTTGGGCGCGCCGAGGGTCGCTTTAAACCAGTTCACCACCCGTTCAATAACCGGCTTCTGATACCAGCTGTCATCGCCGTGCTCCGCGCCCGCCAGCAACACGTAATCGGCCGGGTTGCCCTCCTTTTTCAGCGCGCGATAGAGCTGTTGACTTTGTACCGGTGAAACCAGGGTGTCGGCGCTGCCGTGCATAATTAAAAACGGCGGCTTTTTACCGCTGATATGGCCCATCGGGCTGGCCGCCAGGGCTTTTTGCGGATCGCTGTCAATCGTCGCTCCCGGCCAGTCGCGAAAGGCGCTACCGTGTACCAGCAGTGCTTCAGTGACCGCCGGCGACTGGTGCACTTTTTGAATCGCCTGCGGAAAACCTTCGCCGATATTCAACAGGTTCGAAATACCGTACAGCGTGGCGGCGGCCTGCACGTCCGAGGATTGCGCCAGGTTATCGCCACGATCGAACGTTTTGTCACCGTTGGTGAGCGCCAGCATCTGCGCCATATAGCCGCCTGCGGAATCCCCCAGCACGCCAATACGCGACGGGTCTATACCGTATTCCGCGGCATGTTCGCGCAGATAGCGAACGGCGGCTTTACCATCGATAACCGGGGCCGGAAAGGTGTCGGGAACCGTACGGTATTCCGCCGCCGCGACGACGAATCCCGCCGCCGCCAGCGCCATACGCATCTCGATAAACTTATTCCAGGCCGCGCTGGTGAAACCGCCGCCGGGGAAATAGATGATTGCCGGTTTCAGATCGCCATTACGCGGTACCAGTAAAGACATATGCAGCTGACGAACGGCGACGGTGCTTTTTACCTGGCTATAAACGATATCGTTGAGCGCATCGATACGGCCCCGGGTTTTTTCCACGCGAATGACCTGAGCGCCTTCGGTATTGCCAGCAAGTTCGCCGGCGTTAACGCAGGAAGCCATGCCGGCAAGCAGCAGGCCGCCGGTGAGCAGGAGGGGGAGTTTTTTCATGATGTTCTATCCTGAGCAAAGCCTGCCGCGGCGGCAGGCGAAAAGATCAAATGCTCGAAGAGTGTATTAGCGAAAACGGGCGGTGAATAACGCTCTTTTTGCATGAAAACCATGCATTTTTTCGATTAATCAACGTCGCCGTTTTGCGGGCGCTACAGCACTTTCAACATCCTGACTTCGCAGTCAACGTGGCCGGTGCAGCCCAGCGGCTCAGCAATATGCTCGAAGCCGAGGTGCTCATATAAACCGACCGCTTCTTTCAGGAAGGCGGTGGTTTCCAGATAGCAGCGTTTGAATCCCTGCTCGCGGGCGTAATCAAGGGCCATCAGCGCCAGCTTTTTCGCCAGCCCCTGGCCGCGCGCGGAGGTCATAAAATACATTTTTTGTAGTTCGCAGATATCGGGCTCGCTGCAGGAGAGCGGTGCCACTCCGCCGCCGCCCACCACTTCACCATTCTGCTCAACGACCCAATAGGCGGAACCCGGCTGGCTATAAAGCTCATAGAGTTCATCCAGATTCGGATCGGCTACCGTATAGCCTTTGTCGGCGGTCAGACCATATTCAGCGGAGACCTGGCGGATAACAGCGGCAATCGCCGGATTATCATTAGCCGTGATGCGGCGCAGGGTTAGCGGTAGGGTTGCGCTCGTATTCATGTGAAGACTCATTGCAAAATAATGACGGATAATGTTGTTAATAACACTGCGGGAGGGGAGAGTGCAAGCGAGGATCTTTCACAGAAAACGCCCCTTATCCGAATGGATAAGGGGCGAGTGAATTACAGCGCGGCGATAATCGCCTGCTGCTCAATCAGCTTCGCTTTTGCTTCCGCGTAACCTTCCAGCTTCTCACGCTCTTTGGCGATCACCGCTTCCGGCGCGCGCGCCACAAAGCCTTCGTTGGAGAGTTTGCTTTCGATGCGGCCAATCTCGCCTTCGATTTTGGTCACCTCTTTAGCGAGGCGCGCCAGCTCATCTTCTTTATTGATAAGGCCAGCCATCGGGATCAGCAGCTCGGCGCCGTCGATAATTTTGGTCACGGAAACCGGACCTTTATCATCGGCAGGCAGCACGGTGATGCTTTCCAGACGCGCCAGGTTCAGCAGGAAGCTGCGGTTGTCGTTCACGCGACGAATTGCGGCTTCGCTGCAGCCGCGCAGCAGCAGCTCCAGCGGCTTACCTGGGGCGATGTTCATTTCCGCACGGATGTTACGCACGGCGACGATCGCCTGCTTCAGCCATTCGGTATCGGCCAGCGCCGCTTCGTCAACCTGAGACGCATCGTACTGCGGGAACGGCTGCAGCATGATGGTATCGGCAGTGATACCGCAAATGACCTTCACGCGCTGCCAGATGGTCTCGGTGATGAACGGAATAATTGGGTGCGCCAGGCGCAGCAGACCTTCCAGAACGGTCACCAGCGTGTGACGGGTGCCGCGCAGCTCAGACTCGGAACCGCCGTTCATTACCGGCTTGGTCAGCTCCAGATACCAGTCGCAGAACTGGTTCCAGGTGAACTCGTACAGAATGCCTGCGGCAATATCGAAGCGGAAGCCGTCCAGCGCCTCGCGGTAGGCTTTGATGGTCTGGTTGAATTCCGCCAGGATCCAGCGGTCCGCCAGCGACAGGGTCATCTCGCCGCCGTTAAAGCCGCAATCCTGATCTTCGGTATTCATCAGCACAAAGCGGCTGGCGTTCCACAGCTTGTTGCAGAAGTTACGGTAACCTTCCAGACGCTTCATATCCCAGTTGATATCGCGGCCGGTAGAGGCCAGCGCCGCCAGGGTAAAGCGCAGGGCGTCGGTACCGTGCGGCTCAATACCGTTCGGGAACTGCTTCTCGGTGCGTTTGGCGATTTTTTCCGCCAGCTGCGGCTGCATCATGTTACCGGTGCGTTTTTCCAGCAGCTCCGGCAGGGAAATGCCGTCGACCATATCCAGCGGGTCGATAACGTTGCCCTTCGATTTGGACATCTTCTGGCCTTCGTCATCGCGGATCAAACCGGTCATATAGACGGTTTTAAACGGCACCTGCGGCTTGCCGTTTTCATCTTTGATGAAGTGCATGGTCATCATGATCATGCGGGCAATCCAGAAGAAGATGATGTCGAAGCCGGAAACCATCACGCTGGTCGGGTGGAACTGACGCAGGGCATCGGTGTTTTCCGGCCAGCCGAGGGTGGAGAAGGTCCACAGCGCGGAGGAGAACCAGGTATCGAGAACGTCTTCGTCCTGGCGCAGCGCCACGTCGGCACCCAGGTTATTTTCCTGACGCACTTCGTCTTCGGTGCGGCCAACGTAGACGTTGCCGTCGTTGTCGTACCATGCCGGGATGCGGTGACCCCACCACAGCTGGCGGGAGATACACCAGTCCTGAATATCGCGCATCCAGGAGAAGTACATGTTTTCGTACTGCTTCGGCACGAACTGGATGTCGCCGTTCTCCACCGCTTCAACCGCCGGTTTAGCCAGCACGTCGGCGCGGACGTACCACTGGTCGGTCAGCATCGGCTCAATTACCACGCCGCCGCGGTCGCCGTACGGAACGGTCAGATCGTGCGGTTTAATCTCGTCCAGCAGGCCCAGGGCGTCGATAGCGGCAACCACCGCTTTACGCGCGGCAAAGCGCTCCAGCTTCTGGAACTCCGCCGGGATGGCGTTTGAGTAGACATCGGACTCGTTGCCTTTGGTGTCGTAAACTTCCGCGGTTTCGCGGATGTCGCCGTCAAAGGTCAGGATGTTGATCATCGGCAGCGCATGACGCTTGCCCACTTCATAGTCGTTAAAGTCGTGCGCCGGGGTGATCTTCACGCAGCCGGTGCCCTTTTCCATATCGGCGTGTTCATCGCCCACAATCGGAATGCGGCGGTCAACCAGCGGCAGGATCACGAATTTGCCGATAAGGTCTTTATAGCGCGGATCTTCCGGGTTAACGGCCACGCCGGTATCGCCCAGCACGGTCTCCGGACGGGTGGTGGCGACGACCAGATAATCTTTACCGTCAGCGGTTTTCGCGCCGTCGGCCAGCGGATAGCGGATATGCCACATCGAGCCTTTAGACTCGCGGTTTTCCACTTCCAGATCGGAGATGGCGGTGCGCAGTTTCGGGTCCCAGTTGACCAGGCGCTTACCGCGGTAGATCAGATCTTCTTTGTACAGGCGGACAAAGACTTCTTTTACGGCGTTGGACAGGCCTTCGTCCATGGTGAAGCGCTCGCGCTCCCAGTCCACGGAGTTGCCCAGGCGGCGCATCTGACGGGTAATGGTGCCGCCGGATTCCGCTTTCCACTGCCAGATTTTATCGATAAAGGCGTCGCGACCGTAGTCGTGGCGGGTTTTACCTTCTTCGGCGGCAATCTTACGCTCAACCACCATCTGGGTAGCGATACCCGCGTGGTCGGTACCGGCCTGCCACAGGGTGTTTTTACCCTGCATGCGCTGGTAGCGAATCATGGTATCCATGATGGTTTGCTGGAAGGCATGACCCATATGCAAACTGCCGGTGACGTTCGGCGGCGGGATCATGATGCAGAAACTTTCCTGGCTTTCGTCGCCATTGGGTTTGAAATAGCCCTGCTTTTCCCAGTGCTCGTAAAGCGGCTGTTCGATATCTTGGGGGTTGTATGTCTTTTCCATTATTTCCAGGTTGCCGTGTTCAGGTTGAAACCAGCCATGCGGTACGCTTTATAGCGTTCGCGCGCCAGTTGTTTCAAAGAATCTTCATAAGGGACGAAGTCTATCACTTCTGTGAAAGCGGTGGCAAAATCTGCAAAGTTTAGCCGCAGGCTAATCAGAATATCCCGCGGGCTGCTGTTGCGCTTTTGCGGCCAGGCAATCTCCACCGGCGCGCCGCCGCGCGGACCTTCTCCCGCCAGATTATGCGGAACGAAACTTTCCGCGGGTCGAGCCCAGAGCGCTTCGTCCAGACGAATGGCCTGCTGCTCATCTTCACAGGCGATGAGTACCCGCTTGCCGCTGCGCCAACGTTCTGCGGCAATGTCACACACCAGTTGTTCAACGGCGCTCAGGCCGTCTTGTTGCGTATCATTGTCCAGAAGATAGAACGTTGCGTTTTTCATATATGGGGCTTCTTGTGGTGACTTTAAATGCTTAAGCCGGGCGGCGCTACGCTGACCCGGCCTATAAACGGCATCTTTTCGTTGGCCCGGCAAGCGTAACGCCACCGGGCATCAGACGGCAATTACTCTTCGCCGGTAAATCCGGCGCGATTAAGCAGGAACTGCGACAGCATCGCCACCGGACGACCGGTCGCGCCTTTGGCTTTCCCGGAACGCCACGCGGTACCGGCGATATCCAGGTGCGCCCAGTTGTACTTGCGGGTAAAGCGCGCCAGGAAGCAGCCCGCGGTAATCGCCCCGCCGGGACGGCCGCCGATATTGGCCATATCCGCAAAGTTAGACTCCAGCTGCTCCTGGAACTCGTCGCCAAGCGGCAGACGCCATGCGCGATCGCCCGCCAGTTCGGACGCGCCGATCAGCTCGTGGGCCAGCGGGTTGTGGTTCGACATCAGGCCGGTGATGTGGTGGCCCAGCGCAATCACGCAGGCGCCGGTCAGCGTGGCCACGTCGATAACGGTTTCCGGCTCGAAGCGCTCAACGTAGGTCAGCACATCGCACAGCACCAGACGCCCTTCGGCATCGGTGTTCAGCACTTCCACCGTTTGCCCGGACATCGTGGTCAACACGTCGCCTGGACGATAGGCGCGGCCGCCCGGCATGTTTTCACATCCGGCCAGCACGCCGACAACGTTCAGCGGTAGCTGAAGTTCGGCAACCATACGCATCACGCCGTACACCGCCGCCGCGCCGCACATGTCGTATTTCATCTCGTCCATGCCATCGGAAGGCTTGATGGAGATGCCGCCGGAGTCAAAGGTCAGACCTTTACCCACCAGCACGATAGGGCGCGCGTCTTCCGCCGGGTTGCCTTTATATTCGATAACCGACATCAGCGATTCATTTTGCGAACCGTTGCCGACCGCCAGATAAGAGTTCATTCCCAGCTCTTTCATCTGCTGTTCGCCGATAACGCGGGTAATGACGTTCTTACTGTAGGTATCTGCCAGCTGGCGCGCCTGAGAAGCCAGATAGGCGGCATTACAGATATTTGGCGGCATATTGCCGAGATCTTTCGCCGCTTTGATGCCGGCAGCAATCGCCAGACCGTGCTGAATAGCGCGTTCGCCGCTGGTCAGCTCGCGACGGGTTGGGACGTTGAAGACCATTTTACGCAGCGGGCGACGCGGCTCGCTTTTGTTGGTTTTCAACTGGTCAAAGCTGTACAGCGTCTCTTTGGCGGTCTCGACCGCCTGACGCACTTTCCAGTAGTTATTGCGGCCTTTGACGTGCAGCTCGGTCAGGAAGCAGACGGCTTCCATTGAGCCGGTATCATTCAGCGTATTGATTGTTTTCTGAATGACCTGCTTGTACTGACGTTCATCCAGCTCGCGCTCTTTGCCGCAGCCAATAAGCAGAATGCGCTCTGACAGAATGTTCGGCACATGGTGCAGCAATAAAGTCTGGCCAGGTTTGCCTTCCAGCTCGCCGCGACGCAGCAGGGCGCTGATATAACCGTCGCTAATTTTATCAAGCTGTTCGGCGATGGGGGAGAGGCGACGTGGTTCAAAGACGCCGACCACGATACAGGCGCTCCGCTGCTTCTCCGGGCTACCGCTTTTTACACTGAACTCCATGCACTATGCTCCTGAATCTTAAAGACAACAGTGGTGGCTACAGATATACTCGTCGTCTTTCAAGTTGCAGATGCGTTGGCTGCGCCTGCTCACCCCTGTCACTTACCTGATGTAAGCTCCGGGGCTTCACAGTCTTGCCGCCTGCCTGCAACTCGAAATCCATAGAGTATAGAAATTGAAAGCTTTCGTAACTCATGTCCGCTGTTGTGGTGACTTCGTGTTAATCTTAACGTTATTACGGCCTTGGTTCGTCAGAAAAGATCCTGATACGCAGAACCAGCGAGTCATTTAATCTTAGCGATGTTTTCGACGACCAAAGAGAATAAATGACGTTTAAGCCATGAAACAAGCAATTTTCCTGCAATAAAACGGGTTTTTACGGGCGTATTTATAGTGATAATCATAAGATATCTGGTTCGTGAGACGCTGAAAAGCCAGTTGGCGATCCTATTCATCCTGCTGCTCATTTTCTTTTGTCAGAAACTGGTCAGGATCCTCGGCGCCGCTGTTGATGGCGATATCCCGACAAATCTGGTTCTCTCGCTGTTAGGGCTGGGCGTACCTGAAATGGCGCAGCTTATTCTGCCCCTGAGTTTATTCCTCGGGCTGCTGATGACGCTGGGCAAACTGTATACCGAAAGCGAAATTACGGTGATGCACGCCTGCGGCCTGAGTAAAGCCGTGCTGGTGAAAGCCGCCATGATCCTGGCACTCTTTACGGGCGTCGTCGCGGCGGTCAACGTGATGTGGGCCGGCCCCTGGTCTTCTCGTCACCAGGATGAAGTGCTGGCGGAGGCGAAAGCGAACCCCGGCATGGCGGCGCTGGCTCAGGGCCAGTTCCAGCAGGCCAGCGACGGCAGCGCGGTGTTGTTTATTGAGAACGTCAACGGCAACCGCTTCAGCGACGTTTTCCTTGCTCAGCTGCGGCCGCGAGGCAACGCGCGCCCGTCGGTGGTGGTCGCGGATACCGGCGAGCTCTCGCTGCGTAAAGACGGCTCGCAGGTGGTGACCATGAATCAGGGCACCCGCTTTGAAGGCACCGCGATGCTGCGCGACTTCCGCATTACCGACTTCAAAAACTATCAGGCGATAGTCGGCCATCAGGCGGTGGCCTCCGACCCGAACGATACCGAGCAGATGGATATGCGCACCCTGTGGCATACCGATACCGATCGCGCCCGGGCGGAGCTGCACTGGCGCTTCACGCTGGTGGCAACGGTGTTCATCATGGCCCTGATGGTGGTGCCGCTCAGCGTGGTGAACCCGCGCCAGGGCCGCGTGCTGTCGATGCTGCCGGCGATGCTGCTCTATCTGGTGTTCTTCCTGCTGCAAACGTCGATTAAATCGAGCGGCGGTAAAGGCAAAATGGATCCGATGGTCTGGATGTGGGCGGTAAACCTGCTCTATTTCGCGTTGGCCGTGCTGTTGAACCTGTGGGATACGGTGCCGATGCGCCGCTTCCGTGCCCGTTTTAACAAAGGAGCGGCGTGATGCAGGCGTTTGGGGTACTTGACCGTTATATCGGTAAGACGATTTTCAATACCATCATGATGACCCTGTTCATGCTGGTTTCCCTCTCGGGCATCATCAAGTTTGTCGACCAGCTGAAAAAGGCCGGGCAGGGTAACTATGATGCGCTGGGGGCCGGAATCTACACGATTCTCAGCGTGCCGAAAGATATCCAAATCTTCTTCCCGATGGCGGCGTTGCTCGGCGCGCTGCTGGGGCTGGGGATGCTGGCGCAGCGCAGCGAACTGGTGGTGATGCAGGCTTCCGGCTTTACCCGTTTGCAGGTGGCGCTGTCGGTGATGAAAACCGCGATTCCGCTGGTGCTGCTGACCATGGCGATGGGCGAGTGGGTTGCCCCGCAGGGCGAGCAGATGGCGCGTAACTATCGTGCTCAGCAGATGTACGGCGGTTCGCTGCTTTCCACTCAGCAGGGGCTATGGGCGAAAGACGGCCATAACTTTGTGTATATCGAGCGGGTAAAAGGCAATGATGAGCTGGGCGGGGTGAGCATTTACGCCTTTAACGACCAGCGCCGCTTACAGTCCGTTCGCTATGCCGCTTCGGCAAAGTTCGACACTGAGAATAAGCTCTGGCGGCTGTCGCAGGTGGATGAATCCAACCTGACTGACCCGAAACAGGTCACCGGAACGCAGACGGTTAGCGGGACCTGGAAGACCAACCTGACGCCGGACAAGCTCGGCGTGGTGGCGCTGGACCCGGACGCGCTGTCCATCAGCGGCCTGCACAACTATGTTACCTATCTGAAGTCCAGCGGTCAGGATCCGGGCCGCTATCAGCTCAATATGTGGAGCAAAATCTTCCAGCCGCTGTCGGTGGCGGTGATGATGCTGATGGCGCTGTCGTTTATCTTCGGCCCGCTGCGTAGCGTACCGATGGGCGTCAGAGTGGTGACCGGGATCAGCTTCGGCTTTATCTTCTACGTGCTGGACCAGATTTTCGGCCCGCTCACCCTGGTGTACGGCATTCCGCCGATTATCGGCGCGCTGTTGCCGAGCGCCAGCTTCTTCTTGCTGAGCCTCTGGCTGATGATGCGTAAAACCTGACGTCACGCGCCCACTTCCTGAATTCAGAAAGGGGGCGTTTTTTTAGCGTTTCCGCCCGCCAAGTAAGCTTCCCAGCATTCCTCTGACTATCTGGTTGGTGACCTGACGCACCGCGCTCTTCGCTGCCGTTTGCACAATGCCGTCGCGTTTGCCGCCGCGCGGCCCGGTGGTGCCGAACAGAATGTCTTTGAGCCCGCCGAGCAGGCCGTCGTCATCGCCGTTTTGCTGGCCTTTTGCGGGCGGTGATTGCTGCTGCTCCGTTGTGCTCTGAACGCCCTGTTGCAGCATTTCAAAGGCCGATTCACGGTCGATCTCTTCTTCATATTTTCCGTACAGCGCCGAGTGGTTAAGCAGCCCGTTACGTTCGTCATCGGTGACCGGCCCCATACGCGAGCAGGGGGCGATAACCATCGCGCGTTCCACTATCGAAGGGCTACCTTTCTCATCAAGAAAGGAGATCAGCGCCTCGCCGGTGCCCAGCTCCTGGATCGCCTGTTCGGTACTGAACGCGGGATTCGCGCGCATGGTCTGCGCGGCGGTTTTTACCGTTTTTTGGTCTTTCGGCGTGAAGGCGCGCAGGGCGTGCTGCACGCGATTACCCAGCTGACCGAGAACCGCATCGGGAATGTCCGCCGGGTTTTGTGAAACAAAATAGACCCCGACGGCTTTAGAACGAATCAGGCGGATGACCTGCTCGATTTTATCCAGCAGCACCTGCGGCGCATCGTTAAACAGCAGATGCGCTTCATCAAAGAAAAAGACCAGCTTTGGCTTCTCCTGGTCACCGGCCTCCGGCAGGCGTTCGTAAAGCTCGGAGAGCATCCACAGCAGGCTGGCGGCGTACAGCTTCGGCATCTGGTAAAGCTTTTCGGCGCTCAGGATATTAATCACCCCTTTACCCTCAGCGTCGACGCGCATCCAGTCCTGGATATCGAGCATAGGTTCGCCGAAAAAGTGCTCCGCGCCCTGCTGCTCCAGGGTTAATAATCCGCGCTGAATAGCCCCAACAGAGGCGCTGCTGATGTTGCCGTACTGGTTCTGAAACGCTTTGGCGTTGTCGCCAATGTATTGGGTTATGGCGCGCAGGTCTTTAAAGTCGAGCAGCAGCAGCCCGCGATCGTCGGCGATACGGAAGATGATATTCAGCACCCCGGACTGAACCTCATTGAGGTTAAGCAGGCGAGCCAGCAGCAGCGGCCCGAGATCGGAAACCGTGGCGCGAACCGGGTGGCCTTTTTCGCCAAAAATATCCCATAGCACCACCGGATTGGCGTGCGGCTGCCAGTCCGTTGCGCCGATTTTTTCCAGACGCGCCTGCAGCTTTTCCGAACTTTGGCCCGACTCGGCGATACCGGTGAGGTCGCCTTTCACATCGGCCATAAATACCGGAACGCCGATTTCCGAGAAAGACTCCGCCAGCTTTTGCAGAGTGACGGTTTTACCGGTCCCCGTGGCGCCGGTAATCAAGCCGTGGCGGTTGGCCATAGCGGGCAGTAAATGCAGCTGTTTATCCAGCGTGCGTGCAATCAGCAGAGGTGAGCTCATGAGCGATTTCTCCATTTATCCTGCTGCGAGTATAGGCAACCTGATAGCAAAAGGAGGGAAATCACGCGCACCTTCGCTTATTCACGTCAGGCGCAGTGGCGCTGAATTAACGCGATGCTCTGTTCGATTTCGCGGCGGATATCGTCTTCGCTCCAGTTTGCCAATTCCGGCGCGAAGGGTTCGAACGCATACACGCCCTGATAGCCGCGCGCCTCCAGGTTTTTGACCTGCTCGCAGCTTTGCAGCTGATCTGTTGCGGTCAGCATGATGCGCTCATTGTCGGTAAGGGCTTCGCGCGGGCGGGTATCCTCTACGCCGGAAAGATGGACCAGACCGATTTCGCCGATATCCACCTGGTTAAACTCCTGCTCCGCCTGCGGATAAAGATGATGATGGAAGGTATCTATCAGCAGCTTAAACGGCACCCGCGCGTCGTGGATCAGCGTTTGCGCCTGCGCCGAGGAGCGGAGCGAGCTCTGCGGGAAACCGAGCGGTTCCACCAGCCCCTGAATACCGTAGAAGGCGAATAGCGGCGCCAGGTCACGCAGGGCGTTAAGGGTTTCGCTCGCCGGAACCTCGGTACCATCGTTCAGCGGGCACAGCACCAGCGATTTGGCACCAACGGCTTTGGCTTCTTTCAGCAATGACTCCGTCAGGCTACGAACCTCTGCGGTGCGGCAGTTGAAGGGGTAGACCGCATTGATAGTGAGGATCTCAATATGGTAGCGGTCAGCCAGCTCTCGCACCTGCTGGTGGCTCAGGTCGTCGGTTACTTTTCCGCTGGGGAGGTCGTTACGTAGCTCGACTTTGTTCAGCCCCAGGCTGTTCACCAGCCGGAAAAAGGCCTCAATGCTGAGTGACGGGGCGATCTTGCGGTTGATGCAGAAACGTTGCGATGCAATAGCCATTTTGACTCTCCAGAAACGTAGGGATCGAATTCGTTCGAATGCCTCATAGTCAAAACATTTATTCCAAAATTAGCAATGTATGAAATGGTGATTTTTTGAGCCGACTCGCAAAATATTTTTCTGCTGCATTTAAAAGAGCACGGGTTGCAGGTGGCGCTAAATCTCAACTCTTTTTATCGTGCTTTAGTCCGCAAGCCGGCAATTTCTTACACGAAATTGCGACCATCATCACCAAAATAGAATTTCACTAGTCATCAATATTGAAATATTAATTTCATTTTACTACGGTTACAGCACAGCAGATCCAGTAATGGGCCGTACTGCGTTGGCCCCCGATACCCCATACAGATGAGGCGAGAGCATGACTATCACAGGAAACTTTATTGGCGGGAAAACCGTTACCAGCGGCAGCAGCAAAACAATGCCGGTTTTCGACCCCGCGACGGGCAAAGTGGTCCGCGAAGTCACGCTATCGACCGCGCAGGAAGTCTCTGACGCCATTCAGGTGGCGCGTGATGCTTTTGAAAGCTGGTCGCGCACCACGCCGCTGCGCCGCGCCCGCGTGATGTTCAATTTTAAAATGTTACTGGAACAGCACGCTGAAGAGCTGGCGGGGATTATCGTCAGCGAGCACGGTAAAGTGTTTTCCGACGCGATGGGGGAGCTGACGCGCGGCATGGAAGTCGTTGAGTTTGCCTGCGGTATTCCGCACCTGATCAAAGGGGAGTTCTCATCGGATGTCGGCACCGGCGTTGATAGCTATTCTCTGATGCAGCCGCTGGGCGTGGTAGCGGGCATTACGCCGTTCAACTTCCCGGCGATGGTACCGATGTGGATGTTCCCGCTGGCGCTGGCCTGCGGCAACAGCTTTGTCCTGAAGCCGCCAGCGCTGGCGCCTACTGCCGCGGTGCGTCTGGCGGAATTGCTGAAAGAAGCGGGTCTGCCGGATGGCGTCTTTAACGTCGTGCACTGCAGCAACGAAGATGCCGAGCAGCTATACCGGGACCCGCGGATCGCGGCGGTAAGCTTTGTCGGATCTTCCGGCGTGGCGGAGCATATTTATAAAACCGCCAGCGCTTATGGCAAGCGGGTACAGGCGTTTGGTGCGGCGAAAAACCACGCGATTGTGATGCCGGATGCCGATCTTGATGCCACCGTGAATGCCATTATGGGCGGCGCGTTCGGCTCGGCGGGCGAGCGCTGCATGGCGCTGCCGGTGGTGGTCGCCGTGGGTGATGAAACGGCGGATAAACTGATTGCGCGCCTGAAGCCGCTGGTGGAATCCCTGAAGGTTGGGCCGGGCTGTATGCGCGGAAAAGAAGAGAACGAAATGGGGCCGGTCGTCTCCGATACCCATCAGAAAAAAGTGCTGGGATATATTGATAAAGGGGTCAGCGAGGGGGCGACGCTGGTGGTTGACGGACGCAAGCCGCAGGTGCCCGGGTTTGAAGAGGGATACTACGTCGGCGGAACGCTGTTCGACAACGTCACGCCGGAGATGACTATCTGGCGCGAAGAGATTTTTGGCCCGGTGCTGGGGATTGTTCGCGTGGCGGATTACCACAGCGCGCTGGAGCTGGTGAACAGCCATGAGTTCGGCAACGGTAGCGCCGTCTTTACCAGCAACGGCCACACCGCGCGTGAATTTGTCCATGATGTCCAGGCCGGAATGGTTGGGGTCAACGTACCGGTACCCGTTCCAATGGCCTTCCATAGCTTTGGCGGCTGGAAACGCTCCGTATTCGGCGCACTGAACGTCCATGGCCCGGACGGCGTGCGCTTCTATACGCGTATGAAAACCGCCACCGTCCGCTGGCCGCAGGGTCAGCAAACCGTATCTGAATTCAGTATGCCGACGTTAGGCTAATCGGCGAAGGAGAGCGCCATGTCTTTACTGGCTAAAGCAAAAAAAGAAGGGCAGATTCAGCACATCACCCCGCAGAGCGCGGGGTGGAAGTACATTGGTTTTGATGTCTGGATGTTAAAGAAAGGGCAAACCGTCACCCTGGAAAGCGGCGATCGCGAACTGTGCCTGGTGCTGGTTGCCGGTCTGGGTTCGGTAAAAACCACGCGGGCGGATTTCCCGAACCTCGGCCAGCGTATGTCGCCGTTTGAGCGGACGCCGCCCTGGTCAGTCTACGTGCCGCCGCAGGATAAAGTCGAAGTGACGGCAGATTCTGACCTCGAGCTGGCCGTATGCAGCGCCCCGGGTAAAGGAACCTTCCCTGCACGGGTTATCTCCCCGCAGGACGTGGGCGTAGAGCATCGCGGTAAAGGGCGTAACCAGCGGCTGGTGCACAATATTCTGCCGGATAGCGCGCAGGCGGACTGCCTGCTGGTGGTGGAGGTTTACACCGAGGAAGGGGCGACCAGCTCATGGCCGTCGCACAAGCATGATACGGCACTGCCGGGCCAGGAAACCCAGCTGGAAGAGACCTACTACCACCGTTTCGATCCGCCGCAGGGTTTTGCCTTCCAGCGCGTCTATACCGATGACCGCAGCCTTGATGCCTGCATGGCCCCCTACAACCACGATGTGGTCATGGTGCCGCGCGGCTACCATCCGGTGGCGGCGATTGCCGGATATGACAGCTACTATCTGAACGTGATGGCCGGTCCGGATCGCAAATGGATGTTTACCTGGGAAGAGGATCACGCGTGGATCAATAGCCCTGATTATCCCCGCCACGATTAGCATCGGTTGAGGATAAAAAGGCCGGTTAGCCATGCTAGCCGGCCTTTTTGATCCTGTTACCCGAATAAGATCGTCGTCGCAATTCTGCCATACCCCCGGCTCGCGCTGCGCTTAGCCGGGCTACGGGTTTACCATCGTCTGCGGACAAGTAGCCCGGATAAGACGTTTACGTCGCCATCCGGGAATAATGAAAAGCTTAAGCCAGCTGCACCCCGGCTCGCGCTGCGCTTAGCCGGGCTACGGGTTTACC
>NZ_JBEAID010000038.1:0-56284 GCF_040064585.1 Klebsiella sp. CN_Kp113 | reverse complement strand
CCCGTAGCCCGGGCAAGGCGCGTTAAGCGCCGCCCCCGGGAAAAGAGCGCAGAGTAGGATATTTTCCCGGAGGCGATGATGCGCATCAGTCCGGGCTACTTGACCCGCGTCGAACTCGCCGGGCGATTGCTTTATGGCAATCCGCAGTAAGATGTTACTTCTTCTTCGACGGGTCGTTCTTCGGCCAGTCGTCATCGTCGTCCCACTTGTCGTTGAAGTCGCGATGCGGGGGCAGATCCGGTTTATTGTTGAGAAATTTTTTGTGGTCAACGCGGGTCAGATCTTTAATCACGTTGATCATCACGCCCACCAAAAATACCAACACCAGAACCCACCAGTATTTCGTTAGCCAATCCATGCGCTTACCTCTTCTCTATTGATGCCGTCAGGCGACCAGCTGTTCCATGATGCGTTGGTACATCCGCGCCAGCAGCTGGAGGTCGGCGGCATTCACACACTCGTTTATTTTATGAATGGTGGCGTTCACCGGCCCCAGTTCAACCACCTGCGCGCCCATACGCGCGATAAAGCGCCCGTCGGAGGTGCCGCCGTTGGTCAGCAGCTGCGGTTTTATTTCATTATAGTGCTCAATGGCGTTAACCACCGCATCAACCAGCTTACCGCGGCTGGTCAGGAACGGCTGGCCTGAGAGCCACCAGTCGACGCTGTAGCGCAGCGCGTACTTCTCCAGCAGCGCCACGACGCGCGCTTTAATCATTTCGTCGGTCAGCTCGGTGCTAAAGCGGAAGTTGAACTGGACGAACATATCGCCGGGAATTACGTTGTTGCTGCCGGTGCCGGACTGCACGTTAGCGATTTGCATACTGGTCGGCGGAAAGAACTCGTTGCCCTTATCCCATTCGATATTCACCAGCTCCGCCAGCATCGGCGCGGCGCGGTGCACCGGGTTATCGGCGAGATGCGGGTAGGCCACGTGCCCCTGTACGCCGTGAATGGTCAGGTTGCAGGTCAGAGAGCCGCGACGGCCGTTTTTCACTACATCGCCGACGACTTCGGTGCTGGACGGTTCGCCGACCAGGCAATAATCCAGGCGCTCGTTGCGCGCCATCAGCGCTTCAACAACCTTAACGGTGCCGTTTTTGGCGCTGGCTTCTTCATCAGAAGTGATCAGGAAGGCCAGACGACCTTTATGATTTGGATACTGAGCGACAAAACGTTCGGCGGCGACGACCATTGCCGCGAGCGAGCCTTTCATATCCGCGGCGCCGCGGCCAAACAGCATGCCGTCGCGAATGGTGGGTTCAAAGGGGGGATTAATCCAGCGATCGGCGTCCCCCGACGGGACGACATCGGTATGGCCGGCAAACGCCAGCGTTTCCCCGCGCCCGCGCCAGGCCCAGAAGTTTTGGGTATCCCCGAAATCCATCGGTTCAACGGTAAAGCCAATCGCACGCAGGCGTTCAATCATTAACGCCTGGCATCCCGCATCATCGGGGCTGAGGGAAGGGCGGCGAATAAGCTGCTGAGCCAGCTCAATGACCGGGCAAGACATAGACTACACCTCGTTAAACTGCTGATAACTTGATTCACTGAAACCCAGCAGCATAGGCTGACCGGGCGCGCAGAGCAATGGGCGTTTAATGATTGCCGGCATTTCCAGCATCAGTTTTGCCGCAGCGTCGGCGTTATTGATACCGGCGCGGACCGTTTCATCCAGCTTGCGCCACGTCGTCCCCCGGGTGTTAAGCAGGGCTTCCCAGCCGAGTTCAGCGATAAAGGTATCTAATAAAGTGCGATCCAGACCATCGACACGATAATCATGAAAGCGATATTCTATCTGCTGCGTCTCCAGCCAGCGGCGAGCCTTTTTTATGGTGTCGCAGTTTTTTATCCCGTACATGGTAAGCATGATTAAACCTTTTCCGTTGAATTAAACGATTGGCTAAGAATGTTCCGAATATATAAGCCCTGAATAAATAATACGTGAAATGCTTTAATAAATATCGTTTTTTCCCGTCGGGATATATTCATTGTTACATTTTGGCTGTTTTTTAAACGCCCCCTGACGGCGTTTCCTGGCCTCGAGGCGGATTCCGGTGATTCAGGCTGATGAACAAATGTTGCTAAATGTTGCTGTTGGTCACATTAAAATGCGCAAAATCGGCTCATAGTACTTACGAATGAAAGAGAACGTTCCGCAGGGGGTAATGAAAGTTATCAGTACGATAGCGCAAACAGGCTTTTAACCATCAATGAATTTGCATAAAATCACCCATAATAATAAGAGAGGCTATTATGATTGAACACGAACTGGGGAACTGGAAAGACTTTATCGAAGGCATGCTTCGTAAATAGTTTTCCGCAATAAAAGCATGGCGATTTCACAGGCAGAATAATAATGCAGTTGAAGCGACCACATGAAAAAGGCGACCTGTCCGGTCGCCTTTTCTGTTATTTGGCCCTGGCGAAAATATCGTCAGGGCGCGTCCCGATTATTGCGGCCGTTCCTTGAGCGGGAAGCGGCGGCGTACCAGCACAAAGAACAGCGGCACGAAGAAGATAGCCAGCACCGTGGCGGAAATCATCCCGCCCATCACCCCGGTGCCGACGGCATGCTGGCTGCCGGAGCCCGCCCCGGTGCTGGTGGCCATCGGCAGTACGCCGAAGATAAACGCCAGCGAGGTCATCAGGATCGGCCGCAGACGCTGGCGGCAGGCGGAGAGCGTGGCGGTAAGCAGATCTTCGCCTTTCTGATTCAGCTCATTGGCAAATTCGACAATAAGAATGGCGTTCTTCGCCGACAGGCCGATAACCGTCAGCAGGCCCACCTGGAAATAGACATCGTTTTCCAGGCCGCGCATCCAGGTTGCCAGCAGCGCGCCGATAACCCCCAGCGGCACCACCAGCATCACCGAGAACGGCACCGACCAGCTTTCATACAGCGCCGCCAGGCACAGGAACACCACCAGCAGCGAAATGGCGTACAGCGCCGGCGCCTGCGCCCCGGAGAGCCGCTCCTGATAAGACATCGCCGTCCATTCGAGACCAAACCCGTTCGGCAACTGCTGGGCCAGCTCTTCCATAATCGTCATGGCGGTACCGGTACTGACGCCCGGCGCGGCTTCACCGACGATCTCTACCGCCGAGTAGCCGTTGTAGCGCTCCAGACGCGGCGAGCCGGTCTCCCAGCGCGAGGTCGCGAAGGCGGAGAAGGGCACCATCGTACCGCTGCTGTTGCGCACGTACCACAGGTTGATATCGTCCGGCAGCATGCGATACGGCGCGGCCGCCTGAACGTAGACCTTCTTCACGCGGCCGCGATCCATAAAGTCGTTGACGTAGCTTGACCCCCACGCGGTCTGCAGGGTGTCGTTGATATCGTCGATAGAGACGCCCAGCGCCTGCGCTTTACGCTGATCGATGTCCACCTGAAGCTGCGGACTATCGTCGAGGCCGTTGTGGCGGACGCGGGTGAGCTGATTATTTTTGCCGGCCAGTTCCAGCAGGGTATCGCGGGCGGCCATCAGCGCTTCGTGTCCGTTGCCCGCGTGATCCTCCAGCTCCATATCGAAACCGGCGGAGCTGCCCAGACCGCTGATGGCCGGCGGACTGCTGGCAAAGACGCGCGCTTCTTTAATTTTGTTAAACGCTTTGGTTGCGCGTTCGATGATGGCAAAAGATGAACCGGTTGTGGGATCGCGTTCGTCCCAGTCCTTAAGGCGTACGAACATACGCGCCACGTTCTGGCCGTTGCCGCCGGGGCCGGAGCCGATGGTCGCGAACACCGATTCAACATTTTGCTTCTCATTGTTCAGGAAGTAGTCTTCCGCCTGCTGCACCACCTTCAGGGTTTGCTGTTGGGTTGAGCCGCTCGGCAACTGCACCGAAGTGGTAAACATGCCGCGGTCTTCCAGCGGCAGGAATGACGTGGGCAGATGCAGAAACAGAAAGACCATCCCGCCCAGCAGCAGGACGTAGATCATTATCCAGCGCAGCGAACGATGAAGAATTTTGCCGACCGCGGTTTCGTAGCGGCTGGCGTTACGGTTAAACGTGCGGTTAAACCAGCCAAAAAAGCCCCGCTGCCCGTGGGTTTCGCCTTTATGAACGGGTTTAAGCAATGTGGCGCACAGCGCCGGGGTGAGGATCATCGCCACCAGCACCGACAGTACCATCGCCGAGACGATGGTAATCGAGAACTGGCGGTAGATCGCGCCGGTGGTGCCGCCGAAGAAGGCCATCGGCACAAATACCGCCGATAGCACCATGGCGATACCGACCAGCGCGCCCTGAATCTGCCCCATTGATTTTCGCGTCGCTTCACGCGGCGAGAGGCCCTCCTCGCTCATGATACGCTCGACGTTCTCTACCACCACGATGGCATCGTCCACCAGCAGGCCTATCGCCAGCACCACTGCGAACATGGTTAAGGTGTTGATGCTGTAGCCGCAGGCGTAAAGGACGGCAAAGGTTCCCATCAGCACCACCGGAACGGCGATGGTCGGGATCAGCGTGGCGCGGAAGTTCTGCAGGAACAGATACATCACGAGAAAGACCAGCGCGATGGCTTCAAGCAGCGTTTTCACGACGTCGGTAATCGACGCCTTAACGAATGAGGTGGTTTCGTAAGCGACTTTATATTCCAGGCCGTGCGGGAAATATTGCGACAGCTCGTTCAGACGGCTGATGACGCGTTCAGCGGTCGCCATTTCGTTTGCGCCAGAGGCCAGCTTAACCCCCAGCCCGGACGCCGCCTGGCGGTTGTAGCGGCTGAGGTAATCGTATTTTTCCGCCCCCATCTCGACGGTGGCGACGTCGCCAAGGGTAACTTCCGAACCGTCCTGATTAACCCGCAGGGTAATATCACGGAACTGTTCCGGCGTTTGTAACAGCGATTGTGAATTAATCGTCGCGTTGAGCGCCTGTTTATCCACTGACGGCGTGCCGCCCAGCTGGCCGACGGCGATCTGCGCGTTTTGCGAAGAGATGGCATCAGTGACGTCTTTCGCCGTCATCTGAAAGCTGTTGAGTTTGGCCGGATCGAGCCAGATGCGCATCGAATACTGCGAACCATAGGCGTCAATATCTCCGACGCCGTTGACCCGGCTGAGCGGGTCCTGAATATTACTGGCGACGTAGTCGGCGATATCCTGTTTATCCATACTGCCGTCGGTAGAGACGAAGGCGATCGTCAGGATATTAGTATCCCCGGTTTTACGCACCGTTACGCCCTGGTTCTGGACGGCCTGCGGCAGTTTGCGCATCGCCGACTGTAGCTGGTTCTGCACCTGCTGGACCGCTTCATCCGGATCGGTCCCGGCGGTAAAGCTCAGCGTCACGGTGGCCTGGCCGGTGCCGCTGCTCTGGGATGACATATACATCAGGTTATCGAGGCCGGTCATATTTTGCTCGATAACCTGGGTGACCGTATTTTCCAGCGTCTGTGCCGAAGCGCCCGGATAGTTCGCTGTGATCCGTACGTTAGGCGGGGCAAGGTCGGGATATTGCTCAACGGGAAGCGACAAAATTGCGAGCGTACCGGTCAGGCATAAAAGTATTGCCAGTACCCACGCAAAAATGGGGCGATCGATAAAAAAATTCGCCATCAGAATTAGGACCTCATTTTGCACATTTTTTTGTTATTGCACAGCCTGTGACACTCTAGCGGCAAGCCCTCAGGCAATCGTGGAGAAAATAAGGAGATAGTGTAATTTATCGTGTGCCTTTTATGGCAGCGTAAAGAACTCTCTTTCTTCCTCTATCTGCTCCTTCCTTTCGGCGCGCCGCCGCGGTGGCGCATACGTAGCGCATTATTACTTAGCTAAATAAAACGTGATTTCATTTAAGTCAAAAAAATTGATCCACCTCGGGTTATTACCAAAAAATCGGCAACCTGTGCAAATGCACATTGTTCCGGCACCGTTTTGTCGGGTAATAGATAAGCATGCTAATTGAGGGGTTATTCACCACGAAGACTGAAGGATGTCATGAACCACTTTATTTTAAGCGATAGTCATAAGTGCATCGGATGCAAGGCTTGTGAAGTTGCCTGCGTCATGGCGCACAACGATAAGCAGCATGTTTTGACCCCGCAGCGTTTTTTGCCGCGCATTACGGTTATCAAAAACGAGCAAAAACGTAACGCCGTAACCTGCCACCATTGTGAAGGGGCGCCGTGCGCCCGCAGTTGTCCCAATGGCGCCATCAGCCAGCTTAACGACAGCGTCCAGGTTAATCAGGAGAAATGCATCGGCTGTAAATCCTGTATGGTTGCCTGCCCGTTTGGCGTGATGCAAATCGTCCTGACGCCGGTACAGGAGGAGAGGGTCAAAGCGACGGCGCATAAATGCGATTTGTGCAGCGGTCGCGAAGAGGGGCCCGCCTGCGTACAAAACTGCCCGGCCGAAGCGCTGGTACTGGCAACGGACAGCACGCTGGTGAATCTGGCGAAACAGCGGCGTCAGCGCGCGGCGCGTCTTGGCCACCCCGGCGCGGCGATGGCGCCTTGCTCCGCGGGCAAAGTCGCGCAGATGGCCGCGACGCCGCCGCGCGGCGAGCCCGACAAGCTATCCGCCGAGGCGCGTAAGGCCAATTTTAGCGAAATCTATCTGCCGTTCAGCGCCGGGCAGGCCAACCGCGAGGCGGAGCGCTGCCTGACGTGCGGCGAGCACAGCATTTGTGAATGGACCTGTCCGCTGCATAACCATATTCCGCAGCGGATTGAACGCGTGAAAGAGGGGGATATTTCCGCCGCCGTGGAGCTTTCTCACCAGACCAACTGCCTGCCGGAAATTACCGGCCGCGTCTGCCCGCAGGATCGCCTGTGCGAAGGGGCCTGCACGCTGCGCGATGAGCACGGTTCGGTGACTATCGGCAACATTGAACGCTATATCTCCGACCAGGCGCTGGCCAACGGCTGGCGGCCGGATCTTTCTCAGGTCGTTGAAAGCGGCAAGCGGGTGGCGATTATCGGCGCGGGTCCTGCCGGGCTCGCCTGCGCCGACCGTCTGGTGCGTAACGGCGTGAGTCCGGTGGTCTTTGACCGTCACCCGGAAATTGGCGGTCTGCTGACCTTTGGTATTCCTGCCTTTAAGCTGGATAAATCTCTGCTTGCCCGGCGGCGGGAAATCTTTACCCAGATGGGCGTGCGCTTTGAGCTGAACTGCGAGATAGGCAAAGATATCCCGCTGACGACGCTGCTTGATGACTATGACGCGGTATTTATTGGCGCCGGAACCTATCGCTCGATGAAAGCGGATCTGCCGAATGAAGACGCGCCCGGCGTATATGACGCGCTGCCGTTCCTGATAGCCAACACCAAACAGGTGATGGGGCTGCTTGAACTGCCGGAAGAGCCTTACGTCAACACCGAAGGGCTGAACGTCGTGGTGCTCGGCGGCGGCGATACGGCGATGGACTGCGTGCGTACCGCGCTGCGCCACGGCGCGAAGCAGGTTACCTGCGCCTATCGTCGCGATGAAGCCAATATGCCTGGTTCGAAGAAAGAGGTGAAAAACGCGCGCGAAGAGGGGGCGCAGTTTGAATTTAACGTCCAGCCGGTCACCCTGGAGCTGAACGAGAAGGGACACGTCAACGGCGTACGCTTTCTGCGTACCCGGCTGGGCGCGCCGGACGCTCAGGGGCGCCGCAGCCCGTCGCCAATCCCCGGAAGCGAGTTTGTCATGCCCGCCGACGCGGTGATCATGGCTTTTGGTTTCCATCCGCACGGTATGCCGTGGCTGGAATCGGTGGGCGTTAAGCTCGATAGCCGGGGTCGAATCAAGGCCAATGTGGAAAGCCGCTACCGCTACCAGACCACCCATCGCAAAGTGTTTGCCGGCGGCGATGCGGTGCGCGGCGCCGATCTGGTGGTGACCGCCATGGCGGAAGGCCGCCACGCGGCGCAGGGGATAATGGACTTCCTCGAGGTTAAATCGATTCCGCTTCACTGACGACAAAGCGGGCTTCACAGCGTAGTATGGAATCGTCATTTCACGCTGTGGGGCTCGTATGTCACTCAATATCAACATTATCAAAGATAAAATCCTCTCCGAAAACTGGTTCCTTTTGCGCAACATGACCTATGAACTGACGCGCAGCGACGGCAGCGTGGTTCGCCATAGACGCGAAGTCTACGATCGCGGCAACGGCGCTACCATCTTGCTGTATAACCGCCATAAGCAGACCGTCGTGCTGGTTCGCCAGTTCCGCATCGCGACCTGGATAAACGGCAACGAAGACGGGATGCTGATTGAAACCTGCGCCGGGCTGTTGGACAGCGATGAGCCGGAGGAGTGCGTGCGCAAAGAAGCCATTGAAGAGACCGGTTTCGAAGTGGGTGAAGTGCGCAAACTGTTTGAACTGTTTATGTCGCCCGGCGGCGTCACCGAGCTTATCTATTTCTTTATTGCCGAATATAACGATACTCAGCGGGCCAACGATGGCGGCGGCGTTGATGATGAAGATATTGAGGTGCTGGAGCTCCCTTATCATCGCGCGCTGGAGATGATGGCGAACGGGGAGATCCGCGATGGCAAAGCGGTGATCCTGCTGCAATATTTGCAAACCTCCGGGCTGATGAACGGGGATCTCTGATAAATCCGATTGAGTAAAACCTCGCCGCTGGTGAACATAGCCGCTGTGTATGGCGTTTTCTCCGGGGTTGTGCCGCTCATGTTGCATCGGGTTATTTTGTTTCTGCTTTTCGGTTTAGTGCCGACGTCGCTGGTGCGGGCGGCGCCGGCACAACAGCTCTTCAATGACTGGCAGGTAACCTGCAACAATCAGAACTTCTGCGTGGCCCGCAACGTCGGGCTGCATCACGGCCTGGTCATGACCCTCACCCGCAGCGCCGGGGCGGCTACCAGCGCCAGCCTGCGCATTGAACTCGGCGGCGTGGGCAATCCGGTCGCGGCGCTGGCGCCGATTGCGCCGCGCCTTCGCCTCGATGGTAAACCCCTGTCTCTGGGCGATAAACATTGGCAGATCGCCGACAAACTGCTTGAAACCGACGATAGCGTCACCATTGATGCCTTTCTGCAGCAGGTGCAGGCAGCAAAGGCGATAACCCTCGAAAATGGCCTGCAGGCCATCTCTTTACAGGGGCTGAAAGCCGCCCTGCTGTTTATCGATAGCCGGCAGAAGCGCGTGGGGAGCGAAACCGCGTGGGTAGGGAAGGGAGAAGAGCCGCCGCTCAGCGTTCCGCCCGCCCCGGCGCTGCGCTCGGTGGCGAGAATCGACGTGGCGGAGTCCCCCCTCAGCCGCGATGAACTTAACGATCTCATGGATTATGGCAACGAGCGCATGAACAGCAGCGCCTGTTCGCTGGATCCGTTTCGCCGCGAGGTGCGGGTTGCCGCGCTGACCGACGATAGGGTGCTGCTGATGACCAGCTGCGAAGCGGGCGCCTACAACACCATTTGGCTGGCCTGGCTGGTGTCGCGCCAGCGGCCGTATATTGCTCATCCGGTACGGCTCACTCTGCCTTTCCAGCCCCCCGGCGACGGGCCGCGCGATGTCGAACTGGTAAACGCCCGCTACGACGATCGACGCCAGGAACTGGTGACGCTGGATAAAGGGCGCGCGCCCGGCGACTGCGGGACGCAAACGCGCTGGCGCTATGACGGCCAGCGGTTTAGCCTGGTACGCTACGCGCGGCAGCCGCAGTGCGATAACTGGCAGGGGCCAGACGCCTGGCCCACGCTCTGGGTTACCCGTTCAGTACCTCGTCCCCCACGGTAACGATATGCTCAACGGTAAAGCCGAAGTAAGGGAAGAGCTTATCCGCGGGGGCCGATTCACCGTAGCCGGTCATGCCGACGATTTTGCCTTTTAGCCCCACATACTTATACCAGTAGTCGGCGATGCCGGCCTCAACCGCGACGCGGGCGCTGACGTCCGACGGCAGGACCGATTCCCGGTAGGCTTCCTCCTGGGCATCAAACACGTCGGTCGATGGCAGGGAGACCACGCGCACGTTCACCCCTTTGGCCAGCAGCTTCTCCGCCGCCAGCACGGTGATCTCGACTTCCGAACCGGTAGCTATCAGGATCAGGTCCGGCTTGCCGCCAGCGTCCTTCAGCACGTAGCCGCCGCGGGCGATATTCTGTACCTGCTCCGGCGTGCGCGCCATTTGCGCCAGATTTTGCCTTGAGAGGATCAGCGCCGTCGGCCCGCTGTGACGTTCGACCGCCAGCTTCCACGCCACCGCGGCCTCCACCTGATCGCACGGTCGCCAGGTGCTGAAGTTTGGCGTCAGGCGCAGGCTGGCCAGCTGTTCTACCGCCTGGTGCGTCGGACCATCTTCGCCGAGACCGATGGAATCGTGGGTATAGACCATGATTTGCCGCGCTTTCATCAGCGCCGCCATACGCGCCGCGTTGCGGGCATATTCGACGAACATCAGGAAGGTGGCGGTATAGGGGACAAACCCGCCGTGATGCGCGATGCCGTTGGCGATGGCCGTCATCCCGAACTCGCGTACGCCGTAGTGGATATAGTTACCCGCCGGATCCTCTTTCAGCGAAGTCGATCCTTTCCAGATGGTCAGGTTGCTGGGCGCGAGGTCAGCGGAGCCGCCCAGCAGTTCCGGCAGATGCGGGCCGTAGGCATCGAGGGCATTTTGCGAAGCCTTGCGGGTGGCTATTTTCGCCGGGTTAGCCTGCAGATCGGCAATATACTTCCGCGTCGTTTCATTCCACGACTCAGGCAGTCCGCCGCTCATGCGCCGCGTAAACTCCGCCGCCAGCTGCGGATGGGCCTGCTGATAGGCGGCAAACTTCTCCTCCCAGCTTTTCTGCGCCTTTTGTCCCTTTTCACGCGCGTCCCAGGCCCGGTAGATCTCTTTCGGGATCTCAAACGCCGGGTGATGCCAGCCCAGCTGCTGGCGCGCCAGCGCCACTTCCTGTTCTCCCAGCGCCGCGCCGTGGGCCTCTTCTTTCCCGGCTTTATTCGGCGAACCAAAGCCTATCACCGTACGGCAGATAATCAGCGAGGGTTTGTCCTTCACGCTCTGGGCTTCCAGAATCGCTTTCTTCACGGCTTCGGGGTCGTGGCCGTCAATTTCATGCACCACATGCCAGTGATAGGCCTCAAAGCGTTTTGCCGTGTCATCGGTAAACCAGCCTTTGGTTTCGCCATCAATGGAAATGCCGTTGTGGTCGTAGAAGCCGATCAGCTTGCCCAGTCCTAACGTCCCCGCCAGAGAGCACACTTCGTGAGAAATCCCCTCCATCAGGCAGCCATCGCCCATAAACACGTAGGTGAAGTGATCGACGATCTCATGGTCTGGCTGATTAAACTGGGCCGCCAGCGTGCGCTCGGCGATAGCCAGGCCCACGGCATTCGCCAGTCCTTGCCCCAGCGGACCGGTGGTGGTTTCCACTCCCGGCGTATAGCCAATCTCCGGGTGGCCCGGGGTTTTTGAATGCAGCTGACGGAAGTTTTTTATCTCTTCGATGGGCAGGTCATAGCCCGTCAGATGCAGCAGGCTGTAAAGCAGCATCGACGCGTGGCCGTTGGAGAGAATAAAGCGGTCGCGATCGTACCATTGCGGGTTTTCAGGATTGTGCTTGAGGAAATCGTTCCATAGCACCTCGGCGATATCGGCCATACCCATTGGCGCGCCGGGGTGGCCGGAGTTGGCTTTCTGGACTGCATCCATACTCAGGGCGCGGATGGCGTTGGCTAGTTCTCTACGGGACATAATGTGCTCCTGAAACAATAGGTTACATGAGTTTTTATTGGATTAGGATAGAGAGGGTGATGAGTTGCATAACTAAAAAGCATAGCAGACGGGGCTATCATTGCTTCTGAAACTAAGTTACATAAACAATATAAATCGATAACAAATATAACTTTGTTATGGCGAGAGTTTGGCGGTGTTCAAAGTTTACGAAGCCGTCAGGCGAGATACTAGGTGGCCCTTTAGGGTGAACACCAGGTACGCGATAACGTTTCACCCCCTACGATCGATACGTGAAAGGAACGATAAAATGGATGAGCAGTTAAAACAAAGCGCCCTTGATTTCCACGAATTCCCGGTCCCCGGAAAAATCCAGGTCTCCCCGACCAAACCGCTGGCTACCCAACGCGATCTGGCCCTGGCCTACTCGCCGGGCGTCGCCGCGCCCTGCCTGGAAATCGAGAAGGATCCGCTGGCAGCCTATAAATATACCGCGCGCGGCAACCTTGTAGCGGTGGTCTCCAACGGCACGGCCGTTCTGGGGCTGGGCAATATCGGCGCGCTGGCCGGTAAGCCGGTGATGGAAGGCAAAGGCGTTCTGTTTAAAAAATTCGCTGGTATCGATGTGTTCGATATTGAAGTCGATGAACTGGACCCGGACAAATTTATCAACGTCGTCGCGGCGCTGGAGCCGACCTTCGGCGGTATCAACCTTGAAGATATTAAAGCGCCGGAGTGCTTCTACATCGAGCAAAAGCTGCGCGAGCGCATGAATATTCCGGTTTTCCATGACGATCAGCACGGGACGGCGATTATCAGTACCGCGGCGATTCTTAACGGTCTGCGGGTGGTGGAGAAAAACATCTCCGACGTGCGGATGGTGGTCTCCGGCGCGGGCGCGGCGGCGATTGCCTGTATGAACCTGCTGGTGGCGCTGGGGATGCAGAAACACAACATCGTGGTCTGCGACTCGAAAGGCGTTATCTATAAGGGCCGCGAGCCGAATATGGCGGAGACGAAAGCGGCCTATGCGGTCGAAGACAGCGGCAAACGCACGCTGGATGACGTGATTGACGGAGCGGACATTTTCCTCGGCTGCTCGGGCCCGAAAGTGCTGACTCAGGAGATGGTGAAGAAAATGGCCCGCGCGCCGATGATTCTGGCGCTGGCTAATCCGGAGCCGGAGATTCTGCCGCCGCTGGCGAAAGAGGTGCGCTCCGACGCCATTATTTGTACCGGCCGCTCCGACTATCCGAACCAGGTAAACAACGTGCTGTGCTTCCCGTTCATCTTCCGCGGCGCGCTGGACGTCGGCGCAACGGCGATTAACGAAGAGATGAAGCTGGCGGCGGTGCACGCGATTGCCGAGCTGGCGCACGCTGAACAGAGCGAAGTGGTGGCCTCCGCCTACGGCGATCAGGATCTGAGCTTCGGCGCGGAATATATCATTCCGAAGCCGTTCGACCCGCGGCTGATCGTCAAGATTGCTCCGGCAGTGGCGAAAGCGGCGATGGACTCCGGCGTCGCGACCCGCCCGATCGCCGATTTTGATGCGTACATCGAGAAGCTCAGCGAGTTCGTCTACAAAACGAACCTGTTTATGAAGCCGATTTTCTCGCAGGCGCGCAAAGAGCCGAAGCGGGTGGTACTGGCGGAAGGCGAAGATACCCGCGTACTGCACGCGACTCAGGAGCTGGTCTCCCTTGGGCTGGCGAAACCGATTCTGATCGGTCGTCCCGGCGTCATTGAGATGCGCATCCAGAAACTGGGACTGCAGATCAAAGCCGGGGTTGATTTTGAGATCGTCAATAACGAATCCGATCCGCGTTTCAAAGAGTACTGGAATGAATATTACACCCTGATGAAGCGGCGCGGGATCACCCAGGAGCAGGCGCAGCGGGCGGTGATCAGCAACACTACGGTCATTGGCGCGATCATGGTGCAGCGCGGCGAAGCCGATGCGATGATCTGCGGCACCATCGGTGACTATCACGAGCACTACAGCGTCATTCAGCCGCTGTTTGGCTACCGCGAAGGGGTTCATGCGGCCGGGGCGATGAACGCGCTGCTGCTGCCGAGCGGCAACACCTTTATCGCCGACACCTACGTCAACCACGATCCCTCGCCGGAGCAAATTGCCGAGATCACCCTGATGGCGGCAGAAACCGTTCGTCGATTCGGGATTGAACCGCGGGTGGCGCTGCTGTCGCACTCGAACTTTGGTTCCTCGGACTGCCCGTCCGCCAGCAAAATGCGCCAGGCGCTGGAGCTGGTGAAGGCGCAGGCGCCGGAGTTGATGATCGATGGCGAAATGCACGGCGATGCCGCGCTGGTGGAAAGCATTCGTAATGAGCGGATGCCGGACAGCCCGCTGAAAGGTTCGGCCAATATTCTGGTGATGCCGAATATGGAAGCAGCGCGTATTAGTTACAACTTACTTCGCGTCTCCAGCTCTGAAGGCGTCACCGTCGGACCGGTGCTGATGGGCGTCGCAAAGCCGGTGCATATCCTGACGCCAATTGCTTCGGTACGGCGTATCGTGAATATGGTCGCGCTGGCGGTTGTTGAAGCGCAAACTCAGCCGCTGTAATTTTCATTTAATTATTTCAGGCGCGGGAATTCTCCCGCGCTTTTTTATTTCTGTTTATAAGTGATCTATCTCACCTTTCAAATCAACTTGCCGAATTTTGTTATTTACTCCAGCGGAAACTTGTCACGATAAGCGCAAGTTTTAGCGGAGCGGTGAGCCATGGATAAAGAACGCATCATTCAGGAATTTGTACCCGGCAAGCAGGTGACGCTGGCGCATCTGATTGCGCACCCTGGGGCAGAACTGGCGAAAAAGATCGGCGTTCCCGAATCCGGCGCTATCGGCATTATGACCTTAACCCCTGGAGAAACCGCCATGATCGCCGGTGATTTAGCGATGAAGGCCGCCGATGTGCATATCGGTTTTCTCGACCGGTTTAGCGGCGCGCTGGTGATTTACGGCTCGGTCGGCGCGGTAGAAGAGGCGCTGCTGCAGACGGTGAGCGGGCTTGGCCGATTATTAAATTACACCCTCTGCGAGTTAACCAAAAGCTAATTAGAGGCGGCAATGAAACGTATTGCATTTGTCGGTACGGTGGGCGCGGGAAAAACAACGCTATTTAATGCGTTACAGGGAAATTATTCCCTCGCGAGAAAAACGCAGGCCGTGGAATTTAACGAGAAAGGCGATATTGACACCCCGGGGGAATATTTCAGCCATCCGCGCTGGTACCACGCATTAATTACCACGCTGCAGGATGTCGATACGCTGATTTATGTCCACGCGGCAAATGATACCGAAAGTCGCTTACCCGCCGGGCTACTGGATATTGGCGCGAATAAACGACATATCGCCGCGATCAGCAAAACGGATATGCCGGACGCCGACGTCGCCGCGGTGCGGCAACTGCTGTACGGGATGGGGTTTCAGGAGCCGATTTTCGAACTCAACGCTCACGACCCGCAAAGCGTAGAGCATCTGGTGAATTACCTGAGTGAGCTCAGCCAAAAGGAGGAAGGGGCAGGTGAAGAAACTTATCACAGCTAACGATATTCGTGCGGTCCACGCGCGAGGCGAAGAGGAAATATCGGTTGTGCTGCGCGCCAGCATCATCACCCCGGAAGCCCGCGAAGTTGCGGAGCTGCTGGGCGTCGCCATCCAGGAGTGCGATGAATCCGCGCCAGAGCCGGCAGTCCCGGCGGCAGAGGAAAAAACCGAAAGCCAGCGCATTCGCGAAACCATTATCGCGCAGCTGCCGGAAGGGCAGTTTACCGAAAGCCTGGTGGCGCAGCTGATGGAAAAAGTGATGAAGGAGAAGCAGTCGCTGGGGATGGACGCGATGCAGCCCAGCTTTAAGGCGGTCACCGGTAAAGGCGGCGTAAAGGTCATTGACGGCAGCAGCGTGAAATTCGGCCGCTTCGACGGCGCCGAACCGCACCGCGTCGGCTTAACGGATTTGGTCACCGAGCAGGACGGCAGCAGTATGGCCGCCGGGTTTATGCAGTGGGAAAACGCCTTCTTCCCCTGGACGCTGAACTATGACGAGGTCGACATGGTGCTGGAGGGCGAACTCCACGTGCGCCATGAAGGCGAAACCATGGTGGCCAAAGCCGGGGACGTGATGTTTATCCCGAAAGGCTCCAGCATTGAATTCGGCACGCCGTCGACCGTGCGCTTCCTGTACGTCGCCTGGCCTGCGAACTGGCAATCGCTATGAAAGATTTTATTACCGAAGCCTGGCTCAGAGCGAACCATACGCTCAGCGAAGGGGCAGAAATTCATCTGCCCGCCGACGCCCGTCTGACGCCTTCGGCCCGGGAGCTGCTGGAAAGCCGCCGTCTGCGCATTAAGTTTCTCGACGAGCAGGGCAGCCTGTTTGTCGATGACGACGCGCAGCAGCCGCAGCCGGTACACGGTTTAACCAGCAGCGGTACGCATCCGCAGGCCTGCTGCGAACTGTGCCGCCAGCCGGTAGACAAAAAACCGGACACCCTGACCCATCTGACGGCGGAAAAAATGGTCGCCAAAAGCGATCCGCGGCTGGGCTTTCGCGCCGCCCTCGACGCCACCATCGCCCTGGCGGTATGGCTGCAAATCGAACTGGCGGAGCCCTGGCAGCCCTGGCTGGCGGATATCCGCTCGCGCCTGGGCAATATTATGCGCGCCGACGCCGTGGGTGAACCGCTGGCGGCGCAGTCTATCGTCGGGCTGAACGAGGATGAACTGCATCGCCTTTCCCACCAGCCGCTGCGCTATCTCGACCACGATCATCTGGTGCCGGAAGCCGGCCACGGCCGCGATGCCGCGCTGCTCAATCTGCTGCGAAGCAAAATACGCGAAACGGAAACGGTCGCCGCGCAGGTCTTTATTACCCGCAGTTTTGAGGTCTTACGTCCGGACATTCTGCAGGCGCTCAACCGCCTCTCCAGCACCGTCTACGTGATGATGATTTTAAGCGTGGCGAAACATCCGCTAACCGTTAGTCAGATCCAACAGCGTCTGGGAGGGGAGCAATGATTATTCAACGCGCCCGTCAACTGGCTTTGCGTTCGCCCGCCCGGGTGGTGTTTGCGGACGCGCTGGATATCCGCGTCCTCAAAGCGGCGCACTACCTCCAGCAGCAGGGGCTGGCAAAGCCGATTTTGATCGCCAGCCCTTTTGCCCTGCGCCAGTTCGCCCTCAGCCACCGCCTGCCGATGGACGGTATGCAGATCGTCGACCCGCACAGCAACCGGCAAATGCGTGAAGCGTTTGCCCGGCGCTGGCTTGCCCGCGCCGGAGAAAAAACGCCGCCGGACGCGGAGGAAAAACTCAACGACCCGCTGATGTTCGCCGCCGCCATGGTCAGCGCCGGGAAGGCCGACGTGTGTATTGCCGGCAATCTCTCCTCGACGGCGAACGTGCTGCGCGCCGGATTACGCATTATTGGCCTTCAGCCTGGCTGCAAAACGCTGTCGTCGATCTTTCTGATGCTGCCGCAGTACGTCGGACCGGCGCTGGGATTTGCCGACTGCAGCGTGGTGCCGCAGCCGACGGCGGCGCAGCTGGCGGATATCGCCATTGCCAGCGCGGAGACATGGCAGGCCATTACCGGCGAGGAGCCGCGGGTGGCGATGCTGTCGTTTTCCAGCAGCGGCAGCGCCCGTCATCCCAACGTCGCCAACGTACAGCAGGCCACAGAGATCGTGCGTCAGCGCGCTCCGCAGCTGATGGTGGATGGCGAACTGCAGTTTGACGCCGCCTTCGTGCCGGAGGTCGCCGCGCAAAAAGCGCCCGCCAGTCCGCTGCAGGGGCGGGCCAACGTGATGGTTTTTCCGTCGCTGGAAGCCGGCAACATCGGCTACAAAATCGCCCAGCGCCTGGGCGGCTATCGTGCGGTCGGGCCGCTGATTCAGGGGCTGGCCGCACCGCTCCACGACCTCTCCCGAGGCTGTAGCGTGCAGGAAATTATCGAACTGGCGTTAGTGGCAGCCGTGCCGCGCCGGAGTGACGTAAGCGGCGAGTGCCGCTTACCCACGCAGGTTGAATGAACGGTCCCGTTCTGGACCCCCTTAAGTAAGAGGAAAACACAATGGAAGCATTAGGAATGATTGAAACCCGGGGCCTGGTTGCGCTGATTGAGGCCTCTGATGCGATGGTGAAAGCCGCGCGCGTGAAGCTGGTTGGCGTGAAGCAGATTGGCGGCGGTCTGGTGACCGCGATGGTGCGCGGCGACGTGGCGGCCTGCAAAGCCGCTACCGATGCCGGCGCCGCTGCGGCGCAGCGCATCGGCGAGCTGGTCTCGGTGCACGTGATTCCGCGTCCGCACGGCGATCTGGAGGAGGTATTCCCCATCAGTTTCAAAGGCGACAGCAATATCTGATGGTCGGGCCGGATAAGACGCGCCAGCGTTGCCTTCCGGCATTAACGCGCGCCATTGCCTGATGGCGCTGCGCTTATCCGGCCCACGACTTACCACGCAATTCAGGGAGGCGGTATGAAACTGGCAGTCGTCACGGGACAGATTGTCTGCACCGTCCGCCATCAGGGGCTGGCGCACGACAAGCTGCTAATGGTGGAGATGATTGATGCCGCGGGCAAGCCCGACGGGCAGTGCGCCGTCGCCATCGACAGCATCGGCGCGGGGCCCGGCGAATGGGTGCTGCTGGTGAGCGGAAGCTCGGCGCGACAGGCACACCGCAGCGAGGCGTCTCCTGTGGATTTGTGCGTCATCGGTATCGTCGATGAAGCGGTGGCCGGCGGTCAGGTGATTTTCCATAAATAGGACTGAACATCATGAATCAACAGGATATTGAACAGGTGGTGAAAGCGGTACTGCTGAAAATGACGGCCAGCAGCCAGCCGGACGACGCCGTTCATGAGATGGGCGTCTTTGCCTCCCTGGATGACGCCGTCGCGGCGGCAAAGGTGGCCCAGCAGGGGCTGAAAAGCGTGGCGATGCGTCAGCTGGCGATTCACGCCATCCGTGAGGCGGGCGAAAAACACGCCAGAGAATTAGCGGAGCTTGCCGTCAGCGAAACCGGCATGGGTCGCGTTGAAGATAAATTTGCCAAAAACGTGGCCCAGGCGCGCGGCACGCCGGGCGTGGAGTGCCTCTCTCCGCAGGTGCTCACCGGCGATAACGGCCTGACGCTGATTGAAAACGCGCCCTGGGGCGTGGTGGCCTCGGTCACCCCCTCCACCAACCCGGCGGCGACGGTAATTAATAACGCCATCAGCCTGATTGCCGCGGGCAATAGCGTGGTGTTCGCCCCGCATCCGGCGGCGAAAAGGGTTTCCCAGCGGGCGATTATGCTGCTCAACCAGGCGGTGATTGCCGCGGGCGGTCCGGCCAATCTGCTGGTCACCGTGGCGAACCCGGACATCGAAACGGCCCAGCGGCTGTTTAAGTACCCCGGTATTGGCCTGCTGGTGGTCACCGGCGGTGAAGCGGTGGTGGAGTCCGCGCGCAAGCATACCAATAAACGTCTGATTGCCGCCGGCGCCGGTAACCCGCCGGTAGTGGTCGACGAAACGGCCGACCTGGCGCGCGCCGCACAGTCCATCGTCAAAGGCGCCTCGTTTGATAACAACATCATCTGCGCCGACGAAAAGGTGCTGATTGTGGTCGATAGCGTCGCCGACGAGCTGATGCGCCTGATGGAAGGCCAGCAGGCGGTGAAGCTCAGCGCGGCCCAGGCCGAGCAGCTTCAGCCGGTGCTGCTGAAGAATATCGATGAGCGCGGCAAAGGTACGGTCAGCCGTGACTGGGTGGGACGTGACGCGAGCAAGATTGCCGCCGCCATCGGCCTGAACGTGCCGCCGCAGACGCGCCTGCTGTTCGTGGAAACCCCGGCCAGCCATCCATTTGCCGTGACGGAACTGATGATGCCGGTGCTCCCTGTCGTACGGGTGGCCAGCGTCGATGACGCTATCGCGCTGGCGGTGCAGCTGGAGGGCGGCTGCCACCACACGGCGGCGATGCACTCGCGCAATATCGACAACATGAATCAGATGGCGAACGCCATTGATACCAGCATTTTCGTTAAAAACGGGCCGTGCATCGCCGGGCTCGGGCTGGGCGGAGAGGGCTGGACCACCATGACCATCACCACGCCAACCGGGGAGGGGGTGACCAGTGCGCGCACCTTCGTTCGCCTGCGGCGCTGCGTGCTGGTGGATGCCTTCCGAATTGTATAAGGGATGACTCATGGCACACGACGAACAACGTTGGCTCACCCCCAGACTGCAAAAAGCGGCCGCCCTGTGTAATCAGACGCCTGCCGCCAGTGAATCACCGCTGTGGCTGGGCGTGGATTTAGGCACCTGCGACGTGGTGTCGATGGTTGTCGACAGCGAAGGGCAGCCGGTGGCGGTGTGTCTGGACTGGGCTGACGTCGTGCGTGACGGCATCGTCTGGGATTTCTTCGGCGCCGTCACCATCGTGCGCCGCCATCTCGATACGCTCGAACAGCAGCTTGGCTGTCGCTTCAGCCACGCGGCGACCTCGTTTCCGCCGGGCACCGACCCGCGTATTTCGATCAACGTACTCGAATCTGCCGGGCTGGAAGTTAGCCACGTGCTGGATGAACCGACCGCGGTGGCGGATCTGCTACAGCTCGACAACGCGGGCGTGGTGGATATCGGCGGCGGCACCACCGGGATCGCTATCGTCAAAAGGGGCGAGGTGACGTACTCCGCCGATGAAGCGACCGGCGGTCACCATATCTCCCTGACCCTTGCCGGTAACCGCCGCATGCCGCTGGAAGAGGCGGAGCAGTACAAGCGCAGCAACGTCCAGGAGATCTGGCCGGTGGTGAAGCCGGTATACGAAAAGATGGCCGAGATTGTTGCTCACCATATCGAAGGCCAGGGCATTGCTGATTTATGGCTGGCGGGCGGCTCCTGTATGCAGCCGGGCGTGGACGCGCTGTTTCGCAAGCGCTTCCCGGAATTACGGGTGCATTTACCGCAGCACAGCCTGTTTATGACCCCGCTGGCGATAGCCAGCAGCGGGAGAGAGAAAGCGGAGGGAATCTATGCAAGCTGAACTGCAGACGGCGCTCTTTCAGGCATTCGATACCCTGAATCTGCAGCGGGTGAAAACCTTCAGCGTGCCGCCGGTGACGCTGTGCGGCCTCGGCGCGCTGGGCGCCTGCGGTCAGGAAGCGCAAGCGCGAGGCGTAAGCCATCTGCTGGTGATGGTCGACAGTTTCCTGCATCAGGCGGGAATGACCGCCGGGCTTGCGCGCAGCCTGGCGATGAAGGGGGTGGCGATGACCGTCTGGCCCTGTCCGCCGGGAGAGCCGTGCATTACCGACGTCTGCGCGGCGGTGGCGCAGCTGCGCGAATCGAAGTGCGACGGCGTGGTGGCCTTTGGCGGCGGTTCGGTGCTTGACGCGGCGAAAGCGGTCGCGCTGTTGGTCACCAACCCGGAGCAGACGCTCAGCGCGATGACGGAAAGCAGCGTACTGCGCCCGCGTCTGCCGCTCATTGCGGTGCCGACCACCGCCGGAACCGGCTCGGAAACCACCAACGTGACGGTGATTATCGATGCGGTCAGCGGGCGCAAGCAGGTGCTGGCGCACGCCTCGCTCATGCCGGACGTGGCGATTCTCGACGCCGCCCTGACCGAAGGCGTTCCGCCGCCGGTGACGGCGATGACCGGGATTGACGCGCTGACCCACGCCGTTGAGGCGTACAGCGCGCTCAACGCGACGCCCTTCACCGATAGCCTGGCGCTTGGCGCGATAGCGATGATCGGCCAGGCGCTGCCGAAGGCCGTGGGCTACGGCCACGACCTCGCCGCCCGCGAAAGCATGCTGCTGGCTTCGTGTATGGCGGGAATGGCCTTTTCCAGCGCGGGTCTGGGTTTGTGTCATGCGATGGCGCATCAGCCCGGCGCGGCGCTGCATATTCCACACGGGCAGGCCAACGCCATGCTGCTGCCGACGGTAATGCGGTTTAACCGCATGGTATGCCGCGAGCGTTTCAGCCAGATCGGCCGGGCGCTGACCGCTAAAAAAACCGACGACCACGAGGCAATCGCCGCCGTAGAGGCGCTGATCGCCGAAATCGGCCTGAGCAAACGACTCTCTGACGCCGGGGCGAAGCCCGAACATTTCAGCGCATGGGCGCAGGCGGCGCAGGAGGACATTTGTCTGCGCACCAATCCACGCACCGCCACCCGGGAGCAGATTATCGATCTGTACGCGGCGGCGCGCTGATGCGGCCATTTTCCCGGAGGCGTGTGGCTGTCCCGGCTCGCGCTGCGCTTAGCCGGGCTACAGGATCGCAGCCGTCTGCTATTCCGTAGCCCGGGTAAGGCGTTCACGCCGCGACCCGGGAAAGCCCCCGGAGCGCGGTTAATGCCCCGGCGTTCACAGTATCTACAAATCATAAATGACAGGGAGTAAAGGCTATGGGAATTAACGAAATCATCATGTACATCATGATGTTCTTTATGCTGATTGCCGCCGTGGACAGGATCCTGTCGCAGTTTGGCGGCTCGGCGCGCTTTCTCGGCAAGTTTGGCAAAAGCATCGAAGGATCCGGCGGCCAGTTCGAAGAGGGGTTTATGGCGATGGGCGCGCTGGGCCTGGCGATGGTCGGGATGACCGCGCTGGCGCCGGTACTGGCGCACCTGCTCGGGCCGGTGATAATTCCGCTGTATGAAATGCTCGGCGCCAACCCGTCGATGTTCGCCGGAACGCTGCTGGCCTGCGATATGGGCGGCTTCTTCCTCGCCAAAGAGCTGGCGGGCGGCGACGTGGCGGCGTGGCTCTATTCCGGCCTGATCCTCGGGGCGATGATGGGGCCGACGCTGGTGTTCTCCATTCCGGTCGCGCTCGGCATCATCGAGCCCTCCGACCGCCGCTACCTGGCGCTGGGCGTGCTGGCCGGGATCGTCACGATTCCGATCGGCTGCATCGCCGGCGGCCTGGTGGCCATGTACTCCGGCGTGGAGATTAACGGACAGCCGGTGGAGTTCACCTTCGCGCTGATCCTGATGAATATGATCCCGGTGCTTATCGTCGCGGTGCTGGTGGCGCTGGGGCTGAAGTTTATTCCGGAAAAAATGATCAACGGCTTCCAGATCTTCGCCAAATTTCTGGTGGCGCTGATCACCATCGGCCTGGCCGCGGCGGTCATCAAGTTCCTGCTCGGCTGGGATCTGATCCCGGGGCTCGACCCGATCTTTATGGCTCCCGGCGACCAGCCCGGCGAGGTGATGCGCGCCATTGAAGTCATTGGCTCGATCTCTTGCGTGCTGCTCGGCGCTTATCCGATGGTGCTGCTGCTGACCCGCTGGTTTGAAAAGCCGCTGATGCGCGTCGGTAATCTGCTGAAAATCAACAATATGGCTGCCGGCGGGATGGTAGCGACGCTGGCCAACAACATCCCGATGTTCGGCATGATGAAGCAGATGGATACCCGCGGCAAAGTCATCAACTGCGCGTTCTCCGTCTCCGCCGCTTTCGCGCTGGGCGACCACTTAGGCTTCGCCGCCGCCAACATGAACGCCATGATCTTCCCGATGATCGTCGGCAAGCTGATCGGCGGCGTCACCGCCATTGGCGTAGCGATGCTGCTGGTGCCGAAAGATGAAAACGCACCGGCGGCGGCGAAAACCGAAGCGGAGGCGCAATCGTGAAAACTCGCCAGCTGCTGAGCGTCGGTATCGATATCGGCACCACCACCACTCAGGTGATCTTCTCCCGCCTTGAGCTGGTTAACCGTGCGGCGGTGTCGCAGGTGCCGCGCTACGAATTCATCAAACGCGAAATTAGCTGGCAAAGCCCGGTCTTCTTTACACCGGTTGATAAACAGGGCGGTCTGAAGGAGGCCGAACTCAAGGCGCTGATTCTGGCGCAGTACCAGGCCGCCGGGGTTGCCCCCGAATCGGTGGACTCCGGGGCGATCATTATCACCGGCGAAAGCGCGAAAACCCGTAACGCCCGACCGGCGGTGATGGCGCTCTCGCAGTCGCTCGGCGACTTTGTGGTGGCCAGCGCCGGGCCGCATCTGGAATCGGTGATTGCCGGTCACGGCGCCGGGGCGCAAACCCTTTCTGAACAGCGGATGTGCCGGGTGCTGAACATTGATATCGGCGGTGGTACTTCAAACTACGCGCTGTTTGAAGCGGGAAAAATCAGCGCCACCGCCTGCCTGAACGTTGGCGGGCGCCTGCTGGAGACCGACGGCCAGGGGCGGGTGGTTTATGCGCATCAGCCGGGACAAATGATCGTCGATGAGGTTTTTGGCGCAGGCGCCGATGCGCGCGCGTTGAGTGCTTCGCAGTTAGCGCAGGTAGCGCGGCGGATGGCGGAGCTGATCGTCGAAGTTATCGACGGCACGCTCTCTCCGCTGGCGCAACGGCTGATGCAAACCGGCCTGCTGCCCGCAGGCGCGGTACCCGAGGTGATAACCCTTTCCGGCGGAGTGGGCGAGTGCTACCGCAACCAGCCCGCGGATCCGTTCTGTTTTTCTGATATTGGGCCACTGTTGGCCACGGCGCTGCATGAGCATCCGCGGCTGCGGGAGATGAACGTGCAGTTCCCGGCGCAAACCGTACGCGCCACGGTGATTGGCGCCGGCGCGCACACGCTCTCGCTTTCCGGCAGCACCATCTGGCTGGAGGGGGTTCAGCTCCCGCTGCGCAATCTGCCGGTGGCGATCCCGCTTGATGAAGCCGATCTGCTGAGCGCCTGGCAGCAGGCGCTGATGCAGCTCGATCTGGATCCGGGATCGGATGCTTACGTGCTGGCGCTTCCTGCTTCGTTGCCGGTGCGCTACGCCGCCCTGCTGGTGGTGATTGACGCGCTGCTGGCTTTTGTCGCGCGCTTTCCCAACCCGCATCCCCTGCTGGTGGTGGCCGAGCAGGACTTTGGCAAAGCGCTGGGCATGCTGCTGCGCCCGCAGCTGCAACAACTCCCGCTGGCGGTCATCGATGAGGTGAGCGTACGGGCGGGGGACTATATCGACATTGGTACGCCTCTTTTTGGCGGATCGGTTGTGCCGGTGACGGTGAAATCACTCGCATTTCCTTCCTGAGGGAACGACTTATGAAACTAAAGACCACATTGTTCGGCAATGTTTATCAGTTTAAGGATGTAAAAGAGGTGCTGGCTAAAGCCAACGAACTGCGTTCGGGGGATGTGCTGGCGGGGGTGGCGGCGGAAAGTTCGCAGCAGCGCGTGGCGGCGAAGCAGGTGCTCTCCGATATGACGGTCGCCGATATTCGTAACAATCCGGTGATTCCTTATGAAGAGGACTGCGTGACGCGCCTGATTCAGGATGACGTCAACGAAACCGCCTATCAGCGGATTAAAAACTGGACTATCAGCGACCTGCGCGAATACGTGCTTAACGATGAGGTCACCAGCGATGACATCGCGTTTGTGCGCAAAGGGCTGACCTCAGAAGTGGTGGCGGCGGTGGCGAAGGTCTGCTCCAACGCCGACCTGATCTACGGCGCGAAGAAAATGCCGGTGATTAAAAAAGCCAACACCACCATCGGCCTGCCGGGCACCTTTAGCTGCCGCCTGCAGCCGAACGATACCCGCGATGACGTGCAGAGCATTGCCGCGCAAATCTACGAAGGGCTCTCGTTCGGCGCGGGCGATGCGGTGATCGGCGTTAACCCGGTAACCGATGACGTGGAGAACCTGACCCGCGTCCTCGATACCGTCTACGGCGTTATCGACAAGTTTAATATCCCGACCCAGGGCTGCGTGCTGGCGCACGTCACCACCCAGATTGAAGCGATCCGTCGCGGCGCCCCGGGGGGGCTTATTTTCCAGAGCATCTGCGGCAGCGAAAAGGGGCTAAAAGAGTTCGGCGTGGAGCTGGCGATGCTCGATGAAGCGCGGGCGGTCGGCGCCGAGTTTAACCGTATCGCCGGGGAGAACTGCCTGTACTTTGAAACCGGGCAGGGCTCGGCGCTGTCGGCCGGCGCGAACTTCGGCGCCGACCAGGTGACGATGGAGGCGCGCAACTATGGCCTGGCGCGGCACTACGATCCGTTCCTCGTCAATACCGTGGTGGGCTTTATCGGGCCGGAGTACCTCTATAACGATCGGCAGATTATTCGCGCCGGTCTCGAAGATCACTTTATGGGCAAGCTGAGCGGCATCTCGATGGGCTGCGACTGCTGCTACACCAACCATGCCGACGCCGACCAGAACCTCAATGAAAACCTGATGATTCTGCTCGCCACCGCCGGCTGCAACTACATCATGGGCATGCCGCTCGGCGACGACATCATGCTCAACTATCAGACCACCGCGTTTCACGATACCGCTACCGTCCGTCAGCTGCTGAATCTACGGCCGTCGCCGGAGTTCGAACGCTGGCTGGAAACCATGGGCATTATGGCAAACGGTCGTCTGACCCAACGGGCGGGCGATCCGTCACTGTTCTTTTGATGACGCGGGGATGACACATGATGGATCAAAAGCAGATTGAAGAAATTGTACGTAGCGTGATGGCGTCAATGGGACAACCGCAGACGGCAGCAGCAGCGCCTGAGGCGACGGTGACGAAGTGCGCCAGCCGGTGCGAGGTCGCGGCGGAGAGCTGCGCGCTGGATTTAGGTTCGCCAGAGGCGAAAGGCTGGATTGGCGTGCAGCAGCCGCATCGCGCGGAAGTGCTGGCCGAACTGAAGCGCAGCACCGCAGCGCGCGTGTGTACCGGCCGCGCCGGTCCGCGTCCGCGTACCCTCGCGCTGCTGCGCTTCCTCGCCGACCACTCGCGCTCCAAGGATACGGTGCTGAAAGAGGTACCGGAGGAGTGGGTGAAAACCCAGGGATTGCTGGAGGTGCGCTCCGAAATTAGCGACAAAAACCTCTACCTGACGCGCCCGGATATGGGCCGTCGGCTGAGTCCGGAGGCGATTGACGCGCTGAAGGCGCAGTGCGTGGCGAATCCTGACGTTCAGGTGGTGGTATCCGATGGCCTCTCTACCGACGCGATTACCGTCAACTATGAAGAGATCCTGCCGCCGCTGCTGTCGGGCCTGAAGCAGGCCGGACTGAAGGTCGGTACGCCGTTCTTCGTCCGCTACGGGCGAGTCAAAATTGAAGATCAGATTGGCGAAATTCTCGGCGCGAAGGTGGTCATCCTGCTGGTAGGCGAACGTCCGGGGCTGGGGCAGTCGGAAAGCCTCTCCTGTTACGCCGTGTATTCGCCGCGCGTGGCGACCACCGTCGAAGCGGACAGGACCTGTATTTCCAATATTCACCAGGGCGGCACGCCCCCGGTAGAAGCCGCGGCGGTGATTGTCGATTTGGCCAAACGCATGCTGGAGCAGAAGGCTTCCGGCATCAACATGACTCGGTAAGGAGGCATCATGCCTGCATTAGATTTAATTCGCCCTTCGGTGACGGCCATGCGCGTGATTGCCTCAGTGAATGACGGCTTTGCCCGCGAGCTTAAATTACCGCCACATATACGTAGCCTCGGACTCATCACGGCGGATTCGGATGATGTGACTTATATTGCCGCTGACGAAGCGACAAAACAGGCGATGGTGGAAGTGGTCTACGGTCGTTCTCTTTACGCCGGCGCGGCCCACGGCCCTTCGCCAACCGCAGGTGAAGTGCTGATTATGCTGGGCGGCCCGAACCCGGCGGAAGTGCGCGCCGGTCTGGATGCGATGGTGGCGCATATCGAAACTGGGGCCGCGTTCCAGTGGGCCAACGATGCCGAAGATACGGCGTTTCTGGCGCACGTGGTGTCGCGTACCGGCTCTTATCTCTCGTCTACCTCCGGCATTGCGCTGGGCGATCCGATCGCTTATCTGGTGGCGCCGCCGCTGGAGGCGACCTTCGGTATCGATGCGGCAATGAAATCGGCCGACGTGCAGCTGGTGACCTACGTGCCGCCGCCGTCGGAAACCAACTATTCCGCCGCCTTTTTGACGGGAAGCCAGGCCGCATGTAAAGCCGCCTGTAACGCCTTTACCGATGCCGTTCTGGATATTGCCCGTCATCCAATCCAGCGCGCGTAAGGGGGAAGCGATGATCAACGCCCTGGGATTACTGGAAGTGGACGGCATGGTGGCCGCCGTTGACGCGGCGGATGCGATGCTGAAGGCGGCCAACGTGCGGCTGCTCAGCCATGAGGTTCTTGACCCCGGCAGGCTGACGCTGGTGGTGGAAGGCGACCTGGCGGCGTGCCGGGCGGCGCTGGATGCCGGCAGCGCTGCGGCGCAGCGTACGGGGCGCGTTATCAGCCGTCGGGAGATTGGACGCCCGGAAGAGGATACCCAGCGGCTGATCGCCGGTTTTCAACGGCTGCCGCAAACGCCGGAGCCGCCGGTGGTCGTGGAATCCTCAGAACCCTTGCTGACGCTGCTCTCTTCGACGCGTCAGGGAATGACGGCAGGGGAGGTGGCCGCCCATTTCGGCTGGTCGCTTGAAGAGGCCAGGAAGGCGCTGGAGCAGCTCTTTTCTACCGGAGCGTTGCGTAAACGCAGTAGTCGCTATCGCTTAAAAAATTAACCAGTCGGAGGTGCCGGGAACGCGAAAGCGCTCCCGGTTTATCAGATCATGAAAAAGAAAAAACCGGCCAACCTGCACCATCTTTATCATGAAGCATTACCCGAAGACGTTAAACTGACGCCGATGGTCGAGGTGGACAACGTCCATCAGCGGCGGACCACCGATGTCTATGAACATGCCCTGACGATTACCGCCTGGCAGCAGATTTACGATCAGCTGCATCCGGGGAAATTTCACGGTGAATTTACCGAAATCCTGCTCGATGATATTCAGGTCTTTCGCGAATATACCGGCCTGGCGCTGCGTCAGTCCTGCCTGGTGTGGCCGAACTCCTTCTGGTTCGGTATTCCGGCAACCCGCGGCGAGCAGGGGTTTATTGGCTCACAGTGCCTCGGCAGCGCCGAAATCGCCACCCGACCCGGCGGCACCGAGTTTGAGCTCAGCACGCCGGATGATTACACCATTCTGGGCGTAGTGATCTCGGAGGATGTCATTTCCCGCCAGGCCAGCTTCCTGCATCACCCGGAGCGGGTGCTGCATATGCTGCGTAACCAGTCGGCGCTGGAGGTCAAAGAGGAGCACAAGGCGGCGCTGTGGGGCTTTGTGCAGCAGGCGCTGGCGACGTTTAGCGAGAATCCGGAGAACCTTCATCAGCCCGCGGTGCGTAAGGTGTTGGGCGATAATCTCCTGCTGGCGATGGGGGCGATGCTGGAGGAGGCGCAGCCGATGATTACCGCCGAGAGCATTAGCCACCAGAGCTATCGGCGTCTGCTTTCCCGGGCGCGGGAGTACGTGCTGGAGAATATGTCGGAGCCGCTGACGGTTCTCGATTTATGTCAGCAGCTGCACGTCAGCCGCCGTACGCTGCAAAACGCCTTTCACGCCATTCTGGGGATCGGGCCGAACGCCTGGCTGAAGCGCATTCGTTTAAACGCGGTGCGCCGGGAGCTGATTAGCCCGTGGTCGCAGAGCACGACGGTTAAGGATGCGGCGATGCAGTGGGGATTCTGGCACCTGGGCCAGTTCGCTACCGATTATCAGCAGCTGTTCGCCGAGAAACCGTCGCTGACGCTGCATCAGCGGATGCGGCAGTGGGCGTAATGAGTGGAGCGCCGGATGGCGGCGCTTTGCGTCTAATCCAGTCTGAGGAGGCGCGCATTTACAGCCAGTCGCGCACCTGAATAAATTCGCCTAACGCCGCTTCCGGGCTGCCCGCTTCCGGCTGGTAGTCGTATTCCCAGCGCACCAGCGGCGGCATCGACATCAGAATGGATTCGGTGCGGCCGCCGGTTTGCAGGCCGAACAGGGTACCGCGATCCCACACCAGGTTGAACTCCACGTAGCGCCCGCGGCGGTAGAGCTGAAAAGCGCGTTCGCGCTCGCCCCAGACCCTCTCTTTACGCCGCTCGACAATGGGCAGATACGCATCGGTGAAGCCATTGCCCACCGCCTGCATAAAGTCGAAACAATGGTCAAAGTTCGGGGTATTCAAATCATCAAAAAACAGGCCGCCGATGCCGCGCTGCTCGTTACGATGCTTGAGGAAGAAGTAGTCGTCGCACCACTTTTTATAGCGCGGATAAACCTCTTCGCCGAAGGGCTGGCACAGGTCGAGAGCGGTGCGATGCCAGTGAACGGCATCTTCTTCAAAGCCGTAGTAGGGGGTTAAATCGAAGCCGCCGCCGAACCACCATACCGGCTCGGCGCCCGGTTTTTCCGCGATAAAGAAGCGCACGTTGGCGTGGCTGGTGGGGATATAGGGACTGCGCGGGTGCACGACCAGCGAGACGCCCATCGCTTCAAAGCTGCGGCCCGCCAGCTCAGGGCGGTGCGCGGTTGCGGAGGCCGGCATCGCCTCGCCGTGCACGTGCGAAAAGTTAACGCCAGCCTGCTCAAAGATACCGCCATCGCGCAGCACCCGGCTGCGTCCGCCGCCGCCGCCTTCCCGCAGCCAGCTATCTTCGATGAATTCGCTGCCGTCAACGGCGCTGAGCTTTTGGCAGATAGCATCCTGGAGCTGGAGAAGGAAAGCTTTTACCTGGTGCGCATCGGGTCTCATTAACGTCTCTTCGAGTGGGCTTTCTGGTTATCGAACCAGTGGAAATAGCTGATGATGCCGTTGGCAATCGCTGTGGCGATTTTCTGCCGGAACGCGGTGGTGCCGAGCAGTTTTTCTTCGTTCGGATTGGTAATAAACGAGGTTTCTACCAGCACCGACGGAATCGACGGTGATTTCAGCACCACAAACGCCGCCTGCTCGGTATTGCGGCTGTGCAGCTTATGCACCGGCTTGATCTTTTTCAGGATATGCGAACCGAGCGTCAGGCTGTTTTTGATGGTATCAGTTTGTACCAGGTCGAACAGCACTTGCTGCAATAGGTGGTCTTTATCCGTCGTTTTCTTGCCGGCCACTTCATCCGCTCGGTTTTCACGGTCCGAGAGATACTTTGCCATGGCGCTACTGGCGCCGCGGTTGGAAAGGGCGAAAACGGAGGCGCCGGCCGCGCTCGGGTTGGTGAAACCATCGGCGTGAATTGACATAAAAAGATCGGCGCCGTGCTGGTGGGCGATCTCCACCCGGTCATAGAGCGGAATAAATGTATCGCCGCTGCGCGTCAGGCGCGCATCGATGCCGTTGCTGCGCAGAATGCTGCGCACGTTTTTAGCGATCGCCAGCACGACGTGCTTCTCTTTTGAACCGTTATGGCCGATAGCGCCGGTATCAATACCGCCATGGCCCGGGTCGAGCATCACGACGCGTTTGGCGCCTTTTTTCTTCGCTGCGGGTTTGCTGTGCCCATTGGATGTTTTCAATGGCTGTTGTTCTTTCGCGCTGGCCTGTGAGGCGATCCCTGAAAGCGTGATTGCTGCCAGCCCGGCTTTCAGCACCTGGCGGCGCGAAGCAAGTATTTTTAATGGTTTAAAAGTGCTCATTCGGCCTGAATTGCAAACAAGTGGTAACCAATGTTATATCGTATCGTCTTTTCTGATACGACCATTCAAAATAAGAATTGTTTTACTTTTCATTTCAATACATGACAAAGTCATAGTATGCCATTTTTTGCGGCTCATTGCGCCTGATATTGGCTATCGGGCACAATCACGCCATAATCTCTGTTTTTAACCGTCAATGGTGGGGAATACCATGGAGATACGCGTTTTTCGCCAGCAAGATTTCGAAGAGGTCATCACCCTGTGGGAGCGTTGCGATCTCCTTCGCCCATGGAACGATCCGGAAATGGATATTGAACGTAAGCTGAACCACGATGCCAGCCTGTTTCTGGTCGCCGAAGTTAACGGTGAAGTGGTTGGCACGGTGATGGGCGGTTATGACGGGCATCGCGGGTCTGCCTATTATCTTGGCGTGCATCCTGAATATCGCGGTCGCGGTATTGCTAATGCGCTACTTAATCGGCTGGAGAAAAAGCTGATCGCCCGCGGCTGTCCGAAAATAAATATTATGGTTCGCGAAGATAATGATGTGGTGCAGGGGATGTACGAACGCCTTGGCTATGAGCATTCAGACGTGCTGTGCCTCGGCAAGCGCTTAATTGAAGATGAAGAATACTGAGTTTATCCCCGCCGATTTCGATACCCACGGCCGCCTGCGTTTGCCGTTTCTCTTTTGGTGCGTGCTGCTGCTTCAGGCGCGGACGTGGGTGCTATTTCTGATGGCCGGCGCGTCACGCCAGCAGGGCGACGCGCTGCTGAATCTGTTTTATCCGGACCACGATAATTTTGGCTGGGATTGCTCCCCGGCATTCCGGCGGTGCTGGCGTTTATCATTAGCGGGCATCGTCAGCGCTTCCCCCGGCTCTGGCCCATGATGCGCTGGCTGCTGGTGCTTTCCCAGCTCTTGCTGTTGGTCTGGCAACCGCTGTTGTGGATGAGCGGCGAGTCGCCTTCGGCGGTGACCATCGGCCTGCTGGCGGCGGATCTTTACGCGCTCTGGTGGCTGTTAAGCAGCCGTCGGCTGAAAGCCTGTTTTCGCGAAGAACAGGTTTAACGGCACTTTTTGCCGATCGCGCACTCCAACTTGCGTTGAATACATCAGAAAGGACACTCAGTCATGAAATCGCTACGTTTACTTCTCTGCGCACTACCGCTGGCTTTAACCGGCTGCTCAACGATGAGCTCGGTGAACTGGTCGGCGGCTTATCCGTGGAACTGGTTTGGTTCCTCTTTGGAGGTGAGCGAACAGGGCGTAGGCAACCTGACGGCGTCAACGGCGCTGAGCGAGCAGGCGATCGGCGACGCGCTCGGCAGCAGCTACCGCCTGCGCAGCGGCATGAAAACGGCTAACGGCAATATTGTGCGCTATTTCGAAGCGTTAAAAGATGACAAGGTCGCGCTGACCATCAACGGCGAGAGCGGGACTATTAGCCGCATAGACGTGCGCGATAGCAATATCAAAGCCGCCAGCGGCGTGAAAATCGGTACCCCGTTCAGCGATATCTACAGCAAAGCGTTTGGTAACTGCCAGAAAGGCAGCAACGATAACGGTGCCGTGGTGGAGTGCAAGGCCGAGGGTAGCCAGCATATTAGCTATGCCTTCACCGGCAGCTGGAGCGGCCCTGAAGAGCTAATGCCCTCCGACGACACGCTGAAAAACTGGAAGGTGAGCAAGATTATCTGGCGTCGCTAATTTGATCTGAAGTGATTCGAGGTCCTGAAAAAGCGGGTACAATAGCGCCTTAAAAAGCCACAGCGTTGTGGTTGTACTATTTCAGGAGGAGCGATGTCTCAGGTTCAGAGCGGCATTTTGCCGGAACATTGCCGTGCGGCGATTTGGATTGAAGCAAATGTCAAAGGCGATGTTGACGCCCTGCGCGAAGCCAGCAAGGTGTTTGCCGATAAGTTAGCCACCTTTCAGGCGAAATACCCGGAAGCGAAGCTGGGGGCGGTGGTCGCTTTTGGCCATAACGTCTGGCGTCAGCTAAGCGGTGGCGTCGGGGCTGAAGAGCTAAAAGACTTCCCGTCCTATGGCAAAGGTCTGGCCCCGGCTACCCAGTATGATGTGCTAATCCACATTCTGTCCGCGCAGCATGAGCTGAATTTTTCTGTCGCTCAGGCGGCCCTGTCCGCTTTTGGCGCAGCGATTGATGTTAAAGAAGAGATTCACGGCTTTCGCTGGATTGAAGAGCGCGATCTGAGCGGCTTTGTCGACGGTACTGAAAACCCGGCGGGGGAAGAGACCCGCCGTGAAGTGGCGGTGATTCAGGATGGCGTCGATGCGGGCGGCAGCTACGTATTTGTGCAGCGCTGGGAGCACAACCTCAAGCAGCTTAATCGCATGAGCGTTCCCGATCAGGAGATGATGATCGGCCGTACCAAAGAAGCCAACGAAGAGATTGACGGCGACGATCGTCCGGATACCTCTCACCTGAGCCGCGTGGATCTGAAAGAAGAAGGTAAAGGGCTGAAGATTGTGCGTCAGAGCCTGCCGTACGGTACCGCCAGCGGCACCCACGGCCTCTACTTTTGCGCCTACTGCGCGCGTCTGCACAATATTGAACAGCAGCTGCTGAGCATGTTCGGCGATACCGACGGTAAGCGCGACGCGATGCTGCGTTTTACCAAACCGGTGACCGGCGGATACTACTTCGCGCCTTCGCTGGATAGACTGCTGGCGCTGTAAGATCTTCTCCTGACCCTCTCCCCGCAGGGAGAGGGGACCGTTCGGCGCGGCCGGCAGGCGTCGAACGTGTTCCGGTTCTGCATGCGTGATTCAGATAAGCTTTGCCATTCCCTTATTCTCTTTTCGACTTCCAAATCGCCAAACGGTATATAAAACCGTTACTCCTTTCATAGCCGTTATAAATATGATGATCAGCAGAAAATCATCATATTGATAAGGGTGCGCAATGGCCGTTAAATCACTAAAAAAAGGATATCTGGCGCTGGCTGCTTCTGTGCTGCTGGTCGCGCAGGCGCAGGCGACGGAATTGCTGAACAGTTCCTACGATGTTTCCCGCGAGCTGTTTGCCGCCCTTAACCCGCAGTTCGAACAGCAGTGGGCGAAAGATAACGGCGGCGATAAGCTGACGATAAAACAATCTCATGCCGGGTCATCAAAACAGGCGCTGGCGATTCTGCAAGGGCTGAAGGCTGACGTGGTGACCTACAATCAGGTGACCGATGTCCAGATTCTGCACGACAAAGGCAAGCTGATCCCCGCCGACTGGCAAAGCCGTCTGCCGAATAACAGCTCGCCGTTTTACTCCACCATGGGCTTCCTGGTGCGTAAAGGTAACCCGAAGAATATCCACGACTGGAATGACTTAGTGCGTTCCGACGTGAAGCTGATTTTCCCGAACCCAAAAACCTCCGGCAACGCGCGTTACACTTATTTAGCGGCGTGGGGCGCGGCGGACAAGGCTGACGGCGGCGATAAAGCGAAAACCGAGCAGTTCATGACCCAGTTCCTGAAAAACGTCGAAGTGTTTGATACCGGCGGTCGCGGGGCTACCACGACCTTCGCCGAGCGCGGTCTGGGCGATGTGCTGATCAGCTTCGAATCGGAAGTGAACAACATCCGCAAACAGTATGAAGCGCAGGGCTTTGAGGTGGTTATCCCGAAAACCAACATCCTGGCCGAGTTCCCGGTGGCGTGGGTGGATAAAAACGTCCAGGCCAACGGTACCGAGAAAGCGGCAAAAGCCTATCTCAACTACCTGTACAGCCCACAGGCGCAGACCATCATTACCGATTACTACTACCGCGTGAATAACCCGGACGTGATGAACAAACTGCAAGATAAATTCCCGCAGACCGAACTGTTCCGCGTGGAAGATAAATTTGGCTCCTGGCCTGATGTGATGAAAACCCATTTTGCCAGCGGCGGTGAGCTGGACAAACTGCTGGCGGCGGGGCGTAAGTAATGTTTGCAGTATCGACTAAACGCGTGCTGCCGGGCTTTACCTTAAGCCTCGGGACCAGCCTGCTGTTCGTCTGCCTTATCCTGTTGTTGCCGCTCAGCGCGCTGGTGATGCAGCTTGCCCAGATGAGCTGGGCGCAGTACTGGGACGTGGTGACCAACCCGCAGGTGGTGGCGGCCTATAAAGTGACGCTGCTGTCGGCGTTTGTCGCCTCCATTTTTAACGGCGTGTTCGGCCTTCTGATGGCGTGGATCTTAACCCGCTACCGCTTCCCGGGCCGCACGCTGCTTGATGCGCTGATGGATTTGCCGTTTGCGCTGCCGACGGCCGTTGCCGGCTTAACCCTCGCCTCGCTCTTCTCCGTGAACGGGTTGTACGGCGAGTGGCTGGCGAAATTTGATATTAAAGTCACCTATACCTGGCTCGGTATCGCGGTGGCCATGGCCTTTACCAGCATCCCGTTTGTGGTGCGTACCGTGCAGCCGGTGCTGGAAGAGTTGGGCCCGGAATATGAAGAAGCGGCGGAAACCCTGGGCGCCACGCGCTGGCAGAGCTTTCGCAAGGTGGTGCTGCCGGAGCTCTCCCCGGCGCTGATGGCGGGCGTTGCGCTGTCGTTTACCCGCAGCCTCGGTGAGTTCGGCGCGGTGATTTTTATCGCCGGCAACATTGCGTGGAAAACGGAAGTGACCTCGCTGATGATTTTTATTCGTTTGCAGGAGTTTGATTACCCGGCGGCGAGCGCGATTGCTTCGGTGATCCTCGCGGCCTCGCTGCTGCTGCTGTACTCGATTAACACTCTGCAAAGTCGCTTTGGTCGACGTGTGGTAGGTCACTGATGGCGGAAGTTACGCAATTGAAGCGATACGATGCGCCCCGCATCAACTGGGGTAAATGGTTTCTGATCGGTGCGGGCGTGCTGGTTTCCGCGTTTATTCTCGTCGTGCCGACGGTGTATATCTTCGTTCAGGCCTTCAGCAAGGGGCTGATGCCCGCGCTGGAAAACCTGGCGAACCCGGATATGCTGCACGCCATCTGGCTGACCGTGCTGATTGCATTGATCACCGTGCCGGTGAACCTGGTGTTCGGCACGCTGCTGGCGTGGCTGGTGACGCGCTTTAACTTCCCGGGACGTCAGCTGCTGCTGACCCTGCTGGATATTCCTTTTGCCGTGTCGCCGGTGGTAGCGGGCCTGGTGTATCTGCTCTTTTACGGCTCCAACGGGCCGCTGGGCGGCTGGCTGGATGAGCACAACCTGCAGATCATGTTCGCCTGGCCGGGCATGGTGCTGGTGACGGTCTTTGTGACCTGCCCGTTTGTGGTGCGCGAGCTGGTGCCGGTGATGTTAAGCCAGGGGAGCAACGAAGACGAAGCGGCGGTGCTGCTGGGCGCGTCAGGCTGGCAGATGTTCCGCCGCGTGACGCTGCCGAATATCCGCTGGGCGCTGCTTTACGGCGTGGTGCTGACCAACGCCCGCGCGATTGGCGAGTTTGGTGCCGTTTCCGTCGTCTCCGGCTCTATTCGCGGTGAAACCCTGTCGCTGCCGTTACAGATTGAGCTGCTGCAGCAGGACTACAACACCATCGGTTCGTTTACTGCCGCCGCGTTGCTGACGCTGATGGCTATTTTGACCCTGTTTTTGAAGAGTGTGGTGCAGTGGCGTTTAGAAAATCAGGAAAAACGTCAGCATCAGGAGGGAAATCATGAGCATTGAGATTGCCAATATTAAGAAGTCTTTTGGTCGCACCCAGGTGCTGAATGATATCTCGCTGGATATCCCTTCCGGACAAATGGTGGCGCTGCTCGGGCCGTCTGGCTCCGGTAAAACCACGCTGCTGCGTATTATCGCCGGGCTTGAGCATCAGACCAGCGGGCACATCCGCTTTCACGGCACCGACGTGAGCCGTCTGCATGCCCGCGATCGCAAGGTGGGCTTTGTATTCCAGCATTACGCGCTGTTCCGCCATATGACCGTGTTCGACAATATTGCGTTTGGCCTGACCGTACTGCCGCGCCGCGAGCGCCCGAATGCGGCGGCCATCAAAGCGAAAGTGACCAAACTGCTGGAGATGGTACAGCTTGCGCATCTGGCGGATCGCTTTCCGGCGCAGCTCTCCGGCGGGCAGAAGCAGCGCGTGGCGCTGGCGCGTGCGTTAGCCGTTGAACCGCAGATACTGCTGCTGGATGAACCCTTCGGCGCGCTGGACGCCCAGGTGCGTAAAGAGCTGCGTCGCTGGCTGCGTCAGCTGCATGAAGAGCTGAAGTTCACCAGCGTCTTCGTCACCCACGATCAGGAAGAGGCGATGGAAGTTGCCGACCGCGTGGTAGTGATGAGCCAGGGCAACATTGAGCAGGTTGACGAGCCGGAGCAGCTCTGGCGCGAACCGGCGACCCGCTTTGTGCTGGAATTTATGGGCGAGGTGAACCGTCTGCAGGGCACCATTCGCGGCGGACAATTCCACGTGGGCGCGCACCGCTGGCCGCTGGGCTATACCTCCGCGCATCAGGGGCCGGTCGATCTGTTCCTGCGTCCGTGGGAAGTTGACGTGAGCCGCCGAACCAGCCTCGATTCACCGCTGCCGGTGCAGGTGCTGGAAGCTAGCCCTAAAGGTCACTACACGCAATTGGTGGTACAACCGCTGGGCTGGTATACCGAGCCGCTGACCGTGGTCATGCGCGACGACGTCCCGCCGCACCGGGGAGAGCGCCTGTTTGTCGGTCTGCAGCATGCCCGTATTTATCACGGGAAGGAACGCATTGAGACGCGCGAGGATATTGCTCTGGCTGAGTCAGCCTGATAGGTTATCGCGTATGTTTTTCGCCCGGTGGGGTAATGCTTACCGGGCTTTTTATTGGGCAAAACCGTGAATACATTAGAACAAACAATCGGCAACACGCCTCTGGTCAAACTGCAGCGCATGGGGCCGGACAACGGCAGCGAAATCTGGGTCAAACTTGAAGGCAACAATCCGGCGGGGTCGGTGAAAGACAGGGCGGCCCTGTCGATGATTGTCGAGGCCGAAAAGCGCGGAGAGATTAAACCCGGTGATGTGCTGATTGAAGCGACCAGCGGCAACACCGGCATTGCGCTGGCGATGATCGCCGCGCTTAAAGGCTATCAGATGAAGCTGCTGATGCCGGACAACATGAGTCAGGAGCGCCGTGCCGCCATGCGCGCCTACGGTGCGGAGCTGATTCTGGTCACCAAAGAGCAGGGAATGGAAGGCGCGCGTGACTTAGCGTTAGCCATGGCGCAGCGCGGCGAAGGCAAGCTGCTCGATCAGTTCAACAACCCGGACAACCCGTACGCGCACTACACCACTACCGGGCCGGAAATCTGGCAGCAGACCGACGGGCGGATCACCCATTTTGTCTCCAGCATGGGTACCACCGGCACCATTACCGGCGTATCGCGTTTTCTGCGCGAGCAGGATAAAGCGGTGAGCATCGTGGGGCTGCAGCCGGAAGAGGGGAGCAGTATTCCCGGAATTCGCCGCTGGCCTGCCGAATATATGCCGGGCATTTTTAACGCGCAGCTGGTGGACGCGGTGCTCGATATCCATCAACAGGATGCCGAAAACACCATGCGGATGCTGGCGGTGAAGGAGGGGATTTTCTGCGGCGTCAGTTCCGGCGGCGCGGTGGCGGGCGCGCTACGTGTGGCGGGTGAAAATCCTGGCGCGGTAGTGGTGGCGATCGTTTGCGATCGCGGCGATCGCTACCTTTCTACCGGCGTATTTGGCGAAGAGCACTTTACCCAAGGCGCGGGAATTTAAACCTCGGGCGCGTCGAGCAGGTCCGTACCGTAGGAGTTATCCACGGTGCAGAGCCAGCGTTCACCCTGCTGATGAAAGACATAGGTTGCGCGCCGCGTGACCTGTGTTATCCCGGCTTCCGCCGTCGGGATATCCAGCCGGGTTTCCATAATCACCAGCGCATTGCCGCCGCCTTCGATAATCTCCATTTTTCCCTGCGTCACCACCAGCCGGTGCTGGAAATAGTCGGCAATGGCGATAAACGCGTTGCGGATATTTTCTTTGCCCCGCACGACCATGCCTGGCTTGACGACCAGCGCGGCGTCATCAGCGTAATACTCCATCAGTGTCGCGTAATCCTCCTGGGAGATAGCGCGATCGCAGGCTTCGATGGCGGCTTTAAGCTGTGGGTTGGGATTGGGCATTTCTGGCGATCCTTAAATTGCCGGGCTTTAATAAAAGCCTTTTGCTTACTTTGCCGTCAGCTTATCAAGAAACGCCCACAGCTTCTCATTCATTTCGCGATAATCGCAGGCACGCATCTCCTGTTCACTACGAATGAAACGCCTGCCTCTGGCGGCGCTAAGCTCCTGCTGCGAATGGGCGATCAGCAGCTCAATGACCTCAGCATCAAACTCCATGTGGCACTGGAAGCCATAAACCCGGTCGCTGTATTTCACAATTTGCCGCGGGCAGCCTTCGCTGGAGGCCATCACTTCCGCCTCCGGGGTCAGGCCTGGCATATCGTTATGCCAGTGGCCGACGACCAGCGAGGGGCCAAAATGGGCCAGTTTGTCATCCTGCAGGCCCGCGGTGGTGAGCGTGATGGGATAGTGACCCACCTCTTTTTCCGGACTTTGCATGACCGGCGCGCCCAGCGCTTCACCGATAAGCTGCGAGCCCAGGCATATCCCTACCACGATCCGTCCTGCGGCAATGGCCTGCGCAATCAAACGCTGCTCGGCGTGGCTATCAAACCAGGGGCACTCAGATAATGTCGTGCGCGGCGACTGCGGACCGCCGAGCACAACCAGCATATCAAAAGCGTTGGCGTTTTCCGGTAGCCTGTCCCCCGCGTATACCCGCGACCAGCTGATACCGTAGCCGCGCGCCTGCGCCCAGTGCAGGTAAGCTCCCGGCGCTTCAAAGACTTCATGGACGATAAAGTGGATCTGCATAGCGTTAACTCCCGTCACTGTTGTTGTAATATCTGGTATAAGTCATTGGCGAGCTTATTCATTTCATTGTCGCTGAGCGTCGCAAGCGACAGCCTCAGCCCGTGCGAAGGGGCGCGAATGCCGAACGTTTCGCCTTCGCGAACCAGCCAGCCGGCGTGCGCCAGACGGAGCGCTACCGGCTGGCTCGGCTCTTCCAGCGGGAACCAAAAATTAAGGCCGTCTCCCGGCGTCAGATGGGTGATTCCGCGGCTGGCGAGGGCGGCAATCAGCTTTTCATGCTGCTGACGATAGTGGCGCCGGGTTTCCGCCAGAGAGGCCATAAAGGTGTTGTCGTTAAGGCAGGCGATGACCAGATCCTGCAACAGATGGCTGACCCATTGGCTACCGGAATTAAGCCTCAGCCGCAGCGCCGCCGACGTGTCAGCGTCGCTGGCGACGATGGCCAGACGCAAATCTGGTCCCAGGGTTTTTGACAGGGAGCGTACCAGCGCCCAACGCTGACTTTCCGCGGCGATAGGGGAGTACCAGGGCGTGGCGGAGAGCAGCGCGAAATGGTCGTCAACAATCACCAGAACCTGCGGATAGCGGGCCAGTATTTCGCGTATTGCCCGGGCGCGGGATTCGCTGAGGCTACAGCCGGTCGGATTGTGCGCGCGCGGGGTAATAATGACCGCCCGGGCGCCGTTGCTCAGCGCCTCTTCAAGGGCCCCAGGCTGCATGCCTTCCCCGTCGACCGGTACCGGCGAAGGGCTAAAACCGGCGTAGCGCAGCATATTGATGCTGCTGAGAAAGCAGGGGTCTTCGATGGCCACGCTATCGCCGGGCAGCAGCAGGGCGCACAGCAGGCGCTCAAGCGCATCGACAGCGCCGCTGGCAAGGTTAATATCGGCATCCAGGTTCACATCGTTGTTAACCCAGCGGCTGGCCCACGCGGCCAGCCGTGGTTCAACCGCCGCATCGCCGTACAGGCGAGGCGCTGGCGCAATTGCGCCGAGATAGTGCTTGAGGTTTGCCAGGCGAGCGGGGTCGGGATTGCCGCTGGAGATATCCTTCAGCGGCGAAGAGGGATCGCCACCTTCAAGGGCGGGCAGGGTATTATGGGTTTTAATGGCGGTACCATTACGCCCCTGGCTGATAGCCAGGCCAGAGGTCACCAGTCGCTTATAGGCGGCAGCGACGGTATTGCGGTTAACCAACAGCTTGCCCGCCAGCTCGCGGACCGGCGGTAAAACATCGCCAGGCTTGAGTACGCCGCTTTGTACCAGATGGCGGATGCTATCGAAGATCTCACTGGCAGTTTTTCCAACGATCATTATTGACCTATGACAAAATGAATTTTAGCATAGGACGAATGATAATCAGAGTATGACCCGCTGTCCAGCGGGGGGAGAAAGGATGGGCCAGCAAGATGAAATACAATCGGTGCTCTTCAACGATAAAAGTCGGGCGCTTCAGGTCGATATTGTGGCCGTGCAGTCGCAGGTGGTCTACGGCAGCGTAGGCAACAGTATTGCGATACCGGCGATAAAGCAGCACGGCCTGCGGGTCATCGCGGTGCCGACGGTGCTGTTCAGCAATACGCCGCACTATGATACTTACTATGGCGGCGTTATCCCGGAAGAGTGGTTTGCCGGCTATTTAAAGGCGCTGGAGGAGCGTGACGCCCTGCGCGAGCTGCGGGCGGTAACGACCGGCTATATGGGCAGCGCCGTGCAGATTAAGCGTCTGGCGCAATGGCTGCTGCGCATTCGCGAGCAGCATCCTGAACTGTGTATTCTCGTTGATCCCGTCATTGGCGATGTGGATAGCGGTATTTACGTCAAGGCCGAGATCCCTGAAGCCTATCGTACGCATTTGCTCCCGCTGGCGCAGGGGATCACGCCCAATCTGTTTGAGCTGGAAACGCTAAGCGGTCTGCCTTGCCATAATCAGCAGGAGGCGATTATTGCCGCCCGTAGTCTGCTCTCTGATTCACTGAAATGGGTCGTTATCACCAGCGCGCCGGGAGAAAATAGCGCCACGATCAACGTGCTGGTGGTTAGCGCGCAGTCGGTCGAGGTGGTTGAACATCCGCGCGTTGAAACCGATCTGAAGGGAACGGGCGACCTTTTTTGCGCCGAGCTGGCGAGCGGCTTGGTGCGCGGAATGCCGCTGGGCGAGGCCGCCCACGCTGCCGCGCAGCGGGTGCTGGCGGTTATGACCTGGACCAATGAACAGGGCTGCGATGAGCTCATTCTTCCGCCGCATAGGGAGGGAGAATGAAGAGCTATCGTTTAGTGGTGCGTCAGCAGGGAAGAGTCGTCGGCCATTTTGAGACCACCGGCAGCGAAGCCCTTGAGGATGTCTGCGAAGTGGGATCTTTATTTGGCGCCGTTGGCGGATATCAGTGTGATTTACAGGTTTCTGACAGCGAGAAGCGGATTCTGGAAAGCGGCCCGGAAGGGATGAAAATACTTTCGCGGGAGAAGTGCTATCGGCCGTTTAAAGCGGCGAGATAAAAAAATGGCGCCCGAGAGGCGCCATTCTTCTGCGGCAAGAATTACTTCTTGATGCGGATAACCGGTGTTTCACCCACGGTTACGCTACCGGACAGTTTGATCAGCTCTTTGATCTCGTCCATGTTGGAGATAACAACCGGAGTCAGGGTAGACTTGGCTTTCTCTTCCAGCAGCGGCAGATCGAATTCGATAACCGGGTCGCCGACTTTCACACGCTGGCCTTCTTCGGCGATACGTTTGAAGCCTTCGCCTTTCAGCTCAACGGTATCAATACCGAAGTGAACGAACAGTTCAATGCCGCTATCAGATTCGATTGAAAAAGCATGGTTGGTTTCAAAAATTTTACCGATGGTACCATCTACCGGCGCAACCATTTTGTTGCCAGTAGGTTTGATAGCAATGCCATCACCCACAATTTTTTCCGCAAAAACTACATCCGGCACGTCTTCAATGTTGACGATCTCGCCAGAGAGCGGGGCAACAATCTCAATAGTTCCGGTGTCTTTTTTATCATCAGAAACCAGAGATTTCAATTTATCGAACAAACCCATGATCTTCTCCTAAGCAGTAATTTGGGCCGCGCATCTCGTGAATTAGCAGATTGTTTTTTCTTCAATGAACTTGTTAACCAGCGTCATTAACTCGTCCGTTGTCGGTTGAGCAAGAGCCTGCTCTGCTAATACTTTCGCATCTTCGAAGTTCGTGTTACGGATAATCTTCTTGATGCGCGGGATGGAAATGGCGCTCATAGAGAACTCGTCCAGACCCATACCCAGCAACAGAAGTGTAGCACGTTCATCGCCCGCAAGCTCACCGCACATGCCAGTCCATTTGCCTTCAGCATGAGAAGCATCAATAACTTGCTTAATCAGCGTCAGCACGGACGGGGACATTGGCTGGTAAAGATGTGAAATCATATCATTACCACGGTCAACTGCCAGAGTATACTGCGTTAAATCATTGGTACCGATACTAAAGAAATCAACTTCTTTGGCTAAGTGACGCGCAATTGTCGCAGCGGCTGGGGTTTCCACCATCACGCCAATCTCAATTGCCTCATCAAAAGCTTTACCTTCGTCGCGCAGTTCCTGTTTGTAGATTTCGATCTCTTTCTTCAGTGCACGCACTTCTTCAACAGAGATGATCATCGGGAACATGATGCGCAGTTTACCGAAAGCGGAAGCGCGCAGGATGGCACGAACCTGGTCGCGCAGAATCTCTTTGCGATCCATGGCGATGCGCACTGCGCGCCAGCCGAGGAACGGGTTCTCTTCTTTCGGGAAGTTCATGTACGGCAGCTCTTTGTCGCCGCCGATGTCCATGGTGCGAACGATAACCGCCTGCGAGCCGCACGCTTCGGCAACGGCTTTGTATGCTGCGAACTGTTCTTCTTCAGTCGGCAGCGAGTCGCGGTCCATGAACAGGAATTCTGTACGATACAAACCAACGCCTTCCGCGCCGTTACGTTCGGCACCTTCAACGTCGCGTACGGTACCGATGTTGGCGCAGACTTCAACCTGATGGCCGTCCAGCGTAATGGCCGGCAGGTCTTTCAGCTTAGCCAGTTCCGCTTTCTCTTCAGCGACCTGAGCCTGCAGGTTGCGCAGTTCTTCGATTTGTTGATCGCTCGGGTTAACCAGAACCTGATTATTCACCGCGTCGAGAACCAGATAATCGCCGTTTTTCACCTGGGTAGTCACGCTACCGGTGCCCACGATGGCCGGCAGTTCAAGGGAACGCGCCATGATGGAGGTGTGGGAAGTACGGCCGCCCGCGTCGGTGATGAAACCCAGCACCTTGTTCAGGTTCAGCTGTGCGGTTTCAGACGGGGTGAGGTCAGCGGCTACCAGGATAACTTCATCCTGAATCGCGCTCAGATCGATGATGGCCAGACCGAGGATGTTGCGCAGCAGGCGCTTACCGATGTCGCGTACGTCAGCGGCACGCTCTTTCAGGTATTCGTCATCCAGTTCTTCCAGGGCAGTAGCCTGACCTTCGATAACTTCATTGGCTGCCGCATCGGCAGTCATATGCTTATCTTTAATCAGGGCTATGATTTCCTGCTCAAGCTCCTCATCTTCCAGCAGCATGATGTGCCCTTCGAAGATGGCTTCTTTTTCTTCACCGAAGGTTTCACCAGCTTTGGTTTTGATGACCTCCAGCTGGGCGGAGGCCTTGGTGCGGCCATTCAGAAAACGTTCAACTTCCTGATCAACCTTATCGGCAGAAATTTTCTTCCGGTCGATGACAATTTCATCTTCTTTCAGCAGAAGTGCCTTGCCGAAAGCGATACCCGGGGATGCTAAAATGCCTGAAATCATAACCCTACCTTACTTGTGACTGATATTAAAAAGAACCCGTGAACTTACTCGAGTTCAGCCATCAGTTTTACCAGATGCTCAACTGCTTTTTGCTCGTCTTCGCCTTCGGCAGAGAGAGTGACAACGGTACCCTGGGTCAGGCCCAGAGTCTGCAGTTTGAACAGGCTTTTGGCGCTGGCGCTTTTGCCGTTGGAGGTTACAGTGATCTCAGAAGTGAAGCCTTTTGCTTCTTTAACAAACTGAGCAGCAGGGCGGGTGTGCAGACCGTTCGGAGCGGTAATAGTAACTTCTTGCTGGAACATTATATTTCCCCAACTTATAGGTTTAGTGTTGTGGACCTAAAGTTTAGCCTAACGGCCAAACTTTAGCCTGTATCGTTAGCGCCGGCATCACGTATCCGGCTCCGGCACCATCAGCGGAAAATCGCTGTGGAAACCTTCAGGCCGTTAACGTCTACCACGTCATTAAACATTATGCCGCTAAAGGAAGACTTGAACCAAATCATAAAATCGATTCAGCTTATGGAAATCCAAATCGGAATAATTTCGCGCATCGAAATAAATGTGCTGGTTAAATACCAGACCCAACGAAGTGAATCAATGCCAGGAGGGGTAAAAGTTTGATGTGCGCCACAAAAAAGCACCTGAAAAGGTGCTTTTTTACACGATATTAACAAGCTGGCATTACTGTTGCAGTTCTTTCTCGGTGAAGAGATCGGCAAACAATGCGGTGCTTAAATAGCGCTCACCTGAAGAGGGTAGGATAACCACAATATTCTTGTTGGTAAAGGCTTCATCCTCCTGCAGCTTCAGCGCAGCGGCAACGGCAGCGCCGGAAGAGATGCCGGCCAGAATGCCTTCCTCTTCCATCAGGCGACGGGCGGTGGAAATGGCTTCATCATTGGTAATAGCCACTACTTTATCCACCAGCTTCAAATCCAGGTTGCCTGGGATAAAGCCTGCGCCAATACCCTGGATTTTGTGCGGGCCTGGCTTCAGCTCTTCGCCTGCCAGCGCCTGGGCGATAACCGGGGAGTCGGTAGGTTCAACGGCAACGGTAATCAGATCTTTTTTACCTTTGGTGCCTTTGATATAGCGGCTCACGCCGGTCAGCGTACCGCCAGTACCGACGCCGGAGATGAAGACGTCGATTTGACCATCGGTATCTTCCCAGATTTCCGGGCCGGTGGTTTTTTCATGAATTTCCGGGTTGGCCGGGTTGCTGAACTGCTGGAGCAGGAGGAATTTTTCCGGGTCGCTGGCGACAATTTCTTCGGCTTTCTGGATGGCGCCTTTCATCCCCTTGGCGCCTTCGGTCAGCACCAGGTTAGCGCCCAGGGCCTTCAGCAGCTTGCGGCGTTCGATGCTCATGGTCTCCGGCATCGTCAGCGTCAGTTTATAACCGCGCGCCGCAGCCACGTAGGCCAGCGCGATACCGGTATTACCGCTGGTCGGTTCCACCAGCTCAACGCCGGGCTTCAGCACGCCGCGTTTTTCGGCATCCCAAATCATATTGGCACCGATACGGCATTTTACGCTAAAGCTCGGGTTACGAGATTCTACCTTTGCCAGGATGCGTCCGTTACCGATGCGGTTCAGTCGTACCAGCGGCGTATGGCCGATAGTCAGGGAGTTATCTTCAAAAATCTTACTCATGGCCCGTCCTTAACTGTATGAAATTTGGGAGTACGGCTTCAGCATACCCGCTTAAAGAATATGCGGAAGTAAGGATTTAGCATATCTATATTCAGAAGAGAAATAATGGCAAGCCAGAAGTAATAAGGAGCGGCATAAGCCGCTCCGAAAGCGATAGCGCTACTTCCACATGGCGTGTTTGTCACGGTAGCAATCGACCCACATCGCCGTCGCGCCGCAAATCGCGACGGGCAGGATGACCAGGTTTAGCACCGGGATCATGGTAAACAGGCTGGTCAGGGCGCCAAACTGCATATTGGTCACTTTGCGCGTGCGCAGCGCCTGACGCATCGTTTTAAACGGCACCTTATGGTTATCAAAAGGGTAATCGCAGTACTGAATCGCCAGCATCCAGGCGCTGAACAGGAACCACAGCACGGGGGCGACGGTCTGGCCGATACCGGGGATAAAGTAGAGAAGCAAAAGGACGATGGCCCGCGGCAGGTACCAGGCAAACTTCTGCCACTCGCGCTTCATGATGCGCGGAACATCTTTCAGGATGCCGAAAACCCCGACATCCGGCGGCGTCGCGCCCGTCAGGCGCGCTTCAAGCTGCTCGGCCAGCAGGCCGCTAAAGGGCGCGGCAATCCAGTTGGCGATTGTCGAGAAGAAGTAGCCGAAGACAAGCAGAATAGAAATGACCACCATGGGCCACAGCAGATAGTTAAGCCATTGCAGCCATTCAGGAACATGGCTCATCAACGAAGGGATCCAGCTGTCCAGACGCGTGAACAGCCACCAGAATGCGCCGCCCATCAGAATAATGTTGACGAGTAAAGGGAGGAATACGTATCGACGGATCCCCGGCAGCCCGATCAGCTTCCAACCCTGCGAAAAATAGTAGACGCCACTACGCGGGGTCGTTACGGATGATGAAACCATAGTCAGGTAATGCTCCTTTTTTGACATCCAGGCTGAATGCCGGGCTATTTTATCGGGTTAGCAGACAATAACCAGTTAGGAAATGTTCGAAAAAACAGCAAAAAGCACGATTTAGTTCATCTTTATGTAGTGAAAGCCCCCGACGCACTTGCACTTGATGTAATCGGCAAATACTCTTAGTGAGTAAATGTTTGCCGTGGTGGCAAGGTGTTAGAACAACAGAGAATATAATGATGCAGGATTTGCGTCTGATATTAATCATTGTTGGCGCGATCGCCATAATCGCTTTACTGGTGCACGGTTTCTGGACCAGCCGTAAAGAACGCTCCTCGATGTTTCGCGATCGCCCACTGAAACGTATGAAGTCTCGCGACGATGAAGCGTCGGAAGGCGACGACTTTGATGACGATGTTGAAGGCGTTGGTGAAGTCCGGGTTCATCGGACCAGTCATGCGTCGAATGGCGTTCATGGGGAGCATGAAGCACCTCGTCAGCCGCAGCACCAGTATCAGCCTCCTTATGAGCGTCAGGCGCAACAGCCACCTGTGCGCCCGGAAGAGCCTGTCCGTGCACCGCAGCCGCCGCAACATCAGCCCGTTCACGCCCAGGCCCCGGTCCAGCAGCCGCAGCGCGCCGTGCCGCCTCAGCAGCCGGTACAGCCGCAGCCCGTTCCGCATGTGCAGCAACCCGTTCAGCATGCGCAGCAGCCCGTTCAGCATGTGCAGCAGCCGGTTCAACAACCTGCCGCCGCTCCAGAGCCGCAGCCGGCGCCGGAACCTCAGGCCCCTGAGCCGCAGCAGGCCGCGCCGCAGCCTAAAGAGCGTAAGGAGACGGTCATCGTGATGAACGTCGCTGCGCATCACGGTTCGCAGCTCAACGGCGAGCTACTCATCAATAGCATCCAGCAGGCGGGCTTCAAATTTGGCGATATGAATATCTTCCATCGCCACCTCAGCCCGGACGGCAGCGGTCAGGTGCTCTTCAGTCTGGCCAATATGGTTAAGCCTGGCACCTTCAATCCTGACAGCATGGCGGATATGATGACGCCCGGGGTGACTATCTTTATGCAGGTTCCGTCCTTTGGCGATGAACTGCAAAACTTTAAGCTGATGCTGCAGTCCGCGCAGTACATTGCCGATGAAGTCGGCGGCGTAGTGCTGGATGACCAGCGTCGTATGATGACGCCGCAAAAATTGCGTGAATATCAAGACCGAATTCGTGAAGTGAAAGAGGCTAACGCCTGATTCATCTTCTTGCGTTTCATCTACTTATCCTGAACCCCCGCCCGTCGGGGGTTTTTTATCATTGATGGTGTGATATGGAATCGAACGAACAAAAACTGACTGAACTGCGAACCACGCTTCGCCATCATGAATATCTCTACCACGTCATGGATACGCCGGAAATCCCTGATGCGGAATACGATCGGTTAATGCGCGAACTGCGCGAGCTGGAAGCTCAGTACCCTGAGCTGATCACCCCGGACTCGCCCACCCAGCGCGTCGGTGCCGCACCGTTAGCCTCTTTTAGCCAGATTCGCCATGAAGTCCCGATGCTGTCGCTGGACAACGTTTTTGATGAGGAGAGCTTCCTCGCGTTCAACAAGCGGGTACAGGATCGCCTGAAAAATACCGATAACCTGACTTACTGCTGTGAGCTCAAGCTGGATGGCCTGGCGGTCAGTATCCTGTATGAAAACGGCCTGCTGGTGCAGGCGGCGACCCGCGGCGATGGAACGACCGGCGAAGATATTACCTCCAACGTGCGTACCATTCGCGCGATTCCCCTGAAGCTACGCGGTGACAATATTCCGCAGCGGCTTGAGGTGCGCGGAGAGGTGTTCCTGCCGCAGGCAGGGTTTGAAAAAATTAATGAAGAGGCGCGGCGAACCGGAGGTAAAGTCTTTGCTAACCCGCGTAACGCGGCGGCGGGGTCTTTACGCCAGCTCGATCCGCGAATTACCGCGAAGCGTCCACTCACTTTCTTTTGCTACGGCGTGGGCGTGCTGGAAGGCGGCGAGCTGCCTGCCAGCCACTCGGCGCGCTTGCAGCAGTTTAAGTCCTGGGGGCTGCCGGTCAGCGAGCGTGTAAAGCTCTGCCATACGCCAGAGGAAGTGCTTACTTACTATCGCCAGGTTGAAGATGATCGGCCGAAGCTGGGGTTTGATATCGACGGCGTGGTCATCAAAGTCGATTCGCTGGCGCTGCAGGAACAGCTTGGCTTCGTAGCCCGCGCGCCGCGCTGGGCGGTGGCGTTTAAGTTTCCGGCGCAGGAGCAGATGACTTTCGTGCGCGACGTTGAGTTTCAGGTCGGGCGCACTGGCGCCATCACGCCGGTTGCGCGTCTGGAGCCGGTACACGTCGCCGGGGTCCTGGTCAGCAACGCGACGCTGCATAATGCTGATGAAATCGAGCGTCTGGGACTGCGTATCGGCGATAAGGTGGTCATTCGCCGCGCCGGCGATGTTATCCCTCAGGTCGTGAACGTCGTGCTCTCAGAACGCCCGGAGGAGACGCGTGAGATCGTGTTCCCCACCCATTGTCCGGTATGTCATTCCGACGTTGAACGCGTGGAAGGCGAAGTGGTGACGCGCTGTACCGGCGGCCTGATCTGCGGCGCCCAGCGTAAAGAAGCGCTCAAGCATTTTGTCTCCCGTCGCGCCCTGGACGTTGACGGTATGGGCGATAAAATCATCGATCAGCTGGTTGAAAAAGAGTACGTGCATACGCCGGCCGATCTCTTCCAACTGACGCCGGGTAAACTCACCGGGCTCGATCGCATGGGGCCCAAATCAGCGCAGAACGTGGTGGATGCCCTGGAGAAGTCCAAAGAGACCACCTTTGCCCGTTTCCTTTATGCGCTGGGGATCCGCGAAGTCGGTGAGGCGACGGCAGCCGGTTTAGCGGCCCACTTTGGCACCATTGAGGCGCTGGAGCAGGCTTCAATTGACGATCTGCAAAAAGTGCCCGATGTCGGGATTGTGGTTGCCACGCACGTGCGTAATTTCTTTGCCGAAGAGAGCAACCGCGAAGTGATTGCTCAGCTGCGTAAAGAAGGCGTCCGCTGGCCGGCGCCGGTCGTGGTCAATGCGGAAGAGATTGATAGCCCCTTTGCCGGCAAAACGGTGGTTCTGACCGGTAGCCTGAGTCAGCTCTCCCGTGACGATGCGAAAGCCCGGCTGGTTGCGCTGGGGGCGAAGGTGGCGGGCAGCGTGTCGAAGAAGACCGACCTTGTCATCGCCGGGGAGGCGGCGGGCTCTAAGCTTGCCAAAGCGCAGGAGCTGGGAATTGCGGTGATCGATGAAGACGAAATGCTGCGTCTGCTCGGAGAGTCGCGTGGATAAAGATCAGCTTATTGAGATTGCCAACACGGAAATGCCGTTTGGTAAATACAAAGGGCGGCGCTTAATCGATGTGCCGGAAGAGTATTTGCTGTGGTTTGCCCGTAAGGATGAATTTCCCGCCGGGCATCTTGGCGAGCTGATGGCATTAACGCTATTGATTAAAACGGAGGGGCTGACCAGCCTGGTCGAGCCCCTTAAGCGCCCGCGTTAGGCTTCGGAGGCGCGGCTTTTCTCCTGCGCCTGTAACGCTTCGGCCTGGCGCTTATAGCGCCGCGCCAGCACCGCACAGACCATAAGCTGAATCTGATGGAAGATCATCAGCGGCAGAACCATTATCCCCAGGATAGAGGTCGGGAAGAGAATGTTGGCCATCGGAATGCCGTTCGCCAGGCTCTTTTTCGACCCGCAAAAGACAATCGTAATTTCATCCGCTTTATTAAACCCGCACCTGCGCGCCACAAAGACGTTAATCGCAATCACAATCGCCAGCAGCACCATGCTGACAATAACGATAAACAGCAGCGAACCGACGCCGACTTTGTGCCAGATACCGTTAACAACCGCCTCGCTGAACGCCGAATAGACCACCAGCAGGATGGAGGTCTGGTCGGTTTTCGAGATCCACTTTTTATGTTTTGCCACCCAGTTGCCAATCCACGGACGAGAGAGATGTCCCAGCACAAACGGCAGCAGCAGCTGCAGCATGATTTTGCCAACCTGCTCCAGACTCCCCCCCGCACCGTGCAGGTTCATCAACAGGCCGACCAGCAGCGGCGAAATGAAGATCCCCAGCAGGCTTGAGGCCGAAGCCGAGCATACCGCAGCCGCCACGTTGCCGCCCGCCAGAGAGGTAAACGCAATGGCTGACTGGACGGTGGCGGGAAGAATGCAGAGATAAATAAACCCGGTATAGAGCGCCGGATCGACGTTAACGGGCGCCCACCAGGCGAATAGCACGCCAAGTACGGGAAAAACGATAAACGTGCTGCACATGACCCAGAGATGTAAACGCCAGTGGCTGCCCCCGGCAACGATCGCCTCACGGGAGAGCTTGGCGCCGTGCATAAAGAAAAGCAGCGCGATGGCGGCGGTGGTTAAATGTTCAAAGAAGGGGACAAATCCGCCGCGCGCAGGAAAAAAGGAGGCCAGCAGGACGACGGTGACTAATGTCAGGGTGAATGGATCAAGAATGCGGAAAAATTTCATAAACGCTCCTGAAAATCGATGTCGCTATTGTGCTTTCTTTAGTTTGAGAAATAAAATCGATTTATTGCATCTATTCATGAAAAAAAGAGATGAATTATTCGCTACGTCAGTTGAAGGTTTTTGTGACCGTTGCTCGCGTCAAAAGCTTTAGCCGGGCAGGGGAGAGTATTGGCCTGAGTCAGTCAGCGGTAAGCCACAGCGTGAAAGAGCTGGAACATCAGACCGGCGTACGCCTGCTTGACCGAACGACGCGCGAAGTGGTGCTCACGGAAGCCGGACAGCAGCTGGCGGCCCGGCTTGAGCGCCTGCTGGATGAGTTAAACGGCACGTTGCGTGAGGCCGGGCGCGTCGGGCAGCAGCTTATGGGAACCGTGCGGGTGGCGGCCAGCCAGACCATTTCCGCCCATCTGATCCCGCAGTGCATCGCCTACAGCAACCGTCGCTATCCGGAGATAGATTTTGTTCTGCACGATCGCCCCCAGCAGTGGGTGCTGGAGAGCATCCGTCAGGGAGAAGTTGATTTTGGCATTGTTATCGACCCTGGCGCCGCGACCGATTTGCAGTGTGAGGCGGTTCTCGCTGAACCTTTCCTGCTGCTTTGCCGTTGCGATCACCCTTTCGCTAAAAGGGATGCGGTGAGCTGGCATGCGCTGCATGACCAGCGGCTGGTTTTGCAGGATTATGCTTCGGGTAGCCGGCCGCTGATTGACGCCGCGCTCGCGGGATTCGCCGTTACCGCAAATATCGTGCAGGAAATCGGTCATCCGGCCACGCTATTCCCAATGGTTGAGTCGGGGATAGGCATCAGCATCCTACCTGCGTTAGCGCTGCCGCTCCCTCAGGGAAGTCATCTGCAGGTGAAGCGGCTCACCCCGGTGGTGGAACGCCAGCTGATGCTGGCGCGGCGTAAAAACCGCTCGCTATCGACAGCCGCAGAGGCGCTGTGGGAGGTGGTGCGGCAGCAAGCTGGCCAACTGACCGCCTTACGCGAAAACGACCCCTTGTATCAGAAATGAAATCAATAGCTTTTTAATATCAAACGTCCGGGAAAACTGTATTGGTAATCGATTGCGTAGCATCGTTATAACAGCATGGTAGCCAATCACTTTATCGATCTTTCAGTTTTTAAGGACAGCTTATGAGCGACACGCTTTTCTCACAGAATCCCTGGTATAGCGCCGATATTATTCGCGGATATAAGCCGGATTTTACGCCGCGGGTGGCCTTTATCCTGGGGTCGGGTCTCGGGGCGCTGGCGGAACAAATTGAAGATGCGGTGGCGATATCTTACGAAAAGCTGCCCGGCTTTCCGGTGAGTACCGTGCACGGCCATGCCGGTGAACTGGTGCTTGGAAATCTGGCCGGCGTACCCGTTGCCTGCATGAAAGGGCGTGGGCACTTCTATGAAGGTCGGGGCATGACGGTGATGACTGACGCCATCCGGACGCTAAAGCTGCTGGGGTGTGAACTGCTGTTTTGTACTAACGCTGCCGGTTCTTTACGTCCGGAAGTGGGGCCGGGAAGTCTGGTGGCGCTCAGCGATCATATTAACACGATGCCGGGTACGCCAATGGTGGGCCTGAATGATGAGCGCTTCGGCGAACGCTTCTTCTCCCTGGCCAACGCCTATGACGCGGATTACCGCGCCGTTCTGCAGCGCGTAGCGGAGGAGGAGGGGTTTCCGCTGACTGAAGGCGTATTTGTCTCTTATCCCGGGCCGAATTTTGAAACGGCGGCGGAGATTCGCATGATGCAGATTATCGGCGGCGATGTGGTGGGGATGTCCGTCGTGCCGGAAGTCATCGCTGCCCGCCATTGCGAGCTGAAAGTGGTGGCCGTCTCAGCCATTACCAATCTGGCTGAGGGCCTCGGCGATGTGAAACTATCTCACGCGCAAACCCTGGCAGCGGCCGAACTCTCCCGGCAGAACTTTATTAACCTGATCTGCGGCTTCTTACGCAAACTGGCCTGAAAAAATAATAAATATTGACCCCGCTTGCGGGGTCTTACTTTAATGGCAAGGAACGGAAAAATGGGTATCGCCTCTCGCTTAAAACTCATGTCGTTTTTGCAATATTTTATCTGGGGTAGCTGGCTGGTCACCCTGGGTTCTTACATGATAAACACACTGCATTTCACCGGGGCAAATGTCGGCATTGTCTATAGTTCCAAAGGGCTGGCGGCCATTATCATGCCCGCCATTATGGGGATCGTTGCCGATAAATGGCTACGTGCAGAACGGGCCTATATGCTCTGCCACCTGGTCTGCGCGGGCGTGCTTCTTTATGCAACGACCGTCACCGATCCGGAGACGATGTTCTGGGTAATGCTGATTAACGCGATGGCCTATATGCCGACTATCTCGTTGTCTAATAGCATCTCCTATTCATGTCTGGCACAGTCCGGCCAGGATCCGGCGACCGCGTTTCCTCCTGTTCGCGTATTTGGCACTCTTGGTTTTATTGTCGCCATGTGGACGGTGAGCCTGATGGGGCTGGAGCTGAGCAGCGCGCAGCTGTATATCGCCTCTGCCGCGTCGTTATTACTGGCGATTTATGCGCTTACGCTACCGAAAATTGCTGTGACCGAGAAGAAACCTGGCGCCACATTGGCCACGAGGCTGGGACTGGATGCATTCGTATTGTTTAAAAATCCGCGGATGGCCATTTTCTTTTTCTTCGCGATGATGCTCGGGGCGGTACTGCAAATAACCAACGTCTTCGGTAACCCCTTTCTGCATGATTTCGCCCGCAACCCGGCGTTTGCCGACAGCTTTGTCGTACGCTATCCCTCTATTTTGCTTTCGGTTTCGCAGATGGCGGAAGTCGCCTTTATTCTCACCATTCCATTCTTTCTGAAACGCTTTGGCATTAAAACGGTCATGCTGATGAGTATGCTGGCGTGGACGCTGCGCTTTGGCTTTTTTGCCTTTGGCGATCCGTCTCCGTTCGGTTTTGTTCTGCTGCTGATGTCGATGATCGTTTACGGCTGCGCATTCGACTTTTTTAATATTTCAGGATCGGTGTTCGTAGAGCAAGAGGCGGGGGCGCATATTCGCGCCAGCGCGCAGGGGTTGTTTATGACCATGGTGAACGGTGTTGGCGCATGGGTAGGTTCGGTTCTCAGCGGCATGGCCGTGGATTACTTCTCTGTTGATGGCGTAAAAGAGTGGCAGACCATCTGGCTGGTGTTCGCGGCCTATTCATTGCTGCTGGCGGTTATTTTTGCCGCGTTCTTCAAATATAAACATGAACCTGAGAAGTTAATGAAAAAAGCGCTGACGCATTAATCCTCTTCCGCGGCGGGCACATGTTCCGCCGTTTCATTTTTTCTGATGCAGTGTGGTAACTTTGCGCATTATCTTTATGCCTCAGGAGCGCATGACCCATGGAACGCACGCATCGTATCGATCTGAAGTTATTGCGCTATTTTCTGGCTGTTGCCGAAGAGCTGCATTTTGGTCGTGCGGCGGCCCGTCTGAACATGTCGCAACCTCCGCTCAGCATTCACATTAAAGACCTGGAGCAGCAGCTTGGCACGCTGCTGTTTGTTCGCCACTCCCGCAGCGTAGCGTTGACCCACGCAGGGAAAATCCTGATGGAGGAGTCCCGTCGTCTGCTTTCCAGCGCGAATCAGGCGCTGGCGCGCGTGGAACAGATTGGGCGGGGTGAGGCGGGACGGGTAGAGCTGGGCGTGATAGGTACGGCTATGTGGGGAAAAATGCGTCCGGTGATGCGGCGTTTTTTGAAAGAGAACCCTAACGTAGAGGTGCTTTTTCGCGAGAACATGCCCGCCATGCAGATGGCGATGCTGGAACGACGCGAGCTGGACGCCGGCGTCTGGCGGATGGCGACAGCGCCTTCTCCTGGATTTACCAGCCTGCGCTTGCACGAATCCTCTTTTCTGGTGGCCATGCCGGAAGAGCATCCGCTTGTCGCGCGTAAGGCGATCCCGCTTGCGGCTTTGCGTAACGAATATTTTGTCACCATGCCTTCAATACATACCGACTGGACGTTTTTGCAGCGCGTGTGCCAGAGCGCCGGATTCTCGCCGATGATTATCCGTGAAGTGATGGAGCCGCAAACGGTTCTGGCGATGGTCAGTATGGGGATAGGTATTACGCTCATCGCTGATAGCTATGCGCAAATGACGTGGCCGGGGGTGGTGTTTCGTCCGCTGGAAGAACGCATACCGGCAGATTTGTATATCGTCTATGACCAACAGCAGGCGACGCCCGCGCTGGAGAAGCTGATTGCGGCGCTGGTGAATTGATGGTCTGTGCCGGATAGCAAGATGAAGGCCCGTGTCGGCTTTGTCTATCGCAGATAGCAAAAAAGCGCCTTTAGGGCGCTTTTTTACATTGGTGGGTCGTGCAG
>NZ_JBEAID010000037.1:0-60265 GCF_040064585.1 Klebsiella sp. CN_Kp113 | reverse complement strand
CGGGAAAGCGTCCCGATGGCGGCTGTGAACGTGTAGGCCGGGCAATTTCGTAGCCCGGGTAAGGCGTCAGCCGCCACCCGGGAATATTCCCCGGTCGCGCTATGCTTACCGGGGCTACAGGTCGGTGCTGCCTGCGGGTTTTGTAGCCCGGACAGGCGCATTGCGCCGCCTCCGGGAAAGCGTCCCGATGGCGGCTGTGAACGTGTAGGCCGGGCAATTTCGTAGCCACCCGGGAATGTTCCCCGGTCGCGCTATGCTTACCGGGGCTACCGGCCGCGCCGCCTGCGGGTTTTGTAGCCCGGACAGGCGCATTGCGCCGCCTCCGGGAAAGCGGCCTGATGGCATTGCTTCGCGCCTTGCGGGCGTGAGCGAACAATTTGAGTATATAATCAGCCTGATAACGATCGGTGAGAGGGACCTATACCCGATATGCGTTCAGTTTCAGTGGAGAACCCCGTTGCGCGTCAGCCGTTCACTTACAATTAAACAGATGGCGATGGTCGCGAGCGTGTCCATGGCGTTTGTACTGGTCTTCTGTTCTATTCTGCTGTTCCACTTTGTTCAGCAGAGTCGTTTTACCACGGCCACGCAGTTAGAAAGCATCGCGCGTTCCGTTCGCGAACCGCTGTCAGCGGCTATCCTGAAAGCCGATATCCCTGAGGCGGAAGCCATTCTGAGCCGTATTCAACCCGCAGGCATCGTCAGCCGGGCGGATGTTGTCCTGCCCAATCAGTTCCAGGCGCTGCGGATGCGCTTTATCCCCGAGCGCCCGGTACCGGTAACCATCACCCGTATGTTTGAACTGCCGGTACAGATTTCGCTGCCTATCTACTCCCTTGAACGGCCCGCTAACCCACAGCCGCTGGCCTATCTGGTGCTCCAGGCCGACTCATACCGCATGTATAAATTCGTCATGAGCGCGCTGGCGACGTTAGTGACCGCTTACTTGCTTCTGGTGCTGATGCTGACGGTGGCGATCACCTGGTGCATCAACCGTCTGATGGTACGACCGCTGCGTAAAATCGCCCGTGAGCTAAACGATGTCCCGCAGCACGAGCGTTTGGGCCATCAGCTCACGCTGCCGCGTCTCCATCATGACGATGAAATCGGCATGCTGGTGCGCAGCTACAACCGTAATCAGCAGACGCTGCTGCGCCTGCACGATGAACTCTCTTTGCAATCGACTCGTTTTCCGGTATCCGAGCTGCCGAACAAAGCCTTTCTAATGGCTATGCTGGAGCAAACCGTCGCGCGACCGCAGGCCTCGGCGCTGCTGATTATCGCCTGCGAAACGCTACAGGATACCGCTGGCGTACTGAAAGAGACGCAGCGTGAAATGCTGCTGCTAACCCTGGTTGAAAAGCTGCGGGCGATTATCCCGGCGCAGATGGTGCTGGCTCAGGTGAGCGGCTACGACTTCGCGATTCTGGCCCACGGTATTGACGAACCCTGGCAGGCGGTGACGTTAAGTAAGCAAGTACTCACTGTCTTAAATGAACGTTTGCCTCTGCACGGCATCCAGCTGCGCCCCTGCGCCAGCGTCGGTATCGCGATGTTTAACGGCGAAATTAACGCCGAACAGCTCTACCGGCGGGCGTTTTCCGCCGCCGTAACCGCGCGTCGTAAAGGGAAAAACCAGATTGAGTTCTTCGATCCGCAGCAGATGGAAAAAGCGCAGCGCCGCTTAATGGAAGAGCACGATATTCTGACGGCGCTTGATAACCAGCAGTTTGCCATCTGGCTGCAGCCGCAGGTGGATACCCACAGCGGCGAGGTGTGCGGTGCGGAAGTGCTGCTGCGTCAGCGTCAGGCGGACGGCAGCTGGTCGCTGCCGGGCGATCTGATTGAGCGTATCGAAGCCTGCGGGCTGATGGTGCCGGTCGGCTACTGGGTGATGGAAGAGGCCTGCCGGCAGCTTGCCGCCTGGCAAAATCAGGGGATCATGTTGCCGCTGTCGGTCAACGTGTCGTTGCTGCAGCTGCTGCATCACGATCGCGGCGAGGAGATGCTGGCGCTGCTCGCGCGCTATCGTATCGCGCCGGGCACGCTGGTACTGGAAGTCACCGAAAGCCGTCGGATAGACGACCCGCAGGCGATTATTTCGCTGCTGCGTCCGCTGCGTGAAGCGGGCGTGCGGATTGCCCTCGATGACTTTGGTATGGGCTACGCGGGCTTGCGCCAGCTGCAGCATATTAAATCGCTGCCGGTAGACATCCTGAAAATCGATAAAGTCTTTATCGATATGCTGCCCGATGACATCAGCATGGTGCCCGCGATTATCCAGCTGGCGCGGGGGCTGAATCTGCACATTGTCGCGGAGGGCGTCGAAACCGATACCCAGTATCGCTGGCTGCAGGAGGCGGGCGTCGAGACGGTGCAAGGGTATCTTTTTGGCTGCGCCATGCCGCCTGAGGCTTTTATGGCCCGTTTTTTACCCGGTGATGTTGAGGATGCAAGTTTGTAACGACATTGTTAGCTTATGCGAGTCAGTTCAAATAAATTAACAATTGCATTGCAATTTCATCACTCGTTATTTCTGAAATGTTTCATGGGTGTTATTTTTAAGCCACGGACGCAATACCCCCTCAAGGTCTGTGGTTATCTCCAAAGGACACCCTATGAAAATCTCTTTCTTTAAAAGCCTCTATGTCCAGGTTCTCTCGGCCATAGCGATCGGTATTCTGCTGGGCCATTTTTACCCGGAACTGGGTGCGCAGATGAAACCCCTCGGCGATGCCTTCGTTAAGCTGATTAAAATGATTATTGCCCCGGTTATCTTCTGTACCGTCGTGACGGGGATTGCCGGGATGGAGAGCATGAAAGCCGTCGGCCGCACCGGGGCGGTGGCGCTGCTCTACTTTGAAATCGTGAGCACAATTGCGCTGATCATCGGCCTGATCATTGTAAACGTGGTGCAGCCCGGCGCGGGAATGAACGTTGACCCGGCGACCCTCGACGCGAAGGCCGTGGCGGTTTACGCCGAACAGGCGAAAGATCAGGGCATCGTAGCGTTCCTGCTCGATATTATCCCCGGCAGCGTAATTGGCGCTTTTGCCAGCGGCAACATTCTGCAGGTGCTGATGTTTGCGGTGCTGTTTGGTTTCGCGCTGCATCGCCTCGGCAGCAAAGGCCAGCTGATTTTTAACGTTATCGAAAGCTTCTCGCAGGTGATCTTCGGCATCATCAATATGATCATGCGCCTGGCGCCGATTGGCGCGTTCGGGGCCATGGCCTTTACCATTGGAAAATACGGCGTCGGTACGCTGGTGCAGCTTGGCCAACTGATCGTCTGCTTCTACATCACCTGCATCCTGTTTGTGGTGGTGGTGCTGGGGTCGATCGCCAAAGCCACCGGCTTCAGCATCTTTAAATTTATCCGCTATATCCGCGAAGAGCTGCTGATTGTCCTGGGGACCTCTTCATCCGAGTCGGCGCTGCCGCGTATGCTCGATAAGATGGAGAAGCTGGGCTGCCGGAAGTCGGTGGTGGGGCTGGTGATCCCGACGGGGTACTCCTTTAACCTCGATGGCACCTCAATATACCTGACGATGGCGGCGGTGTTTATCGCCCAGGCGACGAACAGCCATATGGATATTTTCCATCAGATCACCTTGCTGGTGGTGCTGCTGCTCTCCTCAAAAGGCGCGGCGGGGGTGACGGGCAGCGGCTTTATCGTCCTTGCGGCGACGATTTCCGCCGTCGGGCACCTGCCGGTTGCCGGTCTGGCGCTCATTCTTGGCATCGACCGCTTTATGTCCGAGGCGCGCGCGCTGACCAACCTGGTGGGTAACGGCGTCGCGACCATCGTTGTCGCTAAATGGGTCAAAGAGCTGGACGCGAAACAGCTGGATGATGTGCTGAACAACCGTACTCCGGTAAGCAAATCGCACGAATTATCCTCATAAATCCATCTGTTAGGCCCGTTGTCCCTTGCTGGACTACGGGCTCCTGCGCATAATTAGGGGTCACTGTCGCTTGCGCGGCGGTGACCCTTATGTTTATTTCACGTCAACATGCGACATTTTCATCTCCGTGTGGTCTAACCGACGTACTTAACTCACCATATTTTTTCGGCGGCCCTCCCGTGGGCCGCTGTTGTAACCAGGATTGTTCATCAGGGGTTCACATGCAGGGCACAAAAATTCGACTCTTAACCGGTGGTTTGCTGATGATGGCGACGGTCGGCTATGTGCAGGCAGAAGCGCTCCAGCCGGACCCGGCCTGGCAACAGGGGACACTGGCGAATGGGTTTCAGTGGCAGGTTTTAGCCACCCCGCAGCGTCCCAGCGATCGTATCGAAGTTCGCCTGTCCGTGAATATTGGCTCGCTGAGCGAAAGCACTCAGCAGAGCGGCTTTAGCCACTTTATCCCGCGCCTCGCGCTGACGCAAAACGGTGGCCTCCCGACCATGCAGGCCCGTTCGCTATGGCAGCAGAGTATTGACCCGAAGCGTCCTCTGCCGCCCGCCATCGTCTCTTATGACTACAGTTTGTTTAACCTGAGCATACCGAATAACCGTAACGACCTGCTGAAAGAGGCGCTGAGCTGGCTGGCCAGCGCCAGCGGTAAAATGTCGATCTCCCCGGAAACCGTCAACCACGCGCTGCAGGGCGAAGACATGGTGGCGACCTGGCCTGCGGATACCAAAGAAGGCTGGTGGCGCTATCGGCTAAAAGGCTCCACCATGCTGGGGCACGATCCGGCGGCGCCGCTGAAGCAGCCGGTGGATATTGCTCAGCTAAAAGAGTATTACCACAAGTGGTACACCCCGGATGCCATGACCCTGATTGTGGTCGGCAACGTGGATAGCCGCAGCGTCGCGGAACAAATCAACAAAACTTTCGGCGGCCTGAAGGGCAAGCGCGAAACGCCGGTGGCGGTTCCTACGCTGTCGCCGCTGCCGACGACGCCGGTCAGCATCATGACCGATGCGGTGCGCCAGGATAAGCTGTCGCTGATGTGGGATGCGCCGTGGCAGCCGATCCGCGACTCGGTCGCGCTGCAGCGCTACTGGCGCGACGATCTTGCCCGAGAAGCGCTGTTCTGGCACGTACAGCAGAATCTGAGCAAAAGTAATATCAAGGATATCGGCCTTGGCTTTGACTGCCGCGTGCTCTACCAGCGCGCCCAGTGCGCGATCAATATCGAATCGCCGGGCGAGCGCCTGAACGCCAACTTAACGACCGTGGCGCGCGAGCTGGCGAAAGTCCGCGATCGCGGCCTGCCGCAGGAGGAGTTTGACGCCCTGATCGCGCAGAAAAACCTCGAACTGCAGAAGCTGTTTGCCACCTATGCGCGCACCGATACGTACATCCTGATTAGCCAGCGGATGCGTTCGTTGCAAAATCAGGTGGTGGATATCGCGCCCGAGCAGTATCAGAAACTGCGCCAGGAGTTTCTCAATTCGCTGACGGTCGACATGCTGAATCAGTACCTGCGTCAGCAGCTGTCGCAGGATATGGCGCTGGTGCTGCAGCAGCCGCAGGGTGAGCCGGAATACAACATGAAGGAACTGCAGGCGACGTGGGAAAAGCTGATGGCGCCCGCGCCAGCAGCCGCAGCGGCGTCGAGCGGCGCCGGTGATGTTGCGGAAGGGCGTAACGAAGCGACGGATATCCCGCCAGCGCAGTAAAGCAAAACCGGATAGCGTGGCTATCCGGTGAGGTTTATGGCTAATCTGTTTTACGTATTGCTGGGTTGGCCCGGTGATTTTCCCGGAGGCGGCGCTGGCGCGCCTTGTCCGGTCTAATGCCAGCGCCAGACAGTAGCCCGGCTAAGCGCAGCGCAAGCCGGGATTCTCGCAGGCGGGCGTAACGCAATCGAAAATTACTGCGGCATCGCCTCGCGCGGGATAATCGCGCCGCGATACTGGATCACCGTGCTGGCGGTCAGGTGTCCGCGTTTTGCCGCAGATTCGGCGTCGCCGCCGGTCAGGCGTACGGCCAGGTAGCCGGCGCTGAACGAATCGCCCGCCGCCGTGGTATCAACCACTTTCTCTTTCGGCAGCTTAACGGCCGGGACTTCCCGCAGCGGCTGGCCGGCAATCGCCACCAGGCAGGAGTCTGCGCCGCGCTTAACCACCACTTCTTCAACGCCGGCGGCGTGGGTGCGGGCAATCACTTCCGCAACCGGCTTCTCGCCCCACAGCGCGTCTTCGTCATCGAGGGTCAGGAACGCGATGTCGGTGCAGGCCAGCATCTGCTGATAAACCCGCTGCGTCTCCTCTTTGCTGCTCCACAGGCGCGGACGATAGTTATTATCAAAGATAACCTTGCCGCCGTTTGCCCGGCATTCCCGCAGCAGGGTCAGCAGCTTCTCGCGGCTGGTCGGGCTGAGGATCGCCAGGCTGATCCCGCTAAGATACAGATAATCAAAGGTCGCCAGCTCTTCGCAGATGGCCGCAGACTGCTCGCTCTCCAGCCAGAACTTCGCCGCGGCTTCGTTGCGCCAGTAGTAAAAGGTGCGCTCGCCGGTATCGTCGGTTTCGATGTAGTAGAGGCCCGGTAAACGGTCGGCCATGCGCTGAATCAGGTCAGTCTGAACGTTCTCGCGCTGCCAGGATTCGAGCATCTGCTGGCTGAAGGTGTCCGTGCCCAGGGCGGTAACGTAGTGCACGCCCAGCGTGCTGGCGTCGGTCTGGCGAGCGATGTAGACGGAAGTGTTTAAGGTGTCGCCGCCAAAGCCGCGATTAACCGCTGCGCCTTTCTCTGACAGCTCAATCATGCATTCGCCAATGACGGCAATTTTCTTCGACATAGTGATGACCTGAAATTAAATCAATATTAACCCTAGTGTGCGCTGGGGCGCTTTGATGGTCAATGATATTAAAACAACGTTCCATTATTTTTTTGACCTGACGCGGATTATGTGACGAAAACCTCATTCGGCGGAGCAAATGGCGTTTCTCAACTATATTCAGGAGTGACGAGACGCAAAAGGAGTGCAGAAGGGATGAGCAGAACCCGAAAAACCGTGGCTATTATCCTGGGAACGATTGTCGTACTGATCGTTCTGTTTTTTATCGTGCTGGCGACCTTTGACTGGAACCGCCTGAAGCCGACGATCAACCAGAAAGTCTCTGCCGAGCTGAACCGCCCGTTCGCGATTCGCGGCGATCTGGGCGTCGTCTGGGAACGCCAGCCCGGCGAGAGCGGCTGGCGAAGCTGGATCCCCTGGCCGCACGTTCATGCCGAAGATATCGTCCTTGGCAACCCCCCTGATATCCCGCAGGTCACAATGGTCCACCTGCCGCGCGTTGAGGCGACTCTCGCCCCGCTGGCGCTGCTCAGCAAAACGGTCTATCTGCCGTGGATTAAGCTTGAACAGCCCGACGCGCGGCTGATCCGACTGTCGGAGAAGACCAACAACTGGACTTTCGACCTGGCTTCGGCGGGGTCGTCGGAGAAAGATGCGGCGCCTTCCAGCTGGTCTTTCCGCCTCGACAATATTCTTTTCGATCGCGGCAAGATTGCCGTTGATGACAAAGTGTCGCGCGCTGACGTGACGATCGTGGTTGATCCGCTCGGTAAGCCGCTGGCGTTCAGTGAAGTGACCGGCGAGAAGGGGAAAGGGCAGCCGCAGAAAGTAGGCGATTACGTCTTCGGCCTGCAGGCGAAAGGGAGCTACAACGGACAGCCGCTCTCCGGTAGCGGCAAAATCGGCGGCATGCTGGCGCTGCGCAGCGAAGGGACGCCGTTCCCCCTGCAGGGGGATTTTCGTTCCGGCAATACCCGGGTCGCGTTTACCGGCACGGTCAGCGATCCGCTTAACCTCGGCGGCGTCGATCTGCGGCTGAAGTTTTCCGGGGACTCGCTGGGCGATCTCTATGACCTGACCGGCGTGCTGCTGCCGGATACGCCGGCCTTTTCGACCGACGGGCATCTGCGGGCCACCTTCAAGGAGAAAAACGGTTCACGCTTCGCCTATCAGGATTTTAATGGCCGTATCGGCGAGAGCGATATCCACGGCTCGCTGATCTACACCACCGGTAAACCCCGGCCTAAGCTGGAGGGCGACCTTGAGTCCAGACAGCTAAGGCTGGCGGATCTGGGGCCGCTGATTGGCGTCGACTCCGGCGGTAAAGGCAGCCAGACCGAACGGCGCAAAGGCGAGGCCTCCCCGCAGCCGGCCGGAAAAGTGTTGCCGTATGACCGCTTTGAAACCGATAAGTGGCAGGTGATGGATGCCGATGTGCGCTTTAAAGGACGCCGCATTGAGCACGGCGGCACGCTCCCCATCAGCGACCTCTCCACCCACGTGATCCTCGAAAGGGGCGACCTGCGCCTGCAGCCGCTGCGTCTGGGGCTGGCCAACGGCACGATTGCCGGCAGCATTCATCTTGAAGGGAATAAAAAACCGCTGCAGGGGACGGCGAACCTGCAGGCGCGCCGCCTGAAGCTGAAAGCGCTGATGCCAAACGTGGAGATGATGCAGAAAACCCTCGGCGAAATGAACGGCGATGTGCAGCTTCGCGGCACCGGCAACTCCGTCGCCGCGCTGCTGGGCAACAGTAACGGTAACCTGAAGCTGCTGATGAACGACGGTTTAATTAGCCGCAACCTGATGGAGATCCTCGGCCTGAACGTCGGTAACTTTATCATCGGGCAGATCTTTGGCGATGATGAGGTGCGGGTGAACTGCGCGGCGGCCAATATCGACGTGGTCAACGGCGTCGCCCGGCCGCAGGTGTTTGCCTTTGATACGGAAAACGCGTTGATCAACGTCACCGGTACCGCCAGCTTTGCCTCAGAGCAGCTGGACCTCACTATCGATCCGGAGAGTAAGGGCTTTCGCATTATCACCCTGCGTTCACCGCTCTACGTGCGCGGCACCTTTAAGTCGCCGAATGCGGGCGTGAAGGCGGGGCCGCTGATTGCCCGCGGCGCGGTAGCGGCAGCGCTGGCGACCCTGGTGACGCCGGCCGCCGCGCTGCTGGCGCTGATCTCACCCGCCGAAGGCGAGGCGAACCAGTGTCGGGCAATTCTGTCGCAGATGAAAAAATAGTCGGCAAGGAGACGCCCCTCACCGGATGGCCAGGGGCGTGGAGGGAGAGTTACAGCGATTGATGACGCGTTTCGTGAGTCAGCAGCAGCGCGATCATCGTCAGCGCCGCCATGGCGGCCAGATAGAGCCCTACCGCAGGCAGACCGTAGTTGCCCTGCAGCCAGGCGGCGATATACGGCGCCACGGACGCCCCGAGGATCGACGAGACGTTATAGGAGAACGATGCGCCGGTATAGCGAACTTCCGTCGGGAACAGCTCCGGCAGCAGCGCGCCCATGGGGCCAAAGGTCAGCCCCATCAGGCTCAGGCCAATCAGCAGGAAGGCAAAGACCAGCAGCGGGTTGCCGGAGCCGAGCAGCGGTTTAAAGGCAAACAGCGCGAAGAGGATGATCAGGGTCGTAATCACGACCATGCTCTTACGACGGCCGAATGCATCCGCCAGCAGGCCCGCCACCGGTACCATCACGCCAAAACCGATAACCGCCATCATCAGCATCCACAGTACTTCGTTACGCGGCAAGCCGAGGCCAATCGGCGCGGCGGCGGTGCTGAAGGTCATGGAGTAGACGGTCATGATGTAAAACAGCGTATAGGTCGCCAGCATGATAAAGGTGCCGAGAACGGTGACGCGCACGTGTTTGGTCAGCAGCGTGCCCAGCGGTATTTTGACCTGTTTTTTCGCGGCGGCTACCTTAGCGAACACCGGCGACTCGTGCAGCGAAACGCGGACGTACAGGCCGATAATGACCAGCACGGCGGAGAAGATAAACGGCATACGCCAGCCCCATTCCATAAACTGCTGGTCGGTCAGCAGCCAGGAGAGCAGCAGGAAGGTGCCGTTCGCGAAGAAGAAGCCGATAGGCGCGCCCAGCTGCGGGAATGAGCCATACAGCGCGCGCTTGCGCGGCGGGGCGTTTTCCGTCGCCAGCAGCGCCGCGCCGCCCCATTCGCCGCCAAGGCCGAGCCCCTGGCCAAAGCGCGCCAGCGCCAGCAGCACCGGTGCCATAATGCCAATGGTTTCATAGCCGGGCAGCAGGCCGATAACCACGGTGGAGATCCCCATCGTCAGCAGCGAGGCGACGAGGGTCGCTTTACGGCCTACGCGGTCGCCGAAGTGGCCAAAGACCGCTGAACCGATAGGGCGCGCAATAAAGGCGATAGCGAAGGTCGCCAGCGATTGTAGCGTCGCGGCGGCGGGATCGCCCTGCGGGAAGAAAATGTGCGGGAATACGATAACCGCCGCGGTGGCATAGATGTAGAAGTCGAAGAACTCGATGGCGGTACCAATGAGTGAGGCGACGACGACTTTATTGCGTGAGTTAACCGGAACGGTGTCCTGCGCGTTGTCGAGTGTTGTGGCTGTGGCTTGCATAGATCTTTCTTATTTTTTGCGAACGAAAGGCCATATAGCCACAGCCTTGGGGACATTTCAATCTGTAACAAGGGGCGGGGGAGGCGAAAAAAGAAGCAAAAAGTGAATAATTTCTGTGCCAGAAAAATAACTTCTATGAAATGCTTCACAAAATTCAAATAATGGTCGATAAAACCAGGTTTAGGTTAAATAAAAGTTACATGTTGGATTTATATGCTGAAATGCCAGGTTGGGCTGAATTTTGCGTCTTTTATTCAGCCCAGTGATGGTTTAGTCGTGGGCTTTGCCCGGCATCCGGCGGTCGTCTTTATATTCGGCGGTGGCAATCCATGCGGCGCAGAACAGCGTCAGGCGGGCGAAAAAATAGAAGAAGGCCATTATCCCCAACACCGAACCGAATGCCGCCCCGGATGGGGATTTCACCAGCGCCGGTAGCGTCCAGGTCATAATGATTTTGATTATCTCAAAGCCGACGGCCGCAATCAGGGTGCCGCGAATCAGCGCCTTACGGCGAGGGCGGTGGCGCGGGAGTCGCCAGAAAATCCAGAAAAACAGCAGATAGTTGGCGAAGATGGAAATCGCGAGGCCAATCAGCCGCCACGCCGGTTTCAGCCACTCGATATAATCAAGATAAAGCGCCGAGATAATCATCTGCTGGGCCGAGCCGGCGATAGAGGTGATCGATAAGGTAATGACCAGCGCAACCAGCAGGCCGATCAGCGAGATAAAGTCGCGGAAATACTTAACCCAAATTTTCTCCTGATCCTGCGGCGTGCGTTCCCAGACGTCGCGCGACTGGGCGCGGATGGCCTCACGCAGGTTGCCCATCCAGTTAATGCCGGAGTAGAGCGCCACCAGCAGACCCACGATACCGACGGCGGTACGCTGCTGTACGGCGGTATTGATGGTATTTTTCAGCGTTGCCGCCAGCGTCGGGTCGCTAACGTTAAGCAGGATTTTATCGAAGATGTCCTGTAGCAGCGTGGGATGCGAGGCGAGAACAAAACCGGCGGCCGCAAAAGAGACCATCAGGATTGGGATCATCGATAAAAACGAGAAGTAGGTGATTGCCGCGCCAAACTGATTACCCAGCCTGTCGTTGAAGCGCTCCGCGGCGCGGATGATATGGGCGACCATATGGTTACGCTGAACTTTTTCCGCCGTTCCGGTGACGCTTTTCAGCGCCTGGTTGGCTTTTTTCGCCACGGTAGAGTCGTTTATCGCAGCCATCGCGCTTTTGTTTTTATCCGGCTGCTGGCCCGGATCCTCGGTTGGGCGTTGAGCGTCGTTTTCCGGCGTCATAAATTATTTCTTCCTTTTTTACAGCGATATTCTTCAAAAATTATATACGTAAAATCACGGATGGGGCGTATCGGGGGGGAGCGGGCATCGGAATCTGCGAATCACTGAAGCGCGTTCTTGTGTTATTCCCCGGCTGCGCTGCGTTTGTATCGGCCTGGGTGAATTTTATAATGGCATGATATTGATGGTTTTTTTACGCTATGTAAGGCGTCAGCCGGCACCCGGCAGGGAATATCGGCACGCTCTCAAATACAGATTTTTCATCATTCGGCCTAATCAACGTAGTTTTTCATCAAGCCGCCCAGCCACTCCATAAACAGATGTACCCGGCGCGAGAGATTACGCCGGTGCGGATAAATGAGCGACACCGGCAGCGGCTCGGCGCGGTAGTGGGGCAGAATTTCTATCAGCTCGCCGGTGCGCAGCCATTCCCGAACCCCCACCCGCGGCACCTGAATAATGCCCAGCCCCGCCAGGCACGACGCCTGATAGGTCTCGGTGCTGTTCACCGTCAAGACGCCGCCGGTTTTGATCCAGCGGACGGCGCCCTCGCTGACCACTTCGAAGCCCAGCGGGCGCACCCCGAGGCTGCTTGCGTAGTGGATCAGCGCATGATCGGCGAGATCGTCCAGCGATTGCGGATAGCCGAAGCGCGTCAGGTACTGCGGGCTGGCGCAGTTGATTTGCGTTAGCTTGCCCAGCGGCCGCGCGATGAGCCCGGAATCTTTCAGCGTACCGACGCGCACCACGCAGTCAAAGCCCTCGCGAACCACGTCGACTAACCGATCGCTGCTGCTGAGCTCCAGTTCGATGCCGGGATACTGCTGCAGAAATGCCGGCAGCTGTGGAATGACCAGCTTTTTCGCTACGGCGACGGGCATATCAACCCGCAGACGCCCGCTGATGCTGGAGGGGTCGAGCTGAAACATGCCGTCCAGCTCTTCAAGATTGCTGAGCAGGTCTCTGGCGCGTTCGTAATAAACCATACCATCCTGCGTCAGCTGTACCCGGCGGGTTGTGCGATGCAGCAAACGAACCCCAAGGTGGCTCTCCAGCGCCTGAATCTGGCGCGAGACGCTTCCTTTCGGCAGGCCAAGGGTATCGGCGGCGCGGGAAAAACTTTCCAGCTCCGCGACTCTGATGAACAGCTGCATTGCGTGAATTTTATCCATGCCGGCGGCCTATTGTTGTTTTTAATGAAACAGTAAAACGTAATTTGCCATATTTATTGTTTTTATAGCAGCTAATAAGCTCTTCAGCGATGCAAACGCAACCAAGAAGGGGTTTTCTGATGACGCAACGTATCGCTTTAGTCACCGGTGGTAGCCGTGGACTGGGAAAAAACGCCGCATTAAAGCTGGCGGCAAAGGGAACCGATATTATTCTGACCTGGCACAGTAACCCGCAGGCGGCGCTGGACGTGGTGGCTGAAATTGAGCAAAAAGGCGTGAAAGCCGCGGCATTACCGCTAAACGTCGGTGATGTTGGCAGTTTCGACAGTTTTGCTCAGAAGGTAAGAGAAGTGCTTCAGCAGCGCTGGCAGCGGGAGACCTTCGACTATTTATTGAACAATGCCGGAATTGGCCTGAATATTCCCTTTGCTGAAACCAGCGAGGCGCAGTTTGATGAATTAATGAACATCCAGTTTAAGGGGCCGTTTTTCCTTACCCAACGCCTGCTGCCGTTATTGCAGGACGGGGGGCGGATCCTCAACGTTTCCAGCGGACTGGCGCGTTTCGCACTGCCGGGCTATGCGGCCTACGCCTCAATGAAAGGCGCGATGGAGGTGCTGACGCGCTACCAGGCGAAGGAGCTGGGAGAACGCGGAATTTCGGTCAATATTATTGCGCCCGGCGCGATTGAAACCGATTTTGGCGGCGGTGTGGTCAGGGATAACGCGCAGGTGAATCAGCATATTGCCGCGCAAACGGCGCTCGGAAGAGTGGGGCTGCCGGATGATATTGGCGATGCCATCGCCGCGCTGCTTAGCGATGACCTGCGCTGGATGAACGCCCAGCGCGTAGAAGTCTCCGGTGGGATGTTCTTGTAATCCCGCGCCCCTCCATAGAGTATGGAGGGGCTAACGTATTTCATGCACTTCTTATTTCGTAACAGACTTTTCTCATTTCGCCATCGCCTGCGTTTCCGGCTTCGTTTAAACTAGAAAATTAGTATTATTTTTATTTTTTCTTGCCAGTTTCATTAAGGATTTCCTTAATTCAAATGTAATAAATATTGTGGATAAGTAATGGGGCCAATAAGCCCTGTAACTATTCATTGTTATGATATTTAGTTTCGCATCCCTATCGGTAAAATGCCCTAGGCCAAACGGCAAGTTGTTATTTATTTTGGCTGATGTTTGTCTTTTCATCGGGCATTTATTTATTGGAGCGAAACCCATGCAGATACTCATGTTTGACAGGCAGTCGATATTTATTCATGGAATGAAAATTGGCCTCCAGCAATACATTCCAGAGATTGATATTTTTGGCACCTGTCAGGCTGAACAGCTCTGGCAGAAGCTGACGGCGCATCCTGACGCGCTGCTCATGCTGGACGGGGATATGCACGGTGAGTTTTGCTGTTGGCTGCTGGAGGAAAAACAGCGTCGTTTTCCGCACGCTCAGGTCCTGCTGATCGTTTCTGACGATAATAAGGGCTGGCTACAGCGCGCGCTGTCTTATAATGTGCGGGCCATCGTGCAGCGCGAGGAAAGTTTGCCCACTTTCGCTCAGACTATCAACCGTCTCCGGCGGGGGCTGCCCTGCTTGCCGGACGATGGATTAATAATGGCGGAGGTGAGCGATAATAAACGAGTTCATTTGAGCCAGCGCCAGCGTGAGATTTTGCAGCTGCTGGCCGCCGGTGACTCTAATAAACAGATTAGCCGGACGTTAAATATCAGCACCGGCACGGTAAAGGCCCATCTTGAGTCGCTGTACCGGCGGCTGGACGTGAAGAATCGTACCCAGGCGGCGATGGTCTTTCATCGCGTTAGCGAAACTTAATCGGCTCTGGTTTTGAATCTTGCGCACTCTTCGCGCCGCTGTTCGCGGCCGCTGCGAATATTTTCCCATGCGCTCAGCGCGTCAGCGAACCGCTGATGATTAAGATGGGTGAGGACGGTATCAAGCGCCGGAGACGCCGCCCCGCAGCTAAAGGCTAAAGAGACCAGCGCATCATATTGCGCTTGATTAAGCGTGACCTGGAGTCTGCGCTTAAGTTCGCGCTGGCACTGCAGAAGATCGACGATAAGCAGAGTCTCCGCGATCTCGCGCGTGAAGTGAGGGAACGATTCGTAATCATTGAGAACGTGGCCGTAGCCAATCACGCGCAGGCCGCTTTCGTCCCGATAGGGGGCGAGCGCTAACCCCTGCATTCGCTTAATAAACTCCAGCCCGTGCAGGCTTAGCGGCGGTATGGTTGGGGACATTTATCGCTTCCTCTGTTGTCGGCCTGCAGTGTAGAGGAAAAGCGCGTCGCGCCCTATTCGCCAGATGGCCCAGGCTGGTGGTAATCGCGGCGCAGCAGGCCAAACAGCCAATCGTTGTGCCAGCGACCGTTGAGCCAGTAGCAGTCGCGCAACTCGCCCTCCTGGTGAAAACCGACCTTTTGCAGCAGATTTTTTGACGCCAGATTGCCCGCGGTGACGGTTGCCGTCAGCCGCCGGATGCCGCCGGCGGAGAAAGCGTAATCGCACAGCGCGCGCAGAGACTCATAGCCGTAACCTTTGCCCTGCGCCCGGGGAGCAAACAGAAAACCCGCTTCAGCGCTATCGGGAGCGTGATGCTGATAGCCGGTGAGGCCCAGGGGAGCGTGGGTGTAGCGGTCGCGCACTACCAGGCACAGCCAGTGGGCCGCGCCCGGCGACCACGCGGGAAGCCGGGCATCAAAAGCGTCGCGAATGTCCGCTACCGGGCGGGGATCCGCGACGTAAAGCATCACCTGGGGGTCTTGCTGTAAGCTGAGAAAAAAGGGCCAGTCGTCAAGCTGCAGCGGCGAGCAGCGCAGACGTGGGGTAACCAGTTCAGGCATAGCTGGGCTTCCGGCGAAAGTCGATGCCATGAACATAGCAGGACATCGACCGCGGGAATAGTCCGCTTTTACAACGGTTCGCCGTACAGGCCGATAAGCCGGCGCACCACGCCATTCGTCCAGCCAAAGCCATCCTGGAGCGGATATTCACCGCCTCCGCCTTCATGGGGCGTGGCGCTGGCGATATGGTACTTTTCAATCAGCTTATAGTGCTGTTTATAGAAATGATTCACCGTTTGCAGCCAGCTTTGGGCTATCTCATCGCCCAGCGGATCCTGGCCGTACATTTTAAAACCCTGTACCGCCATCCACTGCAGCGGCGCCCAGCCGTTGGGCTTATCCCACTGCTCACCGCTTTGATATTCCGTCGCCATAATACCGCCGGGGGTGAGCAGGCGGGCGCGTACCGCGTCGGCGAGCCTGTCGGCCTGTTCATGGGTCGCCATGCCGACGTACAGCGCGACGAGGCTGGCGGCGGAAAACAGCGCCAGCTGCTCGCGGCGCCAGTCGTAATCGCGGAAACAGCCGCTTTCGTCATCCCACAGATAGCGGGTTACCGCCGCCCTGCGCTCGCTGGCCTTCTGGCGAAAAGCGGCCTCTGTTTCCCGGTCGCCCTTCAGGCCGGAGAGGTTGGCGATGGTGTTCTCCAGCTTGAACAGGAAGGCGTTCAAATCAATGGGAATAAACTGGGTGGTACGGATGCTCGCCAGCCGGGTGATATCCCGCAGCCAGCGGCTGGAGTAATCCCAGCCGGACTCCGCCCCGGCGCGCAGGTCGCGATAGACCTCGTTCGGCGGGCGCCCGGAGTGCTTCGCCGTTTCGACATCTTCCCGCCATGACTCATCGCGCGGCGTATCGCGATCGTCCCAGTAGCGGTTCAGCAGCGAGCCGTCCGGCATCCGCACCACGTGACGGTAGGCCTGATTGGGGATCAGCGATTCCGCGCCGTCCATCCAGAAGCTGTACTCCATCCGCAGATGGTCAAGGTATCGTTTGGCGCCGCGAACCCCATCCTCTTCAAACAGTTCGACCATCAGGGCAAACACCGGCGGCTGCGAGCGGCTGAGATAGTAGGTGCGGTTGCCGTTAGGAATATGGCCGTAGATTTCAATCATCCACGCGAAGTTGTCGGCCATGCATTTCAGCAGGTCTTCGCGGCCGCTTTCCGCCAGCCCCAGCATGGTGAAGTAGGAATCCCAGTAGTAGGTTTCGCTAAACCGCCCGCCAGGCACAATATAAGACTGCGGCAGCGCCAGCAGCGATGACCAGGGAATATGATCCTGCGGCTCGCGGGTCAGGACGGGCCACAGATTATCAATATGCTCCTTTAACGATCGCGTGGGATCGGAGACGTAATCCTCGGCGCGGTTTTCCGGCAGCCAGAAGTGGTCTTCAACAAACTGGCGGAGATCGAATCCGGGGGTGCGCCGGACGCGACGGTAGTGAATCAAAATATCCAGCGGGTCCTGCTTCGGCGCGCAGTCGGGGAAGGTTTTGCTATCGGCGAAAATTCGCGACTTCTGGACGTGAGCGAACAGTTCCAGATAGCGATCGGCAGGGGTCAGGGCATCCGAGGCGGGCAGCCCTTCGATGATCTCCGGTTCGGGTTCGGCGTCGAACATTTCATCCAGCTTTAACTCATACGGATCGGCTTCGTAGCACGGATCGATTTCGATCCTGAGCTCATCGTCATCAACGTTGCGTAATTTCTGGCTGAACATAGTGGTACGGACCTCCGGATTGCGTCAGTAGAGGATGCCGGGCGCGCCCGACCTGTCTATTAAGCTTAGACATTCGCAGCGGGAAACGAAAAGAGAAGTGTGCGGTAGATCACGCTTTGTTCTAAACCGTCTGCCCGGGGTTTCGGCTTTAACTCGTTGACCTGGCGCATTAAAACCGTTTTAACCGCTTCGTATTGCGCCGAAAAATTCGGAGATTTCGTTTTGCAACAAAATCTAAATTTCCAGGCGCTTTAGCGATTAAGCTATTACTCCCACGCGGCCTCCAGCATTTCCAGCAGCTGCTCGCTGGTCAGCATAACCGGGTTAGCCTTCATGGAGGATGAGCTGCTGGCGGCGAGGGCCGCGGGTTCCAGCGCTTCGCGGGGGACGCCGAGCTCGCGCAGATTGCCCAGACCGGATCGCTGGCTCCACTCGCGCAGGCTCTCCCAGGCGCTGTTTGGATCGGCGTCCAGTCCGGCGGCCAGCCACTGGCGTACGTCGGCAAAACGCTGGCGGAGGCGTTCGTCGCTAATTTGCGTTTCATTGAGCGCCAGGCCGAAGGGAAGCAGGCTGCCGCAAAGCGCGCCGTGGGGGGCGTTGCTCAGACCGCCTAATGGGCCCGCAAGACCGTGAATGACGCCGAGACCGGCGTTGGCTAACGCCAGCCCTCCGCACAGGCTGACCCATGCCATCTCATCGCGGCTATCCGGACACTCTTTGGCCATCAGCGTTCTGAGCGCTTTGATGCCGCGCGGGATCGCCTCCCGGCAGAGAGCGTCGGTAAAAGGATTCGCCCGGGCGCACAGCCAGGGCTCAATCACCTGGGTGAGGGCATCCAGGCCGGAAGCGAGGGTCACCGCGCGCGGGGTGTTGTCGGTGAGCGATGGGTCGACAATCGCCAAGTCCGGCAGCATGTGGTCGTCGCGCAGGCTGACCTTGCGCTGCTGCTCGGGGACGTTGATCACCGCGTTCTTTGTGACTTCCGCCCCGGTACCGGCCGTGGTGGGGATGGCGACGAACGGCAGCGGATTGGCTTCTAACAGGCGCCCGGTACCCACCACTTCCAGATACTCGATCGCGGGCCCCTGCGCGGGAACCAGCGCCGCAATCGCTTTGCCGGCATCTATCACCGCGCCGCCGCCGAGGCTGACCACCGCGCCGACGCCTCTTTCCCGCGCCAGACGAACGCCCCGTTCAATATCCTGCAGGTCGGGTTCATGGGCGACAGACAGCGTGGTGACGTTCAGCTGGTGAGCGTGGAGTTCGCTTAATAAGAACGCCGCGCGCTGCAGGCTGGCGCCGTGAATCAGCAGTATCTGTGCGGAGCGGGCGGCGAGCCAGGGGGCGGCGCTGCGAGCAAGGCCGCGTCCAAAGCGGATATTGCCCGGTGTTAAAACGTTAAAAGAGGTCAACATGTCGGGTAACCTGTCCTGGAGAAAAATCGTGCAATCCACTATACACATTATCCGGCTGTACATGCGCCGCCGATGCAGTATTGTGAAACAACCATCTCTTTTGATTGAGGAATTGCTGACAATGCTAAAAATACTGGGCAAACGCTCATCAATTAACGTGCGCAAAGTGCTGTGGACCTGCGAAGAGGCGGGGCTTGAATATCAGCAGGAGGATTACGGTAGCGGGTTTCAGTCGATTGAGACCCCGGAGTTTCGCGCCCTTAATCCGAACAGCCTGGTGCCCGTGCTGCGGGATGACGACTTTGTGTTATGGGAGTCGAACAGCATCTGCCGCTATCTGGCGCGCAAAGCCGGGCGGGAAGACCTGCTCCCTACGGCGCCGCGGGCTGCCGCCGAGGTTGAGCACTGGATGGACTGGCAGGCGACGGAATTTAATACTGCCTGGCGCTATGCCTTTATGGGACTGGTACGCAAGGACCCGCGTTTTCAGGATCCGACGGCTATCAAAGAGAGCATTGCCGCCTGGACCCGCTGCGTGCAGATCGTCAATACGCAGCTGCAGCAAACCGGGGCATGGGTCGCCGGTAGAGAGTTTACGCTGGCGGATATTGTCCTTGGCCTGTCGGTGCATCGCTGGAAAATGACGCCGTTCGCCCATCCTGAAATGGCGGAAGTGGAGCGCTGGTATATGGCGCTGAATCAGCGGCCGGCGTTTAAACGTCACGGGAATAACGGCGTGGCGTAGAGGAAAAAAAAGAAGCTCCGGAGAGCTTCTTTTTCAGGCATGGTGCGCGTCTTACCGCATCGTCACAAACTCTTCCGCGGCGGTTGGGTGGATCGCCACGGTATTGTCGAAGTCTTTCTTGGTTGCGCCCATCTTCAGCGCCACCGCGAAGCCCTGCAGCATCTCGTCCATCCCGAAGCCGATACCGTGAATACCGACAATCTTCTCTTCCGGGCCGACGCAGACCAGCTTCATGCGGCACGGCTGGCGGTGTGAGGTCACGGCGGTATACATGGCGGTGAAAGAGGATTTATACACTTTCACCGCTTCATCGCCGTACTGCTCGCGCGCCTGCGGCTCGGTTAAGCCGACGGTGCCGATAGGCGGATGGCTGAACACCACGGTCGGGATATTGCTGTAGTCCAGATGTTCGTCCGGCTTGTTGTTAAACAGGCGCTCGGAGAGACGACGGCCTGCGGCAACGGCGACCGGGGTCAGCTCGACGGCGCCGGTATTATCGCCGACGGCGTAAATACCCGGAACGTTGGTGTTCTGGAATTTATCGACGACGATATAGCCTTTATCGTTGGTTTCCACTCCGGTCGCGGCGAGGTTGAAGTTATCGGTTGCCGGTTCGCGACCGATCGCCCAAATCAGGCAGTCCACGGTCTGGCTGCGGCCATCTTCCAGTTCCAGGGTCAGGCTGCCGTCGGCGTTCTTCACTACCGCTTTCGGAATGGCATGGGTATGCAGCTGCGGGCCTTCGGCGTTCATCACCTCAACCAGCGTTTCCACGATCAGCGGATCGAAGCTACGCAGCGGCGCGTGTTTACGCACGAACAGGTGCGTCTCCGCGCCCAGGCCGTTAATTACGCCCGCCAGCTCAACGGCGATATAGCCCGCGCCGACAACCGCAACGCGTTTCGGCAGCGCCGGCAGTTCGAAGAAACCATCGGAATCAATGCCGTATTCGACGCCGGGGATATTCGGATGGCTCGGGCGGCCGCCGGTGGCGATCAGAATATGATCGGCGGTTATCGTCTCGCCGTTAACTTCGATGGTTTTCGCATCGACAAAACGGGCGAAGCCTTTAATCACATCGACCTTATTTTTGCCCAGCACGTTATCGTAGGAGGTGTGGATACGATCGATATAGGCGCTACGGCTGGCGACCAGTTTGTCCCAGTCGAAGTGATTGATAGTGGTATCAAAACCGTAATCCGGGCCATACAGATGGATGGCTTCACGGATCTGCGCCGCATGCCACATGACTTTTTTCGGCACGCAGCCGACGTTCACGCAGGTACCGCCCAGGTCTTTGGCTTCAATCAGCGCGCACTTCTGGCCGTACATAGCGGCACGGTTAATGGAGGCGATACCGCCGCTGCCGCCGCCAATGGCGATATAGTCATAATGCTTGCTCATGAGTCTTATCCTTAATGTCTGATTGGCGCGATTGTATACCTGAAATCAATAGTTTCCACCGATGACTGCGATTACTCAGGCACGATCCAGCTGACGGTGGTATGGCCGATGCCGGTCGGCACCAGCTTTTTATGCAGCCACGGCAGAACGTTGTTCATCTGCTGCTCCAGCTTCCACGGCGGGTTGATGACGATCATCCCGGAGGCGGTCATCCCGCGCTGGTCGCTGTCCGGACGCACCGCCAGCTCGATTTGCAGAATTTTGCGAATGCCGGTGGCCTCTAACTCTTTGATCATGCGCTTAATCTGCGCGCGTAACACCACCGGATACCACAGCGCGTAGGTGCCGGTAGCAAAGCGTTTGTAGCCTTCATGAATACCGGTCACGACCGCCTGGTAGTCGCTTTTGATTTCGTAAGGCGGGTCGATCAGCACCAGTCCACGACGAGAAACCGGCGGCAGCTTCGACTTCAGCTGCTGATAGCCATCGGTTTTTTCAACCCGGGCGCGGTCGTCTTTCTGAAACTCGGCGCGCAGCAGCGGAAAATCGCTGGGATGCAGTTCGGTCATCTGCAGGCTGTCCTGCTCGCGCAGCAGCTGGCGGGCAATCAACGGCGAGCCGGGGTAGTAGCGCAGCTGGCCGCTACGGTTGAAGTGCTGAACGACGGAGATATACGGCTCCAGCTCGGCGGGCAGGTCATCCTGCTGCCAGATGCGGGCGATGCCTTCGAGATATTCACCGGTACGCTCGGCGTGTTCGCTGCTCAGCTGATAGCGGCCTGCGCCGGCGTGGGTGTCCAGATAGAGAAACGGTTTTTCTTTCTCTTTGAGCGATTCAATGATCAGGCTCTGAACGGTGTGTTTAAGAACGTCGGCGTGGTTGCCTGCGTGAAAGCTATGACGATAACTGAGCATGGATACGGTGATTCCGGGATTGAGACAAGATGACCGATAGTTTACCGCAGATCGGCCTGGATTACCGCCGCGCTGTTTCCATTCCGCTTAAAGCGTTGCAAAACATAACCGTGTCATAAAAGCGTCAAACAGAAGGGCTAGCGTCACGTAAAGGCAAGGTAATGGTTTGAATTTACCCGTCATACTTCAAGCTGCTTATGTGTTGGCTACGTTCGCTCACCCCGGTCACATAGTTATCTATGCTCCCGGGGACTCACTCCCTTGCCGCCTTTAAGCAACTCGAATTATTTAGGGTATAAAAGGAAAATAATGAAACTGCACATCACGCTTCTCGCATCGGCGCTCATGCTGGCGCTGCCGGCATTGGCGAAAGAGGTTCCTTTGAATCAGGCGGCGGCAATCGCCAACGGCGTGACGCCAGCCGCCGCCAGTCCGGGGTTTGACGCGCTGGAGAGCCAAAGCCTGTCGCAGCTGCGCAACGCGCTGAAGGGCGATGCGGCAACCCTGACTCGCGACCAGCTTGAACACGCCAGACAGAATAAAACACAGGCGGATACTGCGTGGCTGAAGGCCAGCGGTTATGACTTCCAGACAAAAGCCAACCAGCAGGCGGGAATCGAGCTGCTCTCAGCGTTCAGCGCGCTGCCGAAGGCGGTCATACAGCAAAACCTGGCGACCGTCACCGCCATTAACCGCGATGCCGCACAGAGCGCTCGCCACCAGGCGCTGGCGGATGCCGAAGGCATCAGCTATCTCTATTTCCTCAGCGATGCGCTGGGGCCGCGCCTCGGCAAGGCGTTCCTCGCCGCCTACGACAAAGGCGAGCTCGGTAAGGCGGCGGCGCTGATCAAAGCTTCGGAAGTGAGTACCGGGGCGGCGAAAAAGCACTTCAATAACCCGCGCCCGTTTCTGATTCAGGGCAATACCATCCATCTGGTGCCGGACGATGTGGTGGTTAAGGACAATAAGCCCTATACCGCCGACGGCGGCTCGTTTCCGAGCGGGCACACCAACACCGGCTATACCGACGCTCTGCTGATGGCGGAGATGATCCCGGAGCGCTTCGACGCGCTGGTGACGCGCGGCGCCCGCTATGGCTATTCGCGCATCGTGCTGGGCGTGCACTATCCGCTGGACGTGATGGGTTCGCGGATGGTGGCGCAGCGCAATGTCGCCCACTACCTGAATGACGCGAAGTATCGCGGGATGTTTAATGAGGCCCGCGACCAGCTGCGTACCGCGCTGGAGAAAGAGTGCGGCACGACGCTGGCAGAGTGCGCGAAAGTGCCTGCGAAAGACGATCCGTATCGCGACCCGGCGATGGTCGCGTTTTATCGCTTTACCATGACCTACGATCTGCCGCAGCAGAAGGGCGAAAAACAGAGCCTGAAGGTGCCGCAAGGGGCTGAAGTGCTGCTGGAGGCTGCGCTGCCGAATCTGTCCGCCGCGCAGCGTCGGGCGCTGATGGTCAAAACGGCGTTGCCCGCAGGGTATCCGCTTTCCGGTGATAACGACGCGCAGCAGTTCTGGCAGCGGCTGAATTTGCCAGCGGCGTATGCGATGGCGAATAAAGCGCATTAAACCTGGCGCAGTCCGGAGGCGGTGCTGGCGCACCTCTCCGGGATACAAGAGCAATGCGGCGGCGTACAGCGTGGCGCCGCCGGGCGTTTTAATGCGGGCGTACCGGCAGAACTAGCTCTCTTTGGCGGGCTTTATCGCGGGCAGGGCGCGCTGCATCGGCACCGGCAGCCAGGCGCGAATTAATAATCCGCCGCGTTCGCTGGAGCCAAGTTCCAGCTTACCGTTATGGTTATCGATAATGCGCTGAACGATAGCCAGGCCGAGGCCGGTCCCGCTAATCGTACGGGCGCTATCGCCGCGCACGAACGGCTGGAACAAATGCTCACGCTGCTCCGGTTTAATTCCCGGACCGTCATCTTCCACCTGGAACCAGGCCCGGTTCCCCTCGCTGCCGCTGCTGACTTTAATCCAGCCGTTGCCGTAGCGGGCGGCGTTGACCACCATATTCGCCAGCGCGCGCTTGATGGAGAGCGGATGCACGCGCAGCGGGATCTCGCCCGGCTGCAGGTCGGTGGCGATTTCTCGCTCGTAGCCGCTCTCCGCCGCAATCACTTCCCCCAGCACCGCGTTAAGGTCCGTCAGCTCCATCGGCATCTCCTGGCCGGTGCGCAGGTAGTCGATAAACTGCTCGATAATGGCGTTACACTCTTCAATATCTTTATTAATCGACTCGGCGAGGTAGCCGTCCTCTTCGCCCATCATCTCCGTCGCCAGGCGGATACGCGTAAGGGGAGTGCGTAAATCATGGCTCACCCCGGCCATCAGCAGCGTGCGGTCATCCGCCAGCTGCTTCACGCCAGCCGCCATGTGGTTAAAGGCGCGGGTCACCGATCGCACTTCCGATGCGCCGTATTCGCGCAGCGGCGGGGGAATAATCCCTCGCCCGACCTGAAGCGCCGCGTGCTCCAGGTCGACCAGCGGTCGGTTCTGAATACGAATAAAGAGCCAGGCGCCGCCAATCGCCAGCAGCATGATAGCCAGGGTGTAGCGGAACAGCGGCGAGAAGTCGCCCTGGTGGATTTCGGTCAGCGGTACGCGCACCCAGATATTGGGAGAAAGCCAGGTTTTCAGCCACACCACGGGGGAGCTTTTGTTTACCTCGACCCGCACTTCGGTCGGCCCGCCGAGCTGGTGCGCCATCTGCTGACTTAAGAATTCATAATGCTGCGCCCAGCGCAGGCCTGCGTCTTCCGCCGCTTCGTTGGAATAGAGCGAAATGCCCAGCTCGCGGTAAATCTCGCGGCGAAACGCCGGCGGTACCACCAGCTGAGTGCCGTCTTCCAGCTGGAGTTTATCGGTCATCAGCATACGCACTTCGTAGGCCAGAACCTTATTAAACTGCTGGAGACTGGGCAGGATCGCGAAATTCAGCACCACTAAATAGGTCGTCACCAGGCTGGCGAACAGCAGGGTGACGATCAGTAACAGGGTGCGGGCAAACGAGCTTCGCGGCGAAAAGCGCACGCGTTTCATGCCTTAGAGCCGTCCGGGACGAAAACGTAGCCCAGGCCCCAAACGGTCTGGATATAGCGCGGATGCGCCGGATCTTCTTCCACCATGCGGCGCAGGCGGGAGATTTGTACGTCGATGGAGCGCTCCATGGCCGAATATTCACGGCCGCGAGCGAGGTTCATCAGCTTATCGCGGGATAATGGTTCGCGCGGATGGCTCACCAGCGCTTTCAGTACCGCGAATTCACCGCTGGTCAGCGGCATAGGCTCATCTTCGCGGAACATCTCGCGGGTGCCGAGGTTCAGCTTGAACTTACCAAAGGCGATAACCGCTTCTTCCTGCGAAGGCGCGCCCGGCAGTTCGTTAGCCTGACGGCGCAGTACGGCGCGGATACGGGCCAGCAGCTCGCGCGGGTTGAACGGTTTTGGGATGTAGTCGTCGGCGCCGATTTCCAGGCCCACGATACGGTCAACTTCTTCCCCTTTCGCCGTGACCATAATGATCGGCATCGGGTTGCTCTGGCTGCGCAGGCGGCGGCAAATGGACAGGCCATCTTCGCCCGGCAGCATCAGATCCAGCACCATCAGGTGGAAGGATTCACGGGTCAGCAGGCGATCCATCTGTTCAGCGTTCGCCACGCTACGAACCTGGAAGCCCTGCTCGGTCAGATAACGTTCGAGTAGCGCACGCAGGCGCATGTCGTCATCGACAACCAGAATCTTATAATTCTCTTGCATTGTTTATACTCCCAAAGGTTCACTGCAATTGTCAGTACGTATTCTCAAAAAAGCCCGGGTCGCCCACCAGCGAAATCTGGTATATATTCCAGGCTAAATTGTTACAAAGCATATTTAACAGCAGCTTAAGTATACATTTAAGCATAAGACACATTATTTATCCTGTTGGTATGATGACGTGCGACGAATTGTGCGCAGCATTGCACAAAGATCTGTAATCAGGAGCCGGAACCTTCGATGAAAACGCCGCTGATCACCCGTGAAGGGTATGAAAAACTGAAGAAAGAGATGGATACCCTGTGGCGCGAAGAACGTCCGGAAGTCACCAAAAAGGTGACCTGGGCGGCGAGCCTCGGCGACCGCAGTGAAAACGCCGATTACCAATACAATAAAAAGCGCCTGCGTGAAATCGACCGCCGGGTGCGCTACCTGACCAAGTGCCTTGAGCAGCTGAAAATCGTCGATTATTCGCCGCAGCAGGAGGGTAAGGTCTTTTTCGGCGCGTGGGTGGAGATTGAAAACGATGCGGGCGAGACGAAGCGCTTCCGGATTGTCGGCTACGATGAAATCTTTGGCCGCAACGACTACATCTCCATTGATTCGCCAATGGCGCGCGCGCTGCTGAAAAAAGAGGTCGGTGATTTAGCTATCGTGAACACCCCCGCGGGCGAGGCGGCCTGGTACGTGAACGAAATTGAATACGTCAAAGCCAAATAGGTCCGGAACATTCCGAGAGGCTTTGGTCGCGGCTGGCATTTTAGCGTGCCAGTCCGTATAACTATCCCCCTGATTTTTGATCCTAAAGATGAATTAAACCGATGATGAATGATTCGCTCTGCCGCATTATTGCGGGTGAACTTCAGGCCAGGGCTGAACAGGTAGAAGCTGCCGTTCGCCTGCTTGATGAAGGGAATACCGTGCCGTTTATCGCACGCTATCGTAAAGAAGTCACCGGCGGTCTGGATGACACGCAGCTGCGTAATCTGGAAACCCGCCTGGGCTATCTGCGTGAACTTGAAGACCGTCGTCAGGCGATCCTGAAGTCCATCGGCGAGCAGGGCAAGCTGACCGAGGCGCTGGAAAAAGCCATCAACGGGACGTTGAGTAAAACCGAGCTCGAAGATCTCTATCTGCCGTACAAGCCGAAGCGCCGCACGCGCGGGCAGATCGCCATTGAGGCCGGGCTGGAACCGCTGGCCGATCTGCTGTGGAACGAACCCTCTCACGACCCGGAAACCGAAGCCGCTAAATATATCGACGCCGACAACGGCGTAGCGGACACAAAAGCCGCTCTCGACGGCGCGCGCTATATCCTGATGGAGCGCTTTGCTGAAGACGCGGGCCTGCTGGCGAAAGTGCGCGACTATCTGTGGAAAAACGCCCACCTGGTGGCGACCGTCGTCAGCGGTAAAGAAGAGGAAGGGGCGAAATTCCGCGACTACTTCGATCACCATGAACCGATCTCCACCGTCCCGTCGCACCGCGCGCTGGCGATGTTCCGCGGCCGCAACGAAGGCGTGCTGCAGCTCTCTTTAAACGCCGACCCGCAGTTCGACGAGCCGCCGAAAGAGAGCCACGGCGAGCAAATCATTATCGACCATCTCGGCCTGCGCCTGAATAACGCCCCGGCGGACGGCTGGCGTAAGGGCGTGGTGAGCTGGACGTGGCGTATCAAGGTGCTGATGCACCTCGAAACTGAGCTGATGGGGACCGTGCGCGAACGCGCGGAAGATGAAGCCATTAACGTCTTTGCCCGCAACCTGCACGACCTGCTGATGGCCGCGCCGGCCGGGCTGCGCGCCACCATGGGCCTCGATCCGGGCCTGCGCACCGGCGTCAAAGTCGCCGTCGTTGACGGTACCGGCAAGCTGGTGGCTACCGATACCATTTACCCGCATACCGGCCAGGCCGCAAAAGCGGCGGTGGCGGTTGCCGCGCTGTGTGAAAAGTACAACGTTGAGCTGGTGGCGATCGGCAACGGTACCGCCTCGCGTGAAACCGAGCGCTTCTTCCTCGACGTGCAGAAGCAGTTCCCGAAAGTGACCGCGCAGAAGGTCATCGTCAGCGAAGCGGGCGCGTCCGTGTACTCCGCCTCCGAGCTGGCGGCGCTGGAGTTCCCGGATCTCGACGTTTCCCTGCGCGGCGCGGTCTCTATCGCCCGTCGTCTCCAGGACCCGCTGGCCGAGCTGGTGAAAATCGATCCGAAATCCATTGGCGTCGGCCAGTATCAGCACGATGTCAGCCAGACCCAGCTGGCGCGTAAGCTGGACGCGGTGGTGGAAGACTGCGTAAACGCCGTCGGCGTCGATCTGAATACCGCTTCCGTCCCGCTGCTTACCCGCGTCGCCGGTCTGACCCGCATGATGGCGCAGAATATCGTCTCCTGGCGCGATGAGAACGGCCAGTTCCAGAATCGCCAGCAGCTGCTGAAGGTCAGCCGTCTGGGGCCGAAGGCCTTTGAACAGTGCGCGGGCTTCCTGCGTATCAACCACGGCGACAACCCGCTGGATGCCTCAACCGTGCACCCGGAAGCGTATCCGGTGGTAGAGCGCATTCTGGCGGCGACTCAGCAGGCGCTGAAAGATTTGATGGGCAACAGCAGCGAACTGCGTCATCTGAAAGCCGCTGATTTCACCGATGAGAAATTCGGCGTGCCGACGGTGACCGACATCATCAAAGAGCTGGAGAAGCCGGGCCGCGACCCGCGCCCTGAGTTTAAAACCGCCCAGTTCGCCGATGGCGTAGAGACCATGAACGACCTGCTGCCGGGGATGATCCTCGAAGGCGCGGTGACCAACGTCACCAACTTCGGCGCGTTTGTCGATATCGGCGTTCACCAGGACGGCCTGGTGCATATCTCTTCCCTGTCGAATAAGTTCGTTGAAGACCCGCACACGGTGGTCAAAGCGGGCGATATCGTGAAGGTGAAAGTGATGGAAGTCGACCTGCCGCGTAAGCGCATCGCGCTGACGATGCGTCTGGACGAACAGCCAGGCGACAGCAATGCGCGCCGCGGCGGCGGTAACGATCGTCCTCAGGGCAACCGCCCGGCGGCGAAGGCCGCTAAACCTCGCGGTCGCGAGGCGCAGCCTGCGGGCAACAGCGCGATGATGGATGCGCTGGCGGCGGCAATGGGTAAAAAACGTTAATTCTTTCCGGCCCCTTTTGCTAAGGGGCCGCATTTCTTCCGGCATTCGCCATATTGTGCAAACAAGCATCAGTATTTTCTTATAACGTCGTAATAAGCGCGAATTACGGACGGCGATATTATTATTTTCATTTCGTTAACTATCGAAACTTTAATTAAACATTTAGTCATTAAGAATAATCATCACCTCCGCGACGGCGAGAAAAAAGAGTTTGCTCAATATCAACAAAAGCTCAATTTTCTCTTTAAAAAGCGAAACGGCCGCATTATATGTATTGATGATAAAAACTATTCTCATTATCATTATTTGCATTGAGTATTTTTTCTTCTTCGTTAGCTACGGTCCCTGGCGCCGCGTCTCCGGCGCATACGGAAAACTCTCTTTTCAGTTGGCGATAAACAAGTAGGTCCTATGCAATTTACACCTGATAGTGCGTGGAAAATCACCGGTTTCTCCCGCGATATTAGTCCGGCGTATCGGCAGAAGCTGCTGTCCCTCGGGATGCTGCCGGGTTCTTCTTTCAATGTGGTTCGCGTGGCGCCGCTCGGCGACCCTATTCATATTGAAACCCGACGCGTTAGCCTGGTATTACGTAAAAAGGATCTTGCGTTAATTGAGCTGGAAGCGGTTGCACAATAATGCCTGACCGGCACTAAGAGTATGAATATGAAAAAATTAACCCTTGGCTTAATTGGTAATCCTAATTCCGGTAAAACCACGCTGTTCAATCAGCTCACCGGCGCGCGCCAGCGCGTCGGTAACTGGGCGGGAGTGACCGTTGAACGCAAAGAGGGTGGTTTCAACACCACCGATCATCAGGTCACGCTGGTAGACCTTCCGGGCACGTATTCCCTGACCACCATCTCCTCGCAAACCTCGCTGGATGAGCAGATTGCCTGCCACTATATTCTCAGCGGCGACGCCGACATGCTGATTAACGTGGTCGATGCGTCCAATCTGGAACGTAACCTCTATCTGACGCTGCAGCTGCTGGAGCTTGGCATCCCCTGCGTGGTCGCGCTGAATATGCTCGATATCGCGGAAAAACAGAAGATCCGCATCGATGTCGACGCGCTGGCCGCGCGTCTCGGGTGCCCGGTGATCCCGCTGGTTTCCACCCGCGGGCGCGGTATCGAGGCCTTAAAAATGGCGATCGATCGCCATCAGCAGAACAAGGCTATTGAACTGGTGCACTATCCGCAGCCGCTGCTGCGGGAGGCGGACAAGCTGGCGCAGGCCATGGCCGCGGATATTCCGCAGCGCCAGCGTCTCTGGCTGGGTTTACAGATGCTTGAAGGCGATATTTACAGCCGCGCCTACGCCGGTGACGCTGCCCACAAGCTGGACGTGTCCCTTGCGCACCTGAGCGAAGAGATGGATGACCCCGCGCTGCATATCGCCGATGCCCGTTACCAAAGCATTGCCGCCATTTGCGATGCGGTCAGTAACACCCTTACCGCCGAGCCCAGCCGCTTTACCGCGGCGATGGATAAAGTGATCCTCAATCGCTTCCTCGGCCTGCCGGTCTTCCTGTTCGTTATGTACCTGATGTTCTTGCTGGCGATTAATATCGGCGGCGCGCTGCAGCCCATTTTTGATGCCGGTTCCGTGGCTATCTTTATCCACGGTATTCAGTGGGTTGGCTATACCCTGCATTTCCCGGACTGGCTGACGGTGTTCCTCGCCCAGGGGATTGGCGGCGGTATTAATACCGTACTGCCGCTGGTACCGCAGATCGGCATGATGTACCTGTTCCTCTCTTTCCTTGAAGACTCTGGCTATATGGCGCGGGCGGCGTTTGTGATGGACCGCCTGATGCAGGCGCTGGGGCTACCGGGGAAATCCTTCGTGCCGTTAATCGTCGGTTTTGGTTGCAACGTTCCGTCGGTGATGGGCGCGCGTACGCTTGATGCGCCGCGCGAACGTTTGATGACCATTATGATGGCGCCGTTTATGTCCTGCGGCGCGCGGCTGGCGATTTTCGCCGTCTTCGCCGCCGCCTTTTTCGGCCAGAACGGCGCGCTGGCGGTCTTCTCGCTGTACGTACTGGGGATCGTGATGGCGATTGCGACCGGACTGATGCTGAAGCATACCATTATGCGCGGCGAAGCATCGCCGTTCGTGATGGAACTGCCAGTGTATCACGTTCCGCACGTGAAGAGTCTGATTATCCAGACCTGGCAGCGCCTGAAAGGCTTCGTCCTGCGCGCGGGTAAAGTGATCGTTATCGTCAGTATCTTCCTCAGCGCGCTGAACAGCTTCTCGCTGAGCGGTAAGATCGTCGATAACATCAACGACTCGGCGCTGGCGTCGGTCAGCCGGGTGATTACCCCGGTATTTAAACCGATTGGCGTACATGAGGATAACTGGCAGGCGACCGTCGGGCTGTTCACCGGCGCGATGGCCAAAGAAGTGGTGGTGGGGACGCTGAACACCCTCTACACCGCTGAAGATATCCAGAACGAAGCGTTTAATCCGCAGACGTTTAGCCTCGGCGATGAGCTGCTGGCCGCGGTAGACGAGACCTGGCAGAGCCTGAAAGATACGTTCAGCCTGAGCGTGCTGGCCAACCCTATCGAAGCCAGTAAAGGCGACGGCGAAATGGCAACCGGCGCGATGGGCGTCATGGGCAGCAAATTCGGCAGCGCCGCTGCGGCGTACAGCTACCTGATTTTTGTCCTGCTCTATATTCCCTGCATCTCGGTAATGGGGGCGATTGCCCGCGAGTCGAGCCGCGGCTGGATGATGTTCTCCGTCCTGTGGGGGCTGAATATCGCTTACTCGCTCTCTACGCTGTACTACCAGACCGTCAGCTTTAGCCAGCATCCGCGCTATAGCCTGGTGTGCATTCTGGCGGTGGTGCTGTTCAATATCGTGGTCTTTGGCCTGCTGCGCAGAGCGCGTAGCCGGGTGGACGTCTCGCTGCTGGCGACGCGCAAAACGCCGTCCACCTGCTGCCAGAGTCCGGCGGGCGATTGCCACTAAGGAGCGATGATGGCGTCATTAATTGAAGTCCGCGATATGCTGGCCCTGCAGGGGAGGATGGAGGCAAAGCAGCTCAGCGTCCGCCTGAATACGCCGCAGCCGCTGATTGACGCCATGCTGGGCCGCCTGCAAGCGATGGGGAAAGCAGTGAAAGTGACCGAAGATGCCGATGGCTGCCTCTCCGGCAGCTGTAAAAGCTGCCCGGAAGGCAAAGCCTGCCTGCGGGAGTGGTGGTCGCTGCGCTGATTGGGCTGTGAAGGCAGGTTTCCCGGATTGCGGCTAACGCCTTATCCGGGCTACGAGTTTGTGCGGTTTTGGGCTTGGTAGCCCGGGTAAGGCGTTTACGCCGCGACCCGGGAGATTCGACCACAGATTTGTACGGTTCTGGGGTGGGTAGCCCGGACAGGCGCAACGCGCTGCCTCCGGAAACCGACTGCGGCGTATACCGCAAGCGGGTCCTGAGACCCGCTTTCCGGCTTACTTGTAGACGTCCGCGTTAGCGTGAACCGTTTTCTCGTTCTTCTCGCCTGCAATCACCACAAAATAGGTGCCGCCCAGCTCATCCGCTTTTTTCGACAGATCGCGCTTTGCATCCATCGGAGAGGTTGTTCTGGAGGTGGTAATCGAACCGATTTTGGTCAGGTTCAACTTAGCCACTTCGTCTTTTTGAATTTCCTTGGCGGCGAACGCGCCGAAGGACAGGGAGCCAATCACCAGAGATGCAACAATTCCTGTAACAAGTTTCATAGCCTCTACTCTCCATTAGGTTGTTTTTTTTAGGTCACGGGGCCAGCGTGAAATAGTCAACCCCCGCAACAACCTAAGTATTGCTGCACCCTGCGTTTTTACCACGTCCCGCTAAAAAAATTTATCGATCTCACGCTTCAGCTCGATCAGCGGAGCGCAAAACGCCTGCGGATGTGAAATGAACGGCGCATGGGCGGCTTTATCGAAGACAATCGACGTGCTTTTGGGCCACAGCGCATCGAGAAGCGGAATGATTTTACGCGGTACCAGACCGTCCAGCCGACCGTACAGGCGCAAAAAAGGCATGGCGAGGGCGGTCAACGGCTGGCGTAAATCGGCGGTTTTGAGGATCTCCAGCCCGCCGTTTAAAACGTCCGGCGACGGCATCGGTAGCGACAGCACCGTGCTCTTCAGCGCTCTCGCATCCTGACGCGCGCTTTCGGTACCCAGGGTTTGCAGCGCCAGAAAGCGTTCGACGGTGCGTTGAAAATCTTCGCTCAGCTGCTGCTGAAATCCGCTCAGCACGTCGGGCTTAATCCCGGGCCAGCTGTCGTGAGCGCTAAAGCAGGGGGAAGAGGCCACGGTGACCAGCGCCTGCACGCGATCGGGATGGGATAACGCGACCTGGCTGGCCACCAGCCCGCCGAGGCTCCAGCCTAGCCAGATAGCGCGCTCTGGCGCGTTTTCCAGCACCCGCTGGGCCATCTCTTCCAGCGACATCGCGCCAAAGCCGCCGCTGCGGCCATAGCCAGGCAGGTCGACGAGGTGCAGCGTAAAATGCGAAGCCAGCTGCGGCGTGATGCAATCCCACACTTTGGCATTCAGCCCCCATCCGTGCAGCAGCACAAGATGACAATTTCCTTCGCCCGTGGTCTGCCACGCGATCGTTTTCATCAGTTACTGTTCTCTTTCCACCAATACGAGGGGGAAATATGCTAACAGCACACAGCTTATGCTGGCTATGCCAAATGCCGCTGGCCATCGCCAGCTGGGGGATCTGCTCGCGATGCGCGTCGGCGCTGCTGGCGTCTGAACCGTTGTGCCCGCAGTGCGGCCTGCCGGCCCAATCAAGCACGCTGCCCTGCGGGCGCTGCCTGCAAAAACCGCCGCCGTGGCAGCGGCTGGTGACGGTGAATGACTATCGACCGCCGCTGAGCGGCCTGATTCACCAACTGAAATTCAATAAGCGGCCCGAGCTGGCCCCGGCGCTGGCGCGTCTGCTGCTGTTGCGCATTCGCCAGCGTCGGGATCTTCCCCGCCCGGACCGGATAATTAGCGTGCCGCTCTGGCAGCGTCGTCAGTGGAAGAGGGGATTTAATCAGAGCGATCTGCTGTGCCGACCGCTCTCCCGCTGGCTGGACTGCGCCTGGCGCAGCGATGCGCTAACCCGCCGGCGCCGCACCGCCACCCAGCATCAGCTCAGCGCCAGATTGCGCAAACGGAACCTGAAAAACGCCTTCCAGCTTGAATTGTCGCTCCAGGGCCACCATATCGCCATTGTGGATGATGTCGTCACAACCGGAAGCACCGTCGCCGAGATATCCCGCCTGCTTTTGCGAAACGGCGCCGCGACGGTTCAGGTATGGTGTATATGCCGTACCTTGTAGACCCCTGCTGATGGGCGTATAATAACCCAGTAAAATAGTCAACTATTAGGCCAACGCTATGATCCGTATTTCCGATGCTGCACAAGCGCACTTTGCCAAACTGCTGGCAAATCAGGAAGAAGGGACACAAATTCGCGTATTTGTGATCAATCCCGGCACCCCTAACGCCGAGTGCGGCGTGTCCTACTGCCCACCGGATGCGGTGGAAGATTCCGATACCGCGCTGAAGTTTGAGCAACTCACCGCCTACGTCGATGAGCTTAGCGCGCCGTATCTGGAAGACGCTGAAATCGATTTTGTTACCGACCAGCTGGGCTCCCAGCTGACGCTGAAAGCGCCAAACGCCAAGATGCGCAAAGTGTCCGACGATGCCCCGCTCATGGAGCGCGTTGAGTACCTGCTGCAGTCGCAGATTAACCCGCAGCTGGCCGGCCACGGCGGGCGCGTCACGTTGATGGAAATCACCGACGATGGCCTGGCGATTCTGCAATTCGGCGGCGGCTGCAACGGCTGTTCGATGGTTGACGTGACGCTGAAAGAGGGGATCGAGAAGCAGATGCTGAACGAGTTCCCGGAACTGAAAGGCGTACGCGATCTGACTGAACACCAGCGCGGCGAGCACTCCTACTACTGATTTCCCCGCCCGGCTGCCTTTTCGCGGCCGGGCGACTCTCTTCATGTTACCGCGCAACATTTCCCGCTAAGCGACCCGGCAGAAACCCGGGAAAGAGTATGACTTAAGTCTCATATTTGAAATTTTCACCGCCCAGGTGATTCTCAAACTTCATATGTTACCCGTATCATTCACTTCAGGCGCCACAGATAAAAAAATAGCCAGCTATCCTTTCTCTGGGTAAGGATAAAGCCAGCTTCTACGGCGTCAGACATTTTTTGTTCCGGTCGGAACGGATGAAGTCAATGTTGAAACTATGACGTTACCCATAACAAATTAAGGCCAGGTAAATCATGCCATTAGTCATCGTTGCTATCGGGGTTGCCCTGTTATTGTTGCTGATGATCCGTTTCAAGCTGAACGGGTTTATCGCTCTGGTTCTGGTGGCACTTGCCGTCGGGCTCATGCAGGGTATGCCTCTGGATAAAGTTATCGTCTCCATCAAAAACGGCGTTGGGGGAACCCTCGGCAGCCTCGCGCTGATCATGGGCTTCGGCGCGATGCTCGGTAAAATGCTGGCGGACTGCGGCGGCGCGCAGCGTATCGCCACCACGCTGATTGCCAAATTTGGTAAACAACATATTCAATGGGCGGTTGTGCTCACCGGCTTTACCGTCGGCTTCGCCCTGTTCTATGAAGTGGGCTTCGTACTGATGCTGCCGCTGGTCTTTACCATCGCCGCATCCGCCGGTATCCCGCTGCTCTATATCGGCGTCCCGATGGCGGCCGCGCTCTCCGTCACGCACGGTTTCCTGCCTCCGCACCCGGGCCCGACGGCCATTGCCACTATTTTCCATGCCGACATGGGTAAAACCCTGCTGTTCGGTACGATTCTGGCGATCCCGACGGTTATCCTTGCGGGGCCGGTTTACGCACGCTTCCTGAAAGGTATCGATAAGCCGATTCCGGAAGGCCTGCATAACCCGAAAACGTTCACTGAGGAAGAGATGCCGGGCTTCGGCGTCAGCGTCTGGACCTCTCTGGTACCGGTTATTCTGATGGCTATGCGCGCCGTGGCCGAAATGGTTCTGCCGAAAGGTCATGCCTTCCTGCCGATCGCGGAATTCTTCGGCGACCCGGTCATGGCCACGCTGATCGCGGTACTGATCGCCATGTTCACCTTCGGTCTTAACCGCGGTCGTTCCATGGAGCAGATTAACGATACGCTGACCTCCTCGATCAAAATTATCGCCATGATGCTGCTGATCATCGGCGGCGGCGGCGCCTTCAAGCAGGTGCTGGTCGATAGCGGCATGGATAAATACATTGCTTCTATCATGCATGAATCCAATATGTCCCCGCTGTTTATGGCATGGTCGATTGCTGCGGTACTGCGTATCGCGCTGGGTTCCGCCACCGTTGCGGCGATCACCGCGGGCGGTATCGCCGCGCCGCTGATCGCCACCACCGGCGTGAGCCCGGAACTGATGGTGATCGCCGTTGGCTCCGGCAGCGTTATCTTCTCCCACGTTAACGACCCGGGCTTCTGGCTGTTTAAGGAATACTTCAACCTGACCATCGGCGAGACCATTAAGTCGTGGTCGGTGCTGGAAACCATTATCTCAGTGTGCGGCCTGGTAGGCTGTCTGCTGCTGGGGATGGTGGTATAAGCTGCTTGTCAGCCTAAAACGAGCCGGGTCGCCGCGAGGCGAACCCGGCTTTTTTATGCGCTCTGGCCACAACGGCCAGACTTATCGCAGTAATACCCGCCTGCGCGCGGCGCCTGACATTGAAATTCAGCAAACTATCCCCCATTCTAGATCTCATGCTATAGCGCCGGACGCGCGCTTCATTCACCCAATTCAACAGGACTGCGCATATGACCAATCCATTACTGACGCCTTTTTCATTACCGCCATTCTCTGCCATCAAACCCGAGCACGTGGTCCCCGCGGTCACTAAAGCGCTGGATGATTGCCGGGCGGCGGTAGAGCGCGCGGTGGCGCAAGGGGCGCCGTATACCTGGGAAAATCTTTGCCAGCCGCTGGCGGAAGTAGACGACGTGCTGGGGCGTATTTTTTCCCCGGTGAGCCACCTGAACTCGGTCAAAAACAGTCCGGAACTGCGCGAAGCCTACGAGCAGACCCTGCCGCTGCTTTCGGAGTACAGCACCTGGGTTGGGCAGCATGAAGGCCTGTACAAAGCGTACCGCGACCTGCGCGACGGCGACCATTACGCCACCCTGAATACCGCGCAGAAAAAAGCGGTAGATAACGCGCTGCGCGATTTTGAACTCTCCGGTATTGGCCTGGCGAAAGAGCAGCAGAAACGCTACGGCGAAATCGCCGCCCGCCTCTCCGAGCTGGGCAATCAGTACAGCAACAACGTGCTCGACGCGACCATGGGCTGGACCAAGCTGGTCACCGATGAATCTGAGCTCTCCGGCATGCCGGAAAGCGCGCTTGCCGCAGCGAAAGCCCAGGCTGAAGCCAAAGAGCAGGAAGGGTTTCTGCTGACCCTGGATATCCCGAGCTATCTGCCGGTAATGACCTACTGCGACAATCAGGCGCTGCGTGAAGAGCTGTATCGCGCCTATTCCACCCGCGCCTCCGACCAGGGGCCGAACGCCGGAAAATGGGACAACAGCCCGGTAATGGCGGAAATCCTCGCCCTGCGCCACGAGCTGGCGCAGCTGCTGGGCTTTGACAGCTTTGCCGACAAGTCGCTGGCGACCAAAATGGCCGAAAATCCGCAGCAGGTGCTCGACTTCCTGACCGACCTGGCGAAACGCGCCCGTCCGCAGGGTGAGAAAGAGCTGGCCCAGCTGCGCGCCTTCGCCAAAGCCGAATTCGGCGTGGATGAACTGCAGCCGTGGGATATCGCTTACTACAGCGAAAAACAGAAGCAGCATCTTTACAGCATCAGCGATGAACAGCTGCGCCCCTACTTCCCGGAAAACAAAGCGGTTAACGGCCTGTTCGAGGTGGTTAAGCGTATTTACGGTATTACCGCGAAAGAGCGTACCGATGTGGACGTCTGGCATCCGGAAGTGCGCTTCTTCGAACTGTACGATGAAAAAAATGAACTACGCGGTAGCTTCTATCTCGATCTCTACGCTCGCGAACATAAACGCGGCGGGGCATGGATGGATGACTGCGTTGGCCAGATGCGTAAGCTTGACGGCTCGCTGCAAAAGCCGGTCGCTTATCTGACCTGTAACTTTAACCGTCCCGTCAACGGTAAGCCGGCGCTGTTCACCCACGATGAAGTGATCACCCTGTTCCACGAGTTTGGCCACGGTCTGCACCATATGCTGACCCGTATCGACACCGCCGGCGTGTCCGGCATCAGCGGGGTACCGTGGGATGCGGTCGAGCTGCCGAGCCAGTTTATGGAAAACTGGTGCTGGGAGCCGGAAGCGCTGGCCTTTATCTCCGGCCACTATGAAACCGGCGAGCCGCTGCCGCAGGAATTGCTGGAGAAAATGCTGGCGGCGAAGAACTACCAGGCGGCGATGTTTATTCTGCGCCAGCTGGAGTTCGGCCTGTTCGACTTCCGCCTGCATGCGGAGTTCAGCCCGCAGCAGGGCGCGAAAATCCTCGAAACGCTGGCGGAAATTAAGCAGCAGGTGGCGCTGATCCCCGGGCCGTCGTGGGGCCGTTTCCCGCACGCCTTCAGCCATATTTTCGCCGGCGGATACGCAGCGGGTTATTACAGCTATCTGTGGGCCGACGTCCTGGCGGCGGATGCCTTCTCGCGCTTCGAAGAGGAGGGTATCTTCAATCGCGAAACCGGCCAGTCGTTCCTCGACAACATCCTTAGCCGCGGCGGTTCGGAAGAGCCAATGGTCCTGTTCAAACGCTTCCGCGGTCGCGAGCCGCAGCTGGACGCGATGCTTGAGCATTACGGTATTAAGAGTTAATCCTGTTGTGAAAATTTGTTTAATTGATGAAACGGGCGCCGGAGACGGCGCCTTATCTGTTCTGGCTGACCGCTGGGGGCTGGAGCAGGATGAGGACAACCCGATGGCGCTGGTGATGACCCCGGCGCATCTTGAGCTGCGCAAGCGCGATGAACCGAAGCTTGGCGGCATCTTTGTTGATTTTGTCGGCGGGACCATGGCCCATCGGCGCAGGTTCGGCGGCGGCCGCGGCGAGGCGGTGGCGAAAGCGGTGGGAATCAAAGGCGACTATCTGCCGGATGTGGTCGATGCGACCGCCGGTCTGGGAAGGGATGCCTTTGTTCTTGCCTCCGTGGGCTGTCGCGTGCGGATGCTGGAGCGTAACCCGGTGGTTGCCGCGCTGCTCGACGATGGCCTGGCGCGCGGCTACGCCGACGCTGAAATCGGTCCCTGGTTGCAGGAGCGTCTGCGGCTGATTTACGCTTCCAGCCTGACGGCACTGACCGATATCACCCCGCGTCCGCAGGTGGTCTATCTCGACCCGATGTTTCCGCATAAGCAGAAAAGCGCGCTGGTGAAGAAAGAGATGCGGGTATTTCAGTCGCTGGTGGGGCCGGATTTAGACGCCGACGGTCTGCTGGCGCCGGCGCGTCAGCTGGCGACCAAACGGGTGGTGGTTAAGCGCCCGGACTACGCGCCGCCGCTGGCGGATGTGGCGACGCCTAACGCGGTGGTGACCAAAGGCCACCGTTTTGATATCTATGCCGGAACGGCGGTTGAGCCGCAGGGGTAAGCAACCTGCGTCAGAGCCCTTTCCCGGGGGCGGCGCGTTGCGCCTGCCCGGGCTACAGGTTCACCGCCGTCTGTAGGCCGGTAGCCCGGACAGATGCGCAGCATCGCCTCCGGGAAATTCGGCCACTCTGCACTCTGCTCCCGGGGGCGGCGCGATGCGCCTAGCCCGGGCTACGGGTTCTTGCGATCTGGGGGGGCTGTAGCCCGGATAAGGCGTTAGCCGCAATCCGGGAAACCTCGTCGACCGCACCGTTTTTACGCGCTTTTTGTATTAATCATCCTGTTCAGCCACGGCACCATGATCGCCATGACCACCGTTACGCCCAGGGTCACCAGGCCAATTTTGCTGAAGACATCGGTATAAATCGGCAGCGTCTGTAGCGGGTCGGTAATATTATCCGGTACGGCGGTAAAGGTCGCCACGTAGCCGCCCAGCAGGAACGCGGCCGCCTGGGTTAAAAACCACATCCCAAGAATAAAGCCCATCAGATGCTGCGGCACCAGTGCGGCAACCATCGCCAGCCCCAGGGCGCTAATCAGCAGTTCCCCCAGACTCTGGAACAGATAGACCAGCACGATAAACCACGGCGAGGTCAGCCCCTGGGCGTCGGCAAACCACATTCCCGCCGCGGCAGCCGTCAGAAAACCCAGCGCGCACAGGAACATGCCAAGGGTAAACTTCATCGGCATAGTCAGGTCTTTGCCCTTATTGCCCAAACGCGTGTAGATAGCGGCGAGGATCGGGCTGGCCACCACCACCCAGAACGGGTTTAGCGCCTGAAAGCTCACCGGGTTAATCGCGAAACCAAGTATTTCATGGTGAACGTTATTGATAGCAAAGAAGTTGAGCGAGGTGGGCATCTGCGCGTACAGAATATAAAACAGCACCGCTTCCAGCATCAGGATAAAGGCGACGAACATTTTATTGCGCCCGGTTTTATCCAGCTTGAAGGCCTCGCGGAAGAAGAAAATCGTCACCACCACTGAGAGGATAATCAGCACCAGATTGGCGATTTTGACATTATGCATTAGCCAGGCGCAGAGAAATATCATGACCACCGTACCGGCCAGCACGTACAGTAAATTGCGCAGGCTCAGCGGTTTGTGGTCCGGCTCAGAGCCGATATCTTTCACCATACCCCGACAGGCGAAGTAAACCAGCAGGGCGACGATCAGACCGGCGCCGCACAGGTTGTAGGTTACCGCGTAGCCGAACTTGTCGGCAATCACCGGCGCCAGCGACAGCGACAGCAGCGAACCGATATTGATCGACATATAAAACAGCGTGAAGGCGCCATCCAGGCGGGCATCTTTTGGCGGATAGCATTTGGACAGCAGGCTCGCCGGGTTAGCTTTAAACAGGCCGTTACCCACCGCAATGGTCCCCAGCGCGATGAAAATCAGATTGGGTTTGAGCAGCGACAGGCCGGTCATAAAGTAGCCTGCGGCAAGCACAATCGCGCCCAGAACCAGCGTACGTTTCGTACCCAGCAGGTGATCGCCGACATAGCCGCCGATGGAGATAAGGCCATATACCAGCGCGGCAAACGCGCCAAAGGTAATAAACGCCTGCTCCTGAGAAAAACCGAGCTGTTTAACAAAGAAAACGGCCAGGATCCCCTGAACGCCGTAATAGCCAAATCGCTCCCATAGTTCCACAAAGAAGATCATGAAGAATGGGCGAGGTTGCTGCAGCAAGCCTGTCGGTGCGGTTGAATTCATCTTTCTTCGCCTTTAAGTCCTGTCCGGAAAAGTATGAACGCGTATGCCAAAACGCGCTGAAAAAGGTTAATTTTGCGTAATGATATGATGTTTATCTATTTTGGCGAATTATTATATGGCTATATTGCTTTTGAAATGGTTGATCAACCTGGCATTGTGGCGATTATTTGGATTTATATGCTTTTTGCGGCGGGTGGGGGAAATAAAAACGCCCGCGTTGGCGGGCGTTGGTCATCAGCGAAATGAAATAACGTCCTGTTATTCGTCTTCTTCGTCGCGCAGCGGGACAATCAGCATATCCACGTGAACGGTGTTGATGAGCTGACGAGCCGAGGACATCAGTTTGCTCCAGAAGTCCTGATGGTGACCGCAAACCACGAGGTCCATATCATACTTTTTAATCGCATCAACCAGCACCTGGCCGAGATCGCCGCTGCCGCTCAGGGTCTCAGTGATCGGATAGCCAGCGTTGGTGGACAGCTCGCTTAACGCGTGGTGAGTCTCTTCGGAGATGCGTTTCTGCATGTCGCCCAGATTGACGTCAATAAGGCCGGTGTAGAGATCGGAGTAATTCACATCCACGTGGATCAGGGAAACTTTTGCATTGTAGGGGCGGGCCATAGAAACGGCTTTTTCTACCAGTACTTTGCTTTCCGGGGACAGGTCTACTGCAATGAGAATATGTTTGTAAGCCATGGTGTTACTCCTTCCATAAGTTGTCGATGACCGTTGGACCTGACAGCCAGCGCTGCCGCTTCGCCCGCGTCCTGCGTGCTACATTCGCGGGGGGGAGTCCTTAAGGACCTAATTGTAGAAGATATTTCTACCTTATAGCGCCCCTCGCGATCCGTCAATCCACCTTGTTCAGCGAATAGTTAAACAAATATATCCGACTTATGCATTGATAATGATTAACGTTGTGGTAAAAAAATTAACTGATCTCCTACACTATTTAATGAGCCGGTCGGATAAATAAACGTGATCGGAATCGCACTCTTTCACAGTACAGTCGGTTTGATATTGGGGAGCGGTAGTCCCGGAGGGAGCCTCCGAGGACGGGTCGCCGGGGAGGAGGTATGATCAGCACTGTTGCGCTGTTTTGGGCCCTGTGTATCGTATGTGTAGTGAATATGGCACGCTACTTCTCGTCGCTGCGTGCATTGCTTGTTGTGCTACGTGGTTGTGACCCTTTGCTCTATCAATATGTCGACGGCGGCGGTTTTTTTACGTCGCACGGGCAGCCCGGCAAACAGGTGCGCCTGGTGTGGTACATCTACGCCCAGCGCTACCGCGATCACCACGACGATGAATTTATCCGCCGCTGCGAGCGGGTTCGTCGGCAGTTTATTCTCACCAGCGCGCTATGCGGCCTGGTGGTAGTCAGCATGATTGCTCTGGCTATCTGGCACTAGCTTCACGATACAAAAAAAACGGGCCAGTTTCCTGACCCGTTTATCTTTCTTGTTTCTGATATTCGCTTAGATAATCTGCAGCGAGAGCCAGTACAGCGCGCCGGACAGCAGAATCGCCGCGGGCAGGGTCAGTACCCAGGCCATCAGGATGCTGGTGACGGTTTTCTTCTGCAGACCGCCGCCATCAACGAGCATCGTCCCCGCTACCGAGGAGGAGAGCACGTGGGTGGTGGAAACCGGCATACCGGTATAGCTCGCCAGACCAATCGATACGGCGGCGGTCATCTGAGCTGACATACCTTGTGCGTAGGTCATCCCTTTCTTACCGATTTTCTCGCCGATGGTGGTCGCCACGCGACGCCAGCCGATCATGGTGCCGATACCCAGCGCCAGCGCAACCGCCATAATAATCCAGATTGGCGCGTACTCGATGGTGCTCAGCATGTCGGTTTTCAGCTTCTTCAGCAGACGCTTATCGTCAGCATTCACTTCCGGCAGCTTAGCTACTTTGTCAGTGGTGTCGGAGATGCAGAGCATAATACGGCGCAGATGGCTACGCTGTTCCACGGAGAGCGTGTCGTAGCTTTCGGTACCGGTCAGCATCGTCTTCACGCGGTCAAGCGCGTTGATGGTGTTTGCCGGGTGGCAGTGGAACTCGCCGTTTGCGGCAGCCCCTGCGTCCGGAGACGGGATGAGCTGCTCGGCGCCGGTCGCTTTTTTCAACAGCTCAGGACGCTGCTGGAAGAAGGTTTCCACGTTGTTGACCGCATCGCGGGTACGGGTGATTTCGTAGCCGGAAGCGTTCATATTGACCACGAAGCCAGCCGGAGCCACGCCGATCAGCACCAGCATCACCAGGCCAATGCCTTTCTGACCATCGTTCGCGCCGTGGGAGAACGCGACGCCAATGGCGGACAGAATCAGCGCAATACGCGTCCAGAACGGCGGCTTTTTCTTGCCGTCTTTCTTTTCACGCTCGGCTGGAGTCAGGTGGATACGGGCGCGTTTTTTGGTTCCGCTCCAGTAGCGACGCAGAATGAAAATCAGGCCGCCCGCCACGACCAGGCCAACGATTGGCGAGACGATCAGCGAGCCAAAAATACCCATGACTTTCGGGATGTTCAGCGCGTCCACCACCGACGTACCGGTCATCAGGGCATTGGTTAAACCAATACCGATGATCGCGCCGATCAGGGTGTGCGAGCTGGAGGCCGGAAGGCCGAAGTACCAGGTGCCGAGGTTCCAGATAATTGCCGCCAGCAGCATGGAAAAGACCATGGCGAGGCCATGTGCTGAACCCATGTTAAGCAGCAGGTCGGTCGGCAACATATGCACGATGGCATAGGCTACGCTGAGACCGCCCAACAGAACGCCGAAGAAGTTAAAAAGAGCCGCCATCGCCACAGCAAGCTGCGACCGCATTGCGCGAGTGTAAATCACCGTTGCAACCGCGTTTGCGGTATCATGAAAACCATTGATCGCTTCGTAAAAAAGCACGAAAGCCAGAGCAAGCAATAATAGTAACCCGGTATGTAAATCCAGACCGGCAAATAAATGTACCATAGGACGTTACGCCATTTTGAGGACATGAACGCGGCGCATTATCAGTGACTTTCGCGGCGCGGGCAAAGTGAAATATAGACTTTTTTTGATTTTCTTCCTGTTTAAGTTTTACCTTGTTGGGAGTATTCCTATATCTTTCAATGAGGTACGCAAATCTGTTTTTTTCAGTCTGGTGCGACCAGAATGAAAAATTTACAATTCCCGACAATCGGGATATGAGGAATGTTGTGTGGAAAGGTTTGATGCCATCGTAATCGGCGCCGGAGCGGCGGGAATGTTTTGTGCAGCGCAGGCGGGGCAGGCAGGCTGTCGGGTGCTGCTGCTCGATAACGGCAAAAAGCCCGGGCGGAAGATCCTGATGTCTGGCGGTGGCCGCTGCAACTTTACTAACATGTATATCGAACCCGCGGCATATCTCAGCCAAAACCCGCATTTTTGCAAATCTGCGCTGGCGCGCTACACCCAATGGGACTTTATCGATCTGGTTAGCAAACACGGTATCGCCTGGCATGAGAAAACCCTGGGCCAGCTTTTCTGCGATGATTCCGCCGAGCAAATCGTTAACCTGCTGCTGGCCGAGTGCGAAAAAGGCGGCGTACACATTCGCCTGCGTAGCGAAATTATCAGCGTAGAGCGGGATGATGAGGGCTATACGCTACAGCTTAACGGCGAGACGGTGGCGGCGAAAAAGCTGGTGGTTGCCTCCGGCGGATTATCCATGCCCGGCCTGGGCGCCTCGCCGTTTGGCTATAAGCTCGCCGAGCAGTTTGGCCTGAAGGTGCTGCCGACCCGCGCGGGCCTGGTGCCGTTTACCTTGCATAAGCCGCTGCTCGAACAGCTGCAGGTGCTTTCCGGGGTGTCGGTGCCGTCCACCATCACGGCGGAAAACGGGACCGTCTTCCGGGAAAATCTGCTCTTTACCCACCGCGGGCTGTCCGGGCCGGCGGTACTGCAAATTTCCAGCTACTGGCAGCCGGGAGAGTTCGTCAGCATCAATCTGCTGCCGGATTGCCATCTTGATGACTTCCTTAACGAGCAGCGCGCGGCGCATCCCAATCAGAGCCTGAAGAACACCCTGGCAATACAGCTGCCAAAGCGGCTGGTTGAGTGCCTGCAGCAGCTGGGGCAGCTGCCGGACGTCACCCTGAAACAGCTAAACGTTCGCGAGCAGCAGGCGCTGGTTGAGACGCTGACCGCGTGGCGCGTCCAGCCGAATGGCACCGAAGGCTATCGCACGGCGGAAGTGACCCTCGGCGGTGTCGACACCAACGAACTCTCTTCGCGCACCATGGAGGCCCGCAAGGTGCCCGGTCTGTACTTTATCGGCGAAGTGATGGACGTCACCGGCTGGCTGGGAGGCTATAACTTCCAGTGGGCGTGGGCGTCAGCCTGGGCATGCGCGCAGGCTTTAGCGGAACAGAAATAACCGCCTGCTCTGTATCAGCGGACCCGGCTCCGCCTTATCCGCTGATATTGTGCTGCTTTAATTTGCGCCACAGGGTCGTGGGGCTGATGCCGAGCATCACCGACGCTTTGGTTCTGTCCCCGTCGGTTTTTTCTATGACATGGCTAATCAGCCGTTTCTCTTGTTTCTTTAATAAATCGGTTTCATCTGATGCCACGCCCGCGGCCGGGAAGTGAGAGCTCTCGTTGGCGTCATCCGGTGAAATTTGACCGATCTGCAGCAAAACGTCTTTGCTCACTCGATCGATGTCCAGCAGGACGATGAGCCGGTAGATAACCGCCTGAAGTTCACGAATGTTGCCAGGCCAGCTATAGCGATGCAAAAAATCCACCGCGTCGGGGGTAAATGTGATTTGCTTACCTTGCTGATAAAGCAGGTGCTGAATCAACAACATGATATCGCCCGGTCGTTGGCGTAAGGCCGGTAGACTCAACTCAAGAATATTGATTCTATAGTACAGATCCTGCCTGAACTCACCGCTGGCGACGAGCTGGCGCAGATCTTTATTGCTGGCGGTGATCAGGCGAAAATCGGCGGTGATCAGCGTATCGCCGCCGAGACGAGAGAATTGCTTCTCTTGTAACACGCGCAGCAGCTTAACCTGTACCGATAACGGCGCTTCGCTGATTTCATCGATAAACACCGTGCCGTTCATCGCCATTTCAAACACCCCCGGTTTTCCGCCCTTGCGCGCGCTGGTAAATGCGCCGTCGGCATAGCCAAAGAGTTCACTTTCCAGAATGCTCTCGGGAATGGCCGCGCAGTTAATCGCGATAAAAGGGCCGTGGCTTCTGGCGCTATGGTTATGAATACTCTGAGCGAAAAGCTCTTTACCTGTGCCGGTATCGCCCAAAATATGAATGGGAAGTTCGTGGCGGGCGCACAGTTTAGCTTTTTTTATTACATCGCGTATCGCCGGAGACTGGCCAATAATGTCGTCGAAAGACCAGGTTGTGGAAAAACCGCGGAGTTTACTTTTTTTGCTGATACTATTTTGCCAAAGTGAACTCTCCTGGTTTAATCCTGTAATAATGCTATAAGATGTTTGGCGGTTGGAAAAATGACGTATGGAAATAAAAATAGTTTGGCCGTTAATATCAACGGCCTGTTCTTTAATATCTAATTCGTTAATAATACTGGGGTAAATATCTTTAAATGCCTCTTTTTTGAATATTTTATCTCCGACATGACACTGGAATAAGCTCAGGCCGATAGCATTAATATTTATGATCTCACCCAACTGATCAATACACATGATGCCCTCACGTGCTTGATTCAGCGCGGCGTGGCTCATGATGAGCTTGGTATTTTCTCGGTTGAGATATTTTAATAGGCTATAGGCTTCATTGATGGCCTGCTCAATCGAAATATTATCGGTGTCTCCCATAATAGCATTGAGATTATATTTTTTAGCCATTTCAGCAACCGTAAGGCCGCCGATGACCGTATGGTAATCGTTCTCTGAAAGGTTTTTTATAACGTTTTCAATATCATTGTGGTTGTATACCTGGCAAATTTTAAACTCTTCGTTAGTCATGTTCTGATAATGACGTAAGGCATTACAAAATTGGGGGAAACCAACCGCGGCGATTTTTTGTGATTTGATTTTGGCCTGTTGTAAAATGCGATAAACGCCGTGAAAATCATGGGCGATCTCAATGACCGGGATACTAATATTGTTACGCAGGAGGGCGGCGGTGCCGCCTCGGCTAATAATTATCTTAGCGCCGGACTGGATCATCTCATTCGCTTTATCGAGAACATCAGAATAACGAAACTCATATACCGGAACATCGAGCTTCCTCTCAATAAGAACATTCATGATGCGTTGGGTTATTGTTTTGGAAACTGAAAAAATGACAATTTCATTATTCTTCATATATTATTCGCTCAGGTGTTCTGGGTTTGCAATGTTTATTATATGGCGAGCACAGGGAGAATCAATGAGGGTGGTCATATAATACGATATTAAGAATAAAAGCCTTACGCATAGCAAATGCGTAAGGCTATGTCATTAGTGATTAGAAACGCAGGCGGCGGTAGACAATTTGACCGTTGCATAAGGTAGCGCAGTTATCGATATAACGGTCACCTTCGAGTTTGACCCCGTGGGTATCTTCAAAAATGACGTTCTCTTTTCGCAGCTTAACAATCGAAATATCAGCAAAAGCGCCGGGCGCCAGGGTACCAATTTGTCCCTGCATTTTCATTAAGCGGGCCGGCGTGGCGGTTACCGCGCGAACGATATCGAAGAAGGACATTCCCATGTTGAGATATTTCGACATGACGTGGAGCAGACTGTAGACCTTATCCGTCCGTAAGCTATTTCTCAGGGTGAGATCGGTGCTGATGATATCGGGATAAAATCCCTGCTCCATGGCGGTTCTGGCAACGTGAAAATCAAAGTGGGCCACGCCGTTTGAACAGTCGAAGATAACCCCTCTGGTCTGCGCCTCTTTTATTGCCGCATAGACCTCGCCCTGTTCATCGAGAATCGAGTGGCCGGTACCGTGGAAGCAGTGGGCGTAAATATCATCGGCATTAAAATAGCGGATCAGTTCATCGGCGCAGAGAAGAGAGTCCGTGACGTGAACGCAAATCGTGGTATCCAGTTTACGCGCCAGGGAGACGGTAGAGAGAAGAGGGTCGCTGGCGTACTGTTTCCCTTTGGCGATATCCTGGCTGTAGCGTAGTTTCAATCCCAGAATATTGTCTCTGTTGCTATTCAGCGTTTGGGCGATTTTCTCCTCGTTGTAATTCGCCGGATTGGTATTTTCCAGATACCCGGTCGGCCCGCCCCCGAGGGTGGAAAGCCCGACGTTGACCACGTTCAAATAGCTTTTGATTTTCACCATGGCAGGATGAATCACGCTATTGCGAAAAAGCTGATAATTCACCCAGCCGCTGCTGCCGGCATCGACCATGCTGGTGACCCCGTTGGGCAAGCATACGATGTCAGGGTTGACGCTGATGGCGGTCCCGCCGTGAAAAACATGACCATGGAAGTCGATTAAGCCAGGCAGCACGATACAACCCGCGGCATCAATCACCGTTTCGGCCTGCAAATCGTCAACGGTATTTAAGTCCACGATGCGATCGCCGATAACGCCAATATTACGATTAATATAATCATGACCTTCGGGATCGGCGACCAGACCGTTTTTAATCAGAATATCCAGTTTCATTTTATGCTCCCGTTAAATGCCGATAAATTTCCAGTAAGGAATACCGATCAGGAAGAAGATTAATACGTTGACCACCACCATGATGGTGCCCAGCATCCAGAACGTTTTTTGCGGGACGTAGCCGCTGGAGAACGTAAATACGCCCGCGCCGTTGCCGTAGTGCGTCAGCAGTGCACCATAGCCTGCGGAGAAAGCCAGAGAAAGCGCCACGTACATCGGGTGCGCCTGGGTCGTCATTCCCAGGGTAAAAAGTACCGGATAGAAAGAGACGACGAACGCGCTGTTCGAGACAAAGAAATAGCGGACGGCAAGGCTGATAAAGACCAGCACGGCAATCGCGCTGATTTCATTGAGATGCGACAGGTCGAGATAGTTTTTGATAACGTCCACCAGAAAGACGTAGAACCCGCCTTTTGATAGGGCAACCGCACAGCCATAAAACGCGCCATACCAGACGAAGGTCTGCCAGGCCGATTTTTCGCTCACCACGTCATTCCAGCTCAGCACGCCGAAAAGCAGCAGACAGGCGAGGAACGCCAGGCCGACGGGAATAAAGGCGATGCCGGTGATGGAACCCGTCATCCAGCCGAGCACGCCCAGGACAAAGAACACGATCAGCAGCTTCTCTTCACGTTTTACCGGACCCAGCTCACGCAGGCCCTTCTCGGCAATTTCATTGACGTTATCGATAACTTTCAGTTCCGGCGCGTAGATTTTATACAGTATCCACGGCGCGAGCAGCAGCACCAGTCCGGCTGGCACCACGGCGGCTTTAAACCAGGTCATCCATTCGAGATTCACCTTCATGATCTCGTTGGCCAGCGAGACGGTAATTGAGTTGGTCGCCATCCCCGTCAGAAACAGGCTGGAGGTTCCCATTGAGACGACGTACATCAGGATGGTCAGATAGGCGCCGATTTTGCGGCTACCGTCGTCGGGCTTCGAGCCCAGCGCTTCGGCGATGTTCCTGAAGATGGGATAGGTAATGCCTCCCGAACGGGACATATTTGAACCCGTTGCCGGGGCCAGTACGGTATCCGTCACCATCATCAGATAACCCAGGGTGAGGGTATTTTTTCCATAACGTTTTAGCAGAAGATAGGCGATACGTTTACCCAGTCCGGTAATAACAAACGCTTTGCAAATAATAAAGGCGCTGATAATAAACCAGACCATAGGGCTGCCAAAACCGGCAAACAGGGGAGCGGGGTCGAGAACCAGAGAGGCAAACCCGAGAATAATCAGCATAATGACCGCATCGGTAAACGGGCGCAAAACCAGCCCGCACAGCATCGCCAGATAGATGCCAACCATATGCCAGGTCGGTGCGGAGACGCCTTCCGGGTGCGGTATTATCCAAAATAAAACGGGGAAAAAGATAATGGGCAAGAGTTTTAAATAAAGCATTTTTATTACCTTTGCTTTAAAGCCACGGCCCGTCAGGGCACCGCGGCCTGATATTATTTAATCAAATTAACGATACATGTCGTCGATAAACTCAACGCCGGTCTCATCCAGTGATTTTTTGACCCAAAGGCGATTCGCGGTGCCGTTTTTGGCGGCCTCTACTTTGCTGGCATCGAATTTTGCATACTCTTTGGCTTTATTCAGTACGGCTTCTGCGTCACCGAGGGGAATAACAATCACGCCATCCGCATCGCCGACGATCAGGTCGCCCGGACAAACCGCGACGCCGCCAACGGCGATCGGCGTGTTCACCTCCCCTGGACCTTGTTTAAACGGGCCTGCCGGGTTGGAGCCGGTAGCGAACAGCGGAAAATCGAGAACCGACAGCGCATCGATATCGCGGATAGGCCCGTCCAGCACGATACCGGCGATTTTTTTCATGCAGTGGGCATAGGCCACCATGATTTCGCCCATTAATGCCCGCGAGCGGTCGCCTTCGTTGGAGACCACAATCACATCGTTCTCACCCGCCATATCCAGCGCGGCGTGCAGCATCAGGTTATCGCCCGCGCGGACTTTCACGGTGATGGCGAACCCCGCCATAATCGGCTTTTTCGGCGAAGAGATACGTTTAATGCCGTTACCCAGAACGGCAATACGGTTCATGGTGTCAGCAATATTCGCCGCCGGGAGCTGTTCAAATTCTTTAAGAAGATCGACGCTGCAGGTCGGACGCTTTAAAAAAATACGGTTACCAATAGTCATTTTTTTCTCCTTAAAAACCCGGGACCGGCCAGGACGGTTTCTTACCGGATAAGACTTCATCAATGCCAATCGCGGAATGGAGCGAGGCTCTGTCGGTCGCTTCAATGGTGGCGGCGCCAATATGCGGGGCAATCACGATATTGCTTAGCGAGAAAATCGGGTCGTTGGCATCAAACGGCTCTTTCTTTAAAACATCCACGCCCGCCCCGGCGATAGCGTGGGTGCTCAAGGCGTGATACAGCGCTTTTTCATCAACCAGCTTTCCGCGTGCGGTATTAATGAAATAGGCGGTAGGCTTCATCATGGAAAACTGTTTCTCTCCGACAAAATCGGTGGTTTCCGCCGTCGTCGGACAGTGCAGAGAAACGAAGTCGCTCTCTTTGAAAATACGGTCAAAATCGTTGGTAAGCTCTACGCCCTCGGGGATCTGCTGCTGGGTTTTATACGGGTCATAGGCGATAACTTTCATATTAAAGCCATGCAGCGCTTTGATTGCCACGCGTGAACCGATATTCCCGACGCCAATTAAACCCAGCGTTTTTCCATCCAGCTCCACTTTTGGCGTGCGCAGTTTTGCCCAGTAATAATCTTCAAGCATCTTTTCCTGTACCAGCTTGAAATTACGCGAGCAGTGCAGCATATAAAATATGGCCAGTTCGGCAACGGACATGCTGTTAGCAATTGGCGCATTTAATACGACGACGCCGTGACGTTTAGCCGACGCCAGATCGACCGTATCGTAACCGGCACCGTGACGCGCAACGACTTTCAGCTTTTTAGCCGCTTCAAATACGCGGTCGGACATTTTTGAAAGGCGGACGATAATACCGTCGCAATCGACGATGTCGCGAATGATATCTTCTTCTTCCATCCCTGAGCCGTTAATCAGTTGATAACCGCGGCTTTCCAGATATTCTCTCCCTTCTGCCATGATTTCCTGCGGGAGTAAAATTTTGTACGTCATTTAACTATCTCCAGTGTTGATTACGTGGAGGTAATTGCATGGCGTGTGCCATACATTCATGCAAGATGAATATTTTTTGTAATGCTTTGATATGTATGTGTATTTTGTTTTTGTGGTCAACGAGTTGTGGTGATGTTCTTCACATACCTGAACGCCGAAGTGAGGCCGGTTATTTAATTATGAAATGGCTGAAATGCATAATTAAATGTGCGAATGGTGAGCTTCACACTTTATTTTATTTATATGCGGGGAGCATTTTCTTGTAGCGATTGACATTGCCCGGTGGACAACTTAAAACGTAAGCCAAAGGTTAATCTGGAGAGGTTTCGGCAATGAATAAATCACAGGTGGAGATATTCATGCTTATGGTTCGGGAGGGGAGTATTCATTTTGTATCGCAGCGGCTGAGTATTGCGCCTTCGTTGATAACAACCAGCGTATGTGCGCTTGAAAATGAACTGGGTTTCAACCTGATTAAGCGCGGCAGGAATATCAGAAAAGTTATCTTAACGGAAAAAGGACACGCTTTTTATCGGCTTGCTCCAGAGTTACTGAGATTGCTTAATGCGATTGCGGATATTCGGGCGGGAATAAAACAGCCCGGCAAGTCCTTCCCGCCGGGCAAAATAATCAGTTCAGCCCCAGGAAATACTGGGCAATTTTGAAGTAGATAATCAGTCCGGTACCGTCGATAAGGGTGGCGATAAACGGCGCTGAAACTACAGCCGGGTCGATGCCGACGCGTTTGAGCGTCAGGGGGATCACCGAAGACACCACCGCGCTCCACAGGGTAATGCATACCAGCGTCAGGCTGACAATCAGGGTGATCTCCATGCCGATGCCCATCATCCAGGCGCGCAGGCAGCCCGCCAGGCCGAGCGTAATGGCAATCAGCAGCGAGGTTGAGACCTCTTTACGGATTACGCGCCCCATATCGCGCAGCCGCACCTCGCCGAGCGCCATGGAACGCACGAGGGTGGAGGTGATCTGCGTTCCGCTATTGCCGCCGGTACCAATCAACAGCGGAATGAAAAAGGCCAGCGCAATCGCCGACTCCAGCGCTTCCTCAAAATGCTGTAACACGCTGCTGGTATAGGCTTCGGCGACAAAGAGCAGCAGCAGCCATACCGAACGTTTTTTCCACAGCGCCCACGGGCTGGTTTCCAGGTAGGGCTTTTCCAGCGGCAGCGTCGCGCCCTGACGCTGAGCATCCTCGGTCACGTCATCTTCCAGCAGATGCGCGATCTCTTTTTCCATCAGGCAGCCGACCAGCTCGCCCTTTTCGACCACCGGCACGAGGTCGAGCCCGCGCTCGGCCAGCTCGGCGACCACCTGCGGCCGCGGGTCGTCAGGCCTGACGCGAAACAGGCAGCTGTCCATTAAATAACGAATGGACTGGGCGGTATCGCTCTCCTGCAGCAGCTTTTTAATCGATAAACTGCCGCGCAGTTTTTTCCCGGCGACGACAAAAACCTGGCCGGGGATCTCATCGCTGGCCAGCTGAGAAACGAACAGCTCACGCGCTTCATGAACGCTGAAATGTTCCGGCAGGGTAATGAAATCGGTACGCATGTACTGGGCGATCGCGTCGCCGTCGAACGCTGCGGTAGCCTGATGTGCGGCGCACAGTTGAATGGAAGACATGGTGTAATTCCCTATAAAAAATCACTCATAGGGGCGAACAAGACAGGATGAGCACAGGCAGATCCCTACGTCCTGGTTTTAGCACTGCACAACGTATCTGCCCGGCATGAACGCCGTCAGAAGTTACCTTGGCAACACCTTGATTCGATGGAAGCCTGTATTTCCCTGAGTGGTCTCTCTCGATACCAACAGGGCGGTAACTTATGTTTATGCAGGAGCCTCGCCATAACGAGATCGTTAAATGAGGCCTGATTATTCGCGAAGAGAGATGATTAACCAAGCATATAATTCATGTGGTTTATTAATTGTTGAGAAAAGGCGAAAGTTTATTGCGATCAGGGCGATACGGGGATTTTTCCCTCTTAGGGTGAACAAAATTTTTTCAAACTATACTTAGCAATGGATGCGTTATAAATGCTATTTCCCGCGAGATTGTTGGTTGAAAAAACTGAGGTGACCCATCGTATAAGCGATATTTAAGAGGAACGCTGTTATGTTGAAAAACAGGATTAATCTTCAGGTTATTATCTGGACGACGCTCATTGGAGGGTTCATCAGCTCTCTGGTGAAGTCGGGAACGGAAGCTAATATGCCGCCCCGCGTGGCGGGCGAGATATCGCCCCCGGCGGCGCATATCGACGCCTGGCTCGGCTGGCTTGGCATTAATTCACACTCGCTGGACTACGTTTATCAGGGGGTGACAATCCCCGGCGCCGTCATGCTTTACCACTGGCTGTTCAGCTTTGCTTTTGCCTTTCTCTATGTCTTCATTTCCGCGTACTGGCCGAAAATCCGGCTTTGGTACGGCGCGGCCTATGGTCTGATTATTACTCTCGTTATGCACGGCTTCCTCATTCCCGCGCTGGGCTTCAGGCATCCCGCCTATTTAAACGGGGAAACCGGGTGGCTGTGGAACCTGAATGGCTACGAGCTGTGGAGCGAAACCCTCGGACATATTTGCTGGTCGTTTTCGATTGAAATCAGCATGATTGCCGTTCTTGCCCTGCTGGCAAAACCGATACGAGGCGCATGGGCCAACGAGTCGCCATAATGGCGTTAGTCCCGATCGCGCGTTAAAGAGTCATTTATCGCATCCCACGGCTATGAGTGGGGTGACTCCTTCTCCGTTGGCAAACACTGCAAATGGCCGTGGCGCACGCCGCGCTGGGCGATAACGTCATCGGCAAAATGCTGAACGTCGCCCATATCGCCTTTCAGCACGGCGATTTCCAGACAGTCGTCATGGTTGATATGTACGTGGAGGGTGGCGACGGAGAGGTCGTGGTGGTGATGCTGGGTGGAAACTAAACGGCTGGCTAAATCGCGCTTCTCATGTTCATAAACATAGGAGAGTACCGCGAAGCCCTGGGTGCCATGCTCCTGAGCGCTTTCCTGGGCCAGCGCGCCGCGCAGAATATCGCGGATGGCTTCGGAGCGATTATGATAGCCGCGGCGCTGGCTCAGGCTATCCAGCGTGTCGAGTAAATCGTCATCAAGAGTAATCGTGATACGTTGCATCTGTTTTAAACCTTATTACGGCGCACGGGAAAGGCGGGAAGTACCGCATTTTGTAACACGCGACCGGCGTGGGAAGAAAACGTTAATTTGTCGCCCACGACCTGCGTCTCAACGATTTGCCCCTCATCCATCACCATCACCCGCTGGCAAAAACGCTCCACCAGACGTAAGTCGTGGGTGATAAACAGACAGGCGGTGCCAAACTGTCGCTGAAGCTTTTTGAGCAGACCAATGACGCCCGCCTGGAGCACCAGGTCGAGGTTAGACACCGCCTCATCAAGGATCAGCAGCTGCGGCTCAACCGACAGCGCGCGCGCCAGGCAGACGCGCTGCAGCTGTCCGCCGCTCAGCTGCGGGGGGCGCTTATCGAGCACGCTATCATCGAGATCCACCGCCCTGAGCATGTCGCTTGCCCGGGCCAGCTGTTCCGCTTTCGTCAATGACAGCAGATGTCGCATGGGTTCACGCAAAATCTCGCGTACCGTTTTACGCGGATTCACCGCGCTGATGGCGTCCTGAAACACCATCTGAATATCCCGACGGAACGCCTTTTGCTTAGCGTGATTGAGCCGAGAGAGCGGTTCTCCCCGCCAGCAGACGCTGCCCTGAGTGGGGGATTCCAGGCCAACGAGCAGGCGCGCCAGGGTGCTTTTCCCGCAGCCGCTGCGTCCCAGCAGGGCAACGGTTTCACCGCTTTTCAGCGCCAAAGAGACCTCTTTTAGCACCGTTGAATCGGTATATTGATGGGTTATCGCGGATACGCTCAGTAATGTCATCAGGCCAGCTCCAGTCCGTAGAGGGCGAGATGCGCCGCCACCAGGCTGCGGGTGATGCTGTGCTGCGGAGCGTTGAATAGGCTTTCGACATCCCCCTGTTCCACAATGCAGCCGCTATCCATCACCGCCACATTGTCCGCCAGCCGCGCCACGACGCCCATATCGTGAGTGACCAGCAGCATCCCGGGCCCACGGTTTTGCATAACACCTGCCAGCAGATCGAGAATGCGCGCCTGGGCCACGGCGTCCAGGTCGGTGGTGGGTTCATCGGCAATGATAAACGGCGCCTCGCACAGCAGCGCCATGGCAATCATCATCCGCTGCAGCATGCCGCCGCTCATCTCGAACGGATAAAGCTTCAGGACGCGCTGCGCCTCCTCCAGCCCAACGGCTTCCAGTACCGCCGTAAGCGTGGCGTCGTCTGCGGGTTTACCCAATGCCCGGCAGGTTTCCCGCGCGTGGGTCGCCATGGTGTGCAGCGGATTAAAGGCGCTGCGCGGGTTCTGCATAATGGTGGCGATTTTGCTGCCGCGCAGCTCGCCAGGGGAGACCGGCTGGCCGTCGGCGAGGATCATCCCCGCCGTTTGCCGTACGCCGGGAGGCAAAATGCCCAGCGCCGCCGCGCAGGTTAGCGATTTTCCGCTGCCGCTGCCGCCAACCAGCGCCAGCACGCGCCCGCGTTTGAGCGTCAATGATACGCCGTGCACCAGCGGACGCTCGGCCTGTAAGACGATGTTTTGCAGTGTAATTTGTTGCGGCATTAGTGGGCGTGCTCCGCGATCAGATGAGGATCCAGGCGATCGCGCAGCGCGTCGCCCACCATATTGAAGGCCATGACGGTGATAAACAGCGCCAGTCCCGGCCAGAACATTTGCAGCGGCTGGGTCCAGATATACTGGCGGGCGTCGTTAATCATCACCCCCCACTCGGCGGTTGGCGCGGTGACGCCGAGGCCGAGAAACGACATCCCGGCGACGTGCAGCATCATATGCCCGATATCCAGGGTCGCCAGCACCAGCAGCGACGGAATGACCGCGCCGGCCAGATGGTCGACGAATACCCGCACGTGTCCCGCGCCGGAAAGTCGCGCGGCGAGCACAAATTCGCGCTGGCGCAGGGAGATTGTCAGGCTGCGCACCATCCGCGCATACCACGCCCAGTGCGACAGGGCGATGGCGATAATTACGTTGGTCAGCCCGGTTCCCAGTACCCCCACCATAAAGAAAGAGAGGATTGAGGTCGGGAAGGTCATAAACAGATCCGCGACGCGCATGGTGGCCTGATCGACGCGGCCGCCGATAAGCCCGGCGCAGCCCCCGACGAGGAGTCCCAGCGCCAGCACCAGCAGCAGGCAGGCCATCACCGAGCCGAGCGATACGCGGGTCGCCGCCAGCAGACGCGAGAAGATATCGCGCCCCAGATGATCGGTACCGAGCCAGTGCTGGCTGCCGGGCGGCAGCAGGCGCGAAGGCAGATCGATCGCCTGCGGATCGTACGGCAGCCACCACTGGCTGGTGAGCGCAACGACCGCCAGCAGGGCGATGATAAGCAAAGAAATGCGGACGGACCCGCGTGAAGAGAGGAAAAAGTTCACGAGCGCGCTCCTTCATGGCGGCGAATGCGCGGGTCCAGCGCGGCGTTCAGCAGATCAACCATCAGGTTACAGACCACAAAAACGATCACCATCATCAGGGTGAAACACTGAATCACCGGATAATCGCGATTAAAAATCGCCGAGACGGCGTAGCGGCCCACGCCGGGCCAGGCAAAGATATTCTCGATAATCATCGTGCCGCCAATCAGCTCGCCGATATGCATCCCCACGGCGGTAATCATCGGCAGCGAGGCGTTGCGCAGAATATGGCGGCGCTCGGTTTGCCTGTCGTTCAGGCCGCGCAGTCTGGCCCAGGTTACGTGACGCTGCCCGGCGACTTCCAGCATGCTGGCGCGCAGCAGGCGGGCGTTGATCGCCAGCGACATAAAGGCGATCGACACCGCCGGCAGAATGATGTGCTGCCAGCCGCCATAGCCCATCGCCGGCAGCCATTGCAGATAAACCGAAAAGAACATCACCAGCAGGAAAGCCAGCCAGAAGTTGGGCATCGACACGCCGAGAAAAGCGATGATCCGCACAATAAAATCCGGCAGGCGGTTGCGGTGCCGCGCCGCCCAGATGCCCAGCGGCACGGAGGTGAGGAGGATCAGCACCAGCGCGGCGCCGGCTAGCTGCAGCGTGGCGGGCAGAAAGCTCAGCATGTCATCCAGCACCGGACGCTGGGTGGCGAACGAAACGCCAAAATCCAGATGCAGCGCCTGCCACAGCCAGCTGCCGTACTGGACGATAAGCGGCCGCTCCAGCCCCAGCATCGCGCGGGTTGAGGCCACCATCTCCGGCGTCGGCGGCAGGTTTGACAGGCGCAAATAGTCCAGCGCCGGGTCACCGGTGCCCAGGCGCAGCATTAAAAAGATAATCACCGAGGCGGCGAAGATCATCGGTATCAGCAGCGCGACCCGCCGCATCGCGTAACGTAACATCAGGGTTTCACCGGCTTAATTTGTTCAAACGGAATTTCAGACGCGATGGGCGCGTAGGGAATCGCCCCCAGCTCCGGTCTGGAGACCACCATCATCGAGACGTAGCTGATGGGCAGATAGACCGCATCGTTGTGCAGTCGGGTCAGCAGGTCTTTGTACAGCGCCTGACGCCGCGTTTCATCGGTGGTTTTCAGCACCTCGCCGATTTCTTTATCAATAATCGGTTTGTCGGCTAATCCCTGCTGCGCCTGAAAATCGGCGTGCGACGGTACGCGCATCGAACTCATAAAAGCGTGCGGATCGTAGGGGGCGCCCCAGGTACGGTTGAAAATCATGCCGAAGCGACCATCGCGCTGGCGGGCATAAATACTGCTCTCTTCCTCGCCGACCAGCGTCACGTCCACGCCAACCTGGCGCATATCGGCCTGAATGATTTCCGCCATCGATTTGCTTAGCGCGTCGGTACCGATAAACGACAGCTCAACGCGCAGCGGCAGGCCGTTTTTCTCGCGAATATCCTTACCCGCAGGCAGGACCCAGCCCGCGTTTTCCAGCAGCGCCTTCGCCTGCTGCGGATCGTACCGGCGCGGCGTCAGGCCAATATCGGCATAGGTCACGGTGGGGGCGAACAGCGTATCGGCCACCTGCTGAGTGCCGTACAGGGCGTTATCAATCAGCGATTTTTTATTCACCGCAAAGTTCAGCGCTTCGCGTACCGCTAGCTCGTTGGTGGGGGCTTTGGCGGAGTTCAGCGCCAGCATCACCGTCTCTATCGGGCGGGAAAGCTGGGTACGGTAGGCCGGGTTGTGGCTGAAGCGGTCGAAGGTGTCGAGCGGCAGCAGCCCTTCGTTGCCGTAGAGCAGGTCAATATCGCCGGTTTCAAAGGCCACCGCGCGGGTCGTCGGGTCCGGGATCACCTTGACGGTAATCTTTTCAATCTGCGGCTTTTCGCCCCAGTAGCGATCGTTACGCACCAGCACGTCGTACTGATTGAGTTTTGATTCCTTCAGCACCCACGGACCGGTGCCAATCGGCGCTTTAATGCCGTGCAGGGTCTCATTGTCTTTGAACTGCGACGGGGCGATAAAGCGGAAAGGGCGCGGCAGCGCCAGCTCCTGTAAGAACGGGTAATAGGCGCTTTTCAGGGTGATTTGCAGCTGGTTTTGGCTGAGCGCTTTGACATCGACAATCTGATTGACCAGCTCCAGCCAGGCGTGGCGCTGGCGGTTATCGAGCACCACGCGGAAGTTCTCCGCGGCGGCATGGGCGTCAAACGCTTCGCCGTTGGAAAATGTCACGTCATCGCGCAGGGTGAAGGTCCAGACTTTGCCGTCCGCCGAGTGGGTCCAGCTTTTTGCCAGCCAGGGTTTCACCGAGCCATCCGCCTGATACTTTACCAGCGGCTCATAGACCATGCTCTGGGCGTACATCTGGTTGGGCGTATAGAGGTGCGGGTTGAGCGGCCCCACGTTGACCGGCCAGGCGGTGGTGATTTCATTGGACGCGGCGCAGGCCAGCAACGGGGCGCAGGCGAATAGCGCCAGCAGGGTGGTGCGGATAATAGACAAGGCTTTTTCTCAGCGACAGGAAAGTATGACGATTTTAAAGATTCATCATACTTTCGGCGTAAGCTGGATCAATATCGGGCCTGAAAGTATAAGAAAACGGTATATCTCTTTTGGCTGTATGAGTTTACGAACCCGCCTGCAGCCCGGCTAAGCGCAGCGCAAGCCGGGAAGCATCAGCTTCGGCACATTTCCCGGAGGCGATGCTGCGCATCTGTCCGGGCTTGTATGATTACTCCGTCAGAAAGAACCGGCCAGTTCTCTCTGAT